>NZ_JACVAE010000005.1 GCF_014851675.1 Rhizobium sp. ARZ01
GCAAGGCGATCGCGCTCGGCGAGGACCAGGGCATGGTCAAGACGATCTTCGACAGGAAGACCGGCGAACTGCTCGGCGCCCATCTCGTCGGCGCGGAAGTAACCGAATTGATCCAGGGCTTCGTCGTGGCGATGAACCTGGAGACGACCGAAGAAGAGCTGATGCACACGATCTTCCCGCATCCGACGATCTCGGAAACGCTGAAGGAAAGCGTACTCGACGCCTATGGGCGTGCGTTAAATGCCTGAGGCTGAGGACGGTTGGCTCAACAGACCGATTGCTGATGAGCATCGACTGGTGGAACGTCTTGGTTCCATAAATAAAGCTTATCCAATTTAGGTAATGTAGCCGCAAAGTTAGAATGTCCTGATTCTGTAAAGTAAGAATGTCACTCTCCCCGGGCTTTGATGACCTGGGAGATTGCGGATGGGATTGATTGCGATGAGCGAACGCGACCTGCAGCGGATCGAGGTTTTGTCGAAAGTGACCGCCGGGCGCATGACGTTGGCGTCGGCGGCGCATGTCCTGGGCTTAAGCACGCGCCAGGTGCGTCGTCTGCTGGATCGGATCAGCACTGGCGGTGCAGCGTCGATCCGGCACAAGGCGATCGGCCGGCCATCGAACAATCGGATTTGTCACGGCATGCGCGATTATGCCATGGCGATCGTGCGCGAGCGCTATGTGGACTTTGGTCCGACGCTGGCGGCCGAGAAGCTTGCCGAGCGTGATGGTCTGACGGTGTCGCGCGAGACCCTGCGCCAATGGATGGCGGATGCCGGCCTGTGGCTGTCGCGCAAGCAGCGGCGGACGTTTCATCAGCCACGATTGCGGCGCGAGGCCTATGGTGAACTGGTGCAGATCGACGGGTCGGAACATCACTGGTTTGAGGATCGCGGGCCGCCGTGCTCGCTTCTGGTGTTCGTCGATGACGCGACCGGCAAGCTGATGCAGTTGCGGTTTGTACGATCGGAAAGTGCGTTCAGCTATTTCGAGGCGCTCGAGCTCTATCTGAAGGCGCATGGGGCTCCAGTCGCCTTCTACTCCGACAAGCATTCGGTGTTTCGGGTTGCGAAGAAGGATGCCAAGGGCGGCCAGGGCATGACCCAGTTCGGGCGTGCACTCTCAGAGCTAAACATCGAGATTCTTTGCGCAAATTCTAGTCAGGCCAAAGGCCGGGTTGAGCGGATGAACCGGACGCTACAGGACCGGTTGATCAAGGATCTGCGCCTCGAGGGCATCTGCGGCATGGACGAGGCAACGCTTTCCTGCCTCGGTACATGGAGCGCTATAACCGCCAGTTTGCCATTACCCCTGCCCGATCTGATGATCTGCATCGGCCGCTGAACCTTGCCCCGGATCGGCTGCGCGACGTCCTGTGCAAACGTGAGCAGCGTTATGTCGGTGCCCAGTTGACGTTTTCGTTCGAGCGCCAGCGGATCATGCTGGAGGAGACCGAGGTGACGCGCGGGCTGGTCGGTCGCTATGTCGAGACCTACGCGCTTGCCGACGGCAGGCTGGATGTGCGCTGGAAGGGGCATTCCCTGCCCTACAGAATATTCGACAAGGACCAGCGGGTGACGCATGCGGCGATCACCGAGAACAAGCGGCTCGGTGATGTCCTGGCCTACATCAAGGAGCGTCAGGAGCAGCAGAAGCAGCCGGCCGTGAAGACGAACAGCGAGAAGATTGGCTATAAACCGCGGGGCCGCAAGCCGGGCAAGAGGACGGATTTCATGAACGACCCCGTGGTGATCGCACGACGCGAGAAGGCACTTTCCCGAATTGATGCTGCGGAATGATCCGCGGCGCGAAGTCTCAAAGCTAGAGCCGAAGGGGTGCCGTTCACGCCCCGATCTGATCTTGCAACCGGATCAGCCGGTCAGATCGGGGCTGGTCATCGTGCCATGCGACGGCTCAAAGTGACATTTCTACTTTGCGCCAACGCGGACAGTTCAACTTCGCCGCCACAACATATTGATTTAAAAGAATAAAGTTGACGATGCGCTTTCCCTTCTAACTAGGAATTTGTAGATCAGAGCAGATGGCCGCTTATGCCCGGAAGCTGCCGTTGGCGGTCTAGACGCGAATGAGCGCTTTGCGCCCCATGTCGGCCGTAGAGACAAGCTTGGCCGCTGCCCGAAAGCAGACGTCGCCAGCGACAAGGCTTCGTATTCGCGAGTACTTGCCCTACTTGCGGTAACTCAAAGAAGGCGACATCGCGGAGCTGTTGAACTGCGCAGTACACGCAACGTTTAGGGATTTCCGATGACCAACTTCCGTAGATATTCACCTTTGGGCGTGACACTGGCGCTTCTCTCGGCGACGGTTGCCCCGGCCTTCGCCGGAGGCTCCCACGACCATCCGGCCGAAAACGGGACTGCCGCTGCTCCGCTTGACATTGTCCGGGCGGCCACTGACCTGGCGCGGCCAGTGGAGAGGAGCGCCCCCGAAACAATCAAGGTCAATCTAGACACCGTCGAGGTGACCGGCAGGCTGGCCGACGGAGCAAGCTATCACTTCTGGACATTCAACAAGAAAGTCCCTGGCCCATTTGTTCGCGCACGGGTGGGCGACACGATCCAGGTGGAACTCACGAACCTGGCTGATAGCAGCGAACGCCATAGCGTCGACTTCCATGCCGTGACCGGCCCCGGCGGTGGGGCCGTAGCGACGGATGCCGCACCAGGAGAAACGAAGGGATTTTCGTTCAAGGCGCTGAAACCAGGCCTTTACGTTTATCACTGTGCGGTGCCGCTTGCGGCGCAGCACATCGCCAACGGCATGTACGGATTGATCCTCATCGAGCCGGAGGAGGGCCTCCCGCCTGTCGATCGGGAGTTCTACGTCATGCAGGGCGAGGTCTACACGTCACAGGCATACGGCTCAAAGGGGAAATTGACCGAGAACCTCGACAAGCTGATGGCGGAAGTCCCGGAGTACTATGTGTTTAACGGAGCCGCCAACGCGCTGACCGGCGACAACGCTTTGACGGCCAAGGTCGGCGAGACGATCCGCATCTACTTCGGGGTCGGCGGGCCGAACAAGACATCGAGTTTCCACGTGATCGGTGAAATCTTTGACAAGGCCTACCAGCTCGCGTCGCTGACGACGGAGCCATTGACAGACGTGCAAACGATCACCGTGCCGCCAGGCGGCGCATCGGTGGTCGACATGACCTTGGACGTTCCCGGTGAATACGTACTGGTTGACCATGCCTTGTCGCGGGCGGCGCGCGGTTTGGTAGGCAAGCTGGTTGTGGAGGGCGAAAGCCAGCCAGCACTGTTCCAGGCCGCGTCGTTTACGCCCGACGAAACGCAGCCCACCACGCATAGCTCCCACTGATAATGGGGCTGGGGTAGGAGGACCGCCTCCTACCCCGCTACACGGGTCACAGACATCTCCGCCGCCAAAGTGCGGCGCGTGTTTCCGATGGTTGGTTCGAAAGCCTGGCGGTCCTCACGTGGCCGCGCCAATTCTCATTGACCCTGCATAAAGGTCTGCATCTCTTCCAGCGTCACCTTGCCGTCCTTGTTGGCGTCCACGCTGTCGAAAATGCGTTTGTGGACTGCGGTGACCTCTTCAAACGACAATGCACCGTCGCCGTCCGTGTCCGCTACAGCAAACATGATTTTCATCATGTGACCGCGCATCGGACCCATGGGCATCCCGCCCATCATACCCTGCATTCTGCCGCCCATCCCCATTCCGGGCATCTGGCTTTGCCCTGCCTGCGTTCCCTGGCTCTGAGTGGTGTCATCGCCTGACTGGGCGGAAACGGGACCAATCGATAGAAGAATGGCAGCTACTGCCATGCATGCCAGTTTTCCCGGGGCCATTTGCGTTCTCCTTTTGCGTCCACAATTTGGTCGGCGTACACACGGCAATGCGGCGGAACACGCCGACAAGGGCGAATATACCACCGCCGTGGGAAGGCTGGTTTGTGTTTGGTCAAAGACCCTGCTGTTGGAAACGGATGGCGGCATCCGAAGCTATTCGGTCCACGCACCACCGTGCATACGTCGGGCCAAGGAAACGGCCGATCAGACGCCCGGTCGTTGTCGGTGGAAGCTCGTAGTCGATAAACACCCTCAGATCGCAACCTACCTGCGTCGCTTCGATGTCAAAACCCATCCGGTATGAACCGATGACCAGGAGGAGGGGCTTGTTCGTCGTTTCCCAGACTTTGCGAACAGGTGGCCGCCGCTCGACGATCGTCTCTTCTACGTAGAGCCTCATGCCGAGGAAGGCCCCGGTCATGCGTATCCGCCCGCCGATTTCCCGACCTTCGGTGAGATCGAACTCGTACGACATTCGGCCGCCGAGCATCATCATCGATGGTCGCGACATATGGCCGGCGAGGCGGCGATGATCGTCAAGATAGTCGAAGAGGGCCTCGGCCGAGGCCTGGATGCGAACCCCGCAGTTGGCCGAGTACCCGTAGCTCATTTTTCTTCGCCCGAAGCACCTCGGTGATGGCCATGCCCACCATGCCCGTGGAAGAGGTGCATGACGGGGCAAGCCAGCAGAACGAGATATGGCAGGAACCCAAGTGCGTGTCCCCAATGCTCCCGAAGGACGAAGAACAGGACGATGACGACCAAAGATGCGGCCATCAGTGTCCAGGTCCGTGGCGAAGTCATAGCTTGACGCTCCTCAATCTCAGCGAGTTGCCGATGACGCTCACAGACGACAGCGCCATGGCGGCAGCAGCGATGATGGGGGACAGGAGGAGGCCTAAGGCCGGATAGAGGACCCCGGCCGCCACGGGAACACCCAAGGCATTGTAGATGAAGGCGAAGAACAGGTTCTGGCGGATGTTCGACATAGTCGCGTGGCTCAGTTGCCGTGCGCGAACGATGCCCTGGAGATCGCCCTTGAGGAGCGTCACCCCGGCGCTTTCGATCGCCACGTCAGTCCCCGTACCCATCGCGATGCCGACATCGGCAGCCGCAAGCGCGGGCGCGTCGTTGACCCCATCCCCGGCCATGCCGACGATCCGCCCCTCGCTTCGCAAGCGCGTGACGATCTTGCTTTTGTCCTCCGGAAGGACTTCCGCCTCGACTTCGGAAATGCCGAGGCGGCGGGCCACGGCGTGCGCCGTTGTCTTGTTGTCACCTGTGAGCATGACGACGCGAATACCTGCCTCGACAAGTGCCTTTACGGCGTCCGGCGTCGTTGCCTTGATCGGGTCGGCGATGGCGAAGAGACCTGCGACCTGACCATCCATGGCCATGAAGATGACCGTCGCCCCTTCGTCGCGCAGTTCCTCGGCCTTGTTCGTCATGGAGGAGACGTCGATCTGCTCCTCTTCCATTATCCGGTGGCTCCCAAGGATGATGGCGTGGCCATCAACTTTGCCGGTGACGCCTTTGCCGACCGGACTGTCGAAATCCTGTGCGTTTCCAATCGGAACGTCGCGTTCTCTGGCGGCGTTGACGATCGCAAGCGCAAGCGGGTGCTCGCTGGGGTTTTCCAGTGTCGCGGCAAGGCGGAGCAGTTCGGCCTCGGACAGTCGATCGCTCGGGATGATGGCCGTGACCTTGGGCCGCCCCTCGGTAAGCGTTCCGGTCTTGTCGACGACCAGGGTATCGACCTTCTCGAACCGCTCGAGGGCTTCGGCGTTCTTGATCAGTACGCCAAGTCGCGCGCCACGGCCGACGCCGACCATGATCGACATCGGCGTCGCCAGGCCCAATGCGCAGGGGCATGCGATGATGAGCACGGCGACGGCGGCCACCAGTCCATGCGCGAACCGCGGCTCCGGGCCGAACAGCATCCAGCTCGCAAAGGACACGATCGCGACGACGATCACGACCGGAACGAACCAGCCCGACACTTCATCCGCCAGGCGCTGGATCGGCGCGCGGGACCGTTGGGCATCGGCAACCATCTGGACGATCTGCGAAAGCATCGTGTCCCGGCCGACCTTCCCGGCCTCCATAACGAAGGCTCCGGTCTGGTTCATCGTGCCGCCGATCAGTTTTGACCCGGCGTCCTTGGTCACCGGCATGGATTCGCCGGTGATCATCGATTCGTCCACCGAACTGCGGCCTTCGAGAAGGATGCCGTCCACGGGAACCTTCTCTCCCGGACGAACCCTCAGCCGATCTCCAACCATCACGACATCGAGGCCGACATCTTCCTCCGAGCCGTCCGCATTCACCCTGCGGGCGGTCTTGGGAGCCAGGTCGAGCAGCGCGCGGATTGCCCCGCCCGTCTGTTCGCGGGCCCGCAGTTCCAGCACCTGTCCAAGCAGGACGAGAACGGTGATGACGGCCGCGGCCTCGAAGTAGACTGCAACGGAGCCTTCGGCGGCACGGAAGGTGGCGGGAAAGATTCCCGGCGAGACAGTGGCGACAACGCTGTAAAGCCATGCGACCCCAGTGCCCATCGCGATCAGCGTGAACATGTTGAGGTGGCGCGTCACCAGGGACTGCCGACCCCTCTGGAAGAAGGGCCAGCCCGCCCAGAGAACGACCGGGGTCGCCAGTATCATCTGCAGCCAGTTCGACGTCTGCGGACCCAGCAGCATGTGCAGGTTTGTCAGATGGGCTCCCATCTCCAGAACAAGGACCGGCAGGGAAAGCACGAGACCGACCCAGAAGCGGCGGCGCATGTCCAGGTACTCTTCGCTGGGTCCCGACTCGGCCGTGGCGATCACCGGCTCCAGCGCCATGCCGCAGATCGGGCAATTGCCTGGGCCGATCTGCCTGATCTGCGGATGCATGGGGCAGGTGTAGACCGTGCCTTCCGGCACGGTCTGCGTATAAATCGAACTGGGCTGGCCGGACTCAGGATGGTGTCCGTGGTGATCATGGCCGTGATGATCGTGTCCGGAGTGTTCGTGCCCATGTTTGTGGTGTTCATGTGCCATCGCAAGTCTCCGACTAGATCGCGTTTTGATAGGCTACGAACGACATCATGCCCGTCGCCATGTGATAGAGGTGGTGGCAGTGGAACGGCCAGTGTCCGGGGTTTGCCGCGTCGAACTGGACAGCCACTGTCGCCATGGGCGGCACGAGCACCGTGTCGCGCACCGCTCCGTTGATGCGTCTGCCGTTGATGCCCACGACCTGAAAGTGATGTCCGTGCAAGTGCATCGGATGCGCCATCATCGACATGTTCCGCATCGCCAATTCGACGCGGTTCCCGGTCGTCACCTTCATCGGCCCATCCGCACTTCCGATTTCCCAGACGTAGGAGGCCATGTCTCCGCTCAGTGTCAGCGAATATGTCCTGTCCGGGGTGTGTCGGGCGAGCGGGGTTGCGGCTAGCAGCGCTTCCTCCAAGGCAAGATCGAGTATCGGGCCGCTGTCGGCTGCGATCGTACTGACCTTCGAGATGCTGGCGTCCGCGGTGGCCAGGATGACGCCCGTCCGTTCCTTTGCGCCCTCGCGCAGCGCGAGAATGGGGAACGCTCCAGGCCCTGCCGGAAGCCGTAGGCGGATGTCGATCCTCTGTCCCATTGAGACGGGAAAGCGGCTTCCTTGTAGCGGGACGACGTCAATCCCATCGACTGCGATCAGATCGCCCGAAAGGGTCCCGGTGTCGATGGTGAAGGCGGTCGCCGTCGCCCCGTTGATGATGCGAAGGCGAACGCGTCCTCCTTTTTCAACGGTGACGACCTCGGGATCATCCAGTGTACGGTCGTTGGCAAGGTAGGCGTCGTATTCGATGTCGTTCAGGTCCATGGCTGGCATGCCCGGCATCGCCATGCCGGGCATTTGCTGTTGGTGCATCCCCTCCATGCCGTGCATCGCGGTCCCCATTTGCCCGGCGGCCATGCGCCCGGCCATGGCGTGGCCAGAGCCCGGGGCCTTCAATCCGGCCAACAACTCCTCCGGGGTCTTGAAGGAAAAGTCATGGAGCAGGATGACGACTTCCTGTTCGTCCCGCGCTTGGTCGGCCGCGGTCCGTACGATCAGCGGGGCCGCTAGGAGCGCCTGCTCCTGAAGTGTATGCGCGTGCATCCAGTGCGTGCCTCCCTGGCCGACGGGAAAGCGGTAATGGCGGTTTTCGCCCGCGGCCAGGAGTTTGGCTGGATTGTCAGGCACCCCGTCCATGCCCCATGGGGGCGTCAACCCATGCCAGTGGACCAGCGTGTCTTCTCCCGACTGGTTCAACAGGTTGACGTCGAAGTCGCCTCCGGCGTTGAGGACCAATCCGGGCTTTCCATCCGCCGTGCCAAGTTGAAATACGGTCGCGGCTTTCCCGTTCACCTCGAGGACGCGCTTGGAGATGGACAGATCGGTTGTTCCGCTGGTCGCCGCCCGGGCGGTGTTTGACCAGGGATAGTTTGCGATTGGTGCGATGGCCGCTGCGCCAATGGCCAGCGTCTTGAGGAATTGTCGGCGGTACATGTTTGATATCTCTCTCGATCCTGGTCGGGCATCCCGACCTGCTGATATTTCGACCCGAGACGGCTCGGGCCAGGTTCATCAAAACAGGATGGATCGAGGTGGCTCGAAGACGTCAGGCGCGGCCTGACCTGACAGGCCGACAAGCGCGTCGGGAAAATATGACGGCGTGATTTTGTTACTCCACGCCACCGAAGCGGGAGAAGGGATGGCGGCAACACAGACGGCGCACGCCTTCGCGCAACAGAGCGTGCCCTTGAACACCTTTCCGTGGTGATGGTCTGCGTCGACGGACGCCTGTTGTGGCGATGCGAGAAGGACCTGAACGGTCACGTCCGCAGTGTGGCAATCAGCCGGCATGGCCTGCGCAGGCGTGTTGAGGTGGAGGCCCGCAACGACTGCGGCCAAAACCAACCTCAACAATGTCAGAAACCGATTTCGGCTTACCATCATACTGACTCAAATGTCGGCGTTGACCGCAAAGTAGTGTTTCGCTTCCCCTGCGCCTTGACTTTCATCAGTATAGACCATTACGCCCCGGCGCGGGTAATTGAGATGGATGGCGGGTCACGCTCCGTGGCCGCAGCACGATTTCATGAAGGTGGCCCCGTAACCGGCTTCCGCGATCGCGGCGATGAACCTGTCAGCCACGACCTGGGACTCGATGGACGCCGTTTTTGACTCGAGATCGATTGCGACCTCGGCCCCTGGATCGACCGATTTCACGGCCTTCGTTACCGCGCCGACGCAGTGGCCGCAGGTCATGTCCGGAACATTGAGACGGAACATTGGAATATCTCCTGATGGTTTTCGCTAGAACCAAAATGGGGCTTCCCACGGCGGGAAGGTCAAGAGCGCTCAGGAGATTATTTGTAAGTGGCGTTTCGGAAGGCACGTGCTTCCGTTCGCCGCAACTACGTCAGTTCGGCCATGCCCAAAGAGTTGCCAGAACTCGACGATCCCTGCCGGAATCGTCTCAAGTCCACTCGCTCGCCATCGGCGCGAGAATGGTTTAGCGCAACCTTGGCAAGGGATGCTGGTCAAATTTGAAGGCCCCTTCGGGCCAATCCCAGACCTCGGTGGCAAGAGATCAGATGTCCGCTTTTCGTGTTGGGTGTCCTGGCAGCGGACGGTCGGCCATCGGCCCCAAGACTGACCGGCCGGTTCCGGCTTGAGCAGCCTGTCCGCAACGCGCCCCCATGTCGGCCGTAAAGACCAACTTGGCCGCCGCCCGAAAGCAGACGTCGCCGGCGACAAGTCCGTGCGACTTGTGCGCCATTGGCGGAAGTCGCGGATTCCGCATTTCAACAAGCGCCAGTCGGGCGAACAATGTCGTTCCGAGGACATCCTTGATATTGCAATGGCCACTTCGCAAGGTGGGATTTAGTGACGATGACAGGTCGGGTAACTGCCCACTTACAACAGGAAATCACCTGCCTTGAAGGCAAGCGCGGCATCGATATGCAGCACGAAATCAGCTTTGCCGTTACCATCGATGTCGCCATAGACGTAAGTGTTAGCCTTCGTCTTTTCGTAGCGAAGTTCGCCAGCGGTATTGGAGAACTTGGCTGTGCCGATGAAGGCGAAGGCATGATCTCCCGCCTTTCTCAGGTTCGCATCGATCGCGGTGAAATCGATCAAATCCTTCTCCTTCTGCGAGAAGTCGAAGATCGTGTCCGTCGCCGTTTTCGATGTGCCGAGTTCCTTCGCTGACCGGAAGACGAATCGATCGCTGCCTGCGCCGCCATGGAGGTCGTCGAAGCCGAGCCCGCCGATGAGCCGGTCATTTCCCGCTCCGGCAGACAGCATATCGTCGCCCGCGCCGCCGTCGAGTACATTGGCTTTCGCATCGCCCGTGAGCTTGTCGGCATAGGAGGAGCCTGTGATGTTCTCTATCGACGAATACGTGTCGCCTTTGGCATCGCCCGTATTGATGGAGGACTTGGTGAGGCTGGCCGTTACGCCAGCGGTCGCGCCGGCATAGGAGGCCGTGTCCGTCCCGTTGCCGCCGACGAGACGATCACCGCCTGCACCGCCGACCAGCAGGTCATTGCCATCGCCGCCGTCGAGGATATCGCTGCCGGCATAACCGTAGAGCGTGTCGTTTCCGGCGAGCCCAAGGATCTTGTCCATGCCGATGCCACCCTTCAGCACGTCGCCCTTTGCCGTGCCGGTGATCGTCTCGAGGATATCGGCAATGGTGATGGTGAAGACTTTCGTCACCTTGTTGATACCGTCGGAGATATTGATTGTAACCGTATCCTTCTGCACCTTGTCGAAATCGATAGGCTTTGTCGTGACGAGCTTCGTTCCCGAGAGCTTGAAGAGACCGCCCGCCGTATCCGTGAGCTTGTAGGTGAGAGCTTTGCCCTCCGGGTCTTTGGAAGAGAAAATGCCGACAAGAGTCCCAGCGGCAACGTTTTCCTTCACCGACGTGCCGGAAAGGGTTGGGGGCGTCGGAGCTTCGTTGACGTTCTTCACCGTCACCTGCAGGGCCTGCATGTCGATCAGCTTGCCGTCGCTGACCTGAACGATCAGATCGTAGGCATTGTTCTTGCCGCTGTCCTTCGGGTTCTCGAAGTCGGGTGCGGCCTTGAAGGCGAGCGCGCCGGTGCGGGTATCGATGGTGAAGAGCGCCTTGTCCGCGCCGCCGATGATGGAATAGGTCAGCTTCGATCCGGCATTCTGGTCCGTGGCCCGGATGGTGGTGACGGTCTTGGTGTTTTCCAGAAGGGTGATCGAGGCCGAGGAACTGCCGCCATTCGAGGTGATCACGGGCTTGTAGTTGGCGGTGTGGTTGACGAGGTCGTAGGTGACGTCGTTGAAGACCAGCTCGGTCAGGTCGTTGATGCCATCGACGCCGGCGGCGACAAGGGCCTTCAGCTGATTGAAGGTAAGCGAGGCCAGTTCCTTGGCCGTCATCTCGACTTCGATGCGGTCGACGCCCGCCGAATGGAGGGCATCGCCCGTTGCCTTGACGAGCGTCTGAGCCTCGGCATAGCCCATTTTGACGGCAACGGCGTCGGAGGCAGTGAAGCCGATCCCGGCGTTCACATATGTCCGGGCAGCGGCAAGCGTGAGCGTTAGCGTATTATCCGACGCATCGATCCTGTCGATGTTGATGGCCGTCAACCCATTGAGGTCATGCGCATCGGGGTCGATGAATGTCGCCGACAATGCGCTGACCGAAACCATATCCGCATCGTCGAAGACGATTTGACGTGCGGCGAATTCTTTCGCCAGTGCAAGACTGAGTGTGATGGCACCGTTCGTGACATCGACCTCGCTGACACCCTTGTTGGAGAGGGCCGTAATATTGGCGATGGAAAGGCCCGCGATGACGCTACCGGTATCGGCCAGCCGGATGACATCAATCCCAAAGGGCCGGTAGGTAGAAAGATCAGCATAAGAAGCGGCGAGGAGATTTGAGGCCGTATCAGCGAGACGTGCAATGAAATCCGAATCCAACGGCAAGTCGGCGCTTCTAACCTTCTCTGCAGTCGCGACAGTGAGGTCCAGAACGGATTCAGCTGTCGTAATAGCGGCCGTTCCAAAAACTTTCGCTCTGAGCAGATCGTCGGAACTCGTTGCCGACAGGGACGCGGTCGTCACACCGAGCAAGACTCGGTCTTCGCTGGAGAAGCGGGCATTCGCAAGATGGTATGCCTTGATTGCAGCCGTGGAGAGCACGACCTTGTTGTCGGTCGCGTCGAGCGTCGTGAGGCCAAAGATGGAAAGCTTGGCGATTTGACCAGCCTCAAGCGCTGCGAAGTTTGCACCGGTGTCACGGATCGAAACCGTGGCGTTGGCGGGGACCTCAATGCGCACACCGTGTTGCGCAAAGGCAGCGAACTGCGCGGTGGTAATCGCGAATCCCTGCTCGGCGATCACCTTGGAAACGCCGACAGTCGCGAGATCGGCGATGTCGCCGGCGCTGAGGCCGGACAGCGCCGTGACGCTGTCGGAGAGATGAACCAGTTCGTCCGCGGCGAAGCTGATCCCGCCGGCAGCGAAAGCCTTCACCTGCGCCAATGAGAGAACGGCCGGTTCCGTTTCCGCGACATTGGTATCGATTTTCGTGATGCCCCATTCGGCCAATTCGGCGATTTGCGCCACGGTCAGATTGACGATGTTGAACTTGTAGTCGGTCAGCGTCAGCACATCCGATGCCGCAAAGCGCACGCCGATACTGTCGAGATAGCGGTATCCACCCAGAGGGAGTGTGATCTCATTCTCTAAGAGGTCGATGATCTTCATGCCGAAGGCGGCCAACGCGGCAAGATTGCTGTCCAGCGTCACCAACTGAAGGAATGTCATCTCGACCGTTGCCGCATCGCCGCTGGCCAGCGTGATGCCCGCGCCGACATAGGCCATGGCCTGGTCGAGCGACAGCGTGACCTTGTTGTCGCTGGCGTCTAGACCGGTCACGCCAAGGGTCTTGAGCTTGGCGATGTCGGCAACGGAAAAGTCGTCCAGCGCCGCGCCCGTGCCGCCAACCACAACGCCGCTGGCACCGGTGATCTGGAAGCCGGAAATATCGATGAGGTCGGCCGCGACTGCCTTCGAAAGCGTGACACCGCCACCATCGGAAATCGTTATGGTGTCAATATGCAGCTCACGAAGGTGCGCCACCTCGGAAACGGTGAGTGCAGAAATCGCCGACGCCGTGCCGTTCAGGGTCGCCTGCTCTGTGTCGTGTTGAAAGGTCCGTGTGTAGTATTTTCCGTCGTTGTTGTCGTACCACGTGATGGCAAAGCCGCCGCCGGCCAATGCTGTGATTTTCTGGAACCACTGGATATTGGCTTCGTTGGCGTTGATTTCCAGTTCCTGGCCGACCTTGCTGCCATCGGCGCTGAAAACCTGCGCGTTGATCTCGTATAGATCACCGCTGGTATCGACGTGCTCCGACCAGACGACCACATATCCGCCCCCGGCGAGCGCGACGATCTGCGGGTCGAATTGATCGCCGACAACCGTCGTGTTGACAAGCGAGACCGCGCCGATCTTCGTGCCGTCGGCATCGATAATCTGCGAATAGACGCCGCCGTGCTGACCGGATGTCGCATTCGGATTGTCCTGACCAAACCATGCCCAGGTAATGACATAACGACCGTTTTCCAGCGCGGTTATCTTCGGAGGATCCTGCGCTAAATTGCTGGAATTGATGGTTATTTCGGAGCCGAACTTGTTGCCCTCACCGTCGAAGAGTTGGACGGCGATCGCATCTTCGGAGGATTGGCTGATCCACGTCACGGCAAAACGCCCGTCTGCAAGAGAGGCGATGGAGGGCATCTGCTGGGGCATTTCCGTCTGGGTGGTAATGAAGAAGGCGTCTCCCACCTTCGCACCGTTGGCGTCGATGATCTGCGCGGCAAGCCCACGCCCACCGCTGTCCGACGCGCTCCAGATGATCATGACCCGGCCATCGGACATCTCCACGCTGTCCGCGAGCTTCACCCCCTCTTCGTAAGGGGAAATATACAGATCGACTACGGGTGTGAGGCTCTGGAGACTGCCGAGCGGCTGGCCATTGGCATCGTAGCGCATAGACGTAAGCGCGTAGCCAGACCCGTTATTTTGATAGGCGGTGATCAGGTAGCCGCCATCGGTAAGACCGATCACGTTCGGTACGTAGTTCCGCAAGGCTGTCGACAACTGGGTTGGCCCGCCGAGGGCATCGCCGTCCGCATCGAACCTTTGCGCGTAAATCGACGTGCTGCTGTGTGACCAGACGACGACATATCCTCCGTCGGCTAGCCTAGCCACGGTCGCCTGCGA
Organism: Rhizobium sp. ARZ01; assembly: GCF_014851675.1. Lineage (NCBI taxonomy): Bacteria > Pseudomonadati > Pseudomonadota > Alphaproteobacteria > Hyphomicrobiales > Rhizobiaceae > Rhizobium > Rhizobium sp. ARZ01. The sequence goes on from NZ_JACVAE010000005.1 coordinate 14,136, forward strand.
TTCGTTCGTCAGCTCCGTCCCGCTCACGCGCGTAACGGCTCCTAGTGCTTTGCCATAGGCGTCGAAGTGCTGGGCATAGATATTGCGACCGACGCCTTCGTCCGTGGGTGCCCGGAAGACGACGACGTAGGACCCATCGGCCAGCGCCACGATGGATTCGCCTATGCCCATTCCGAATCCGCGGCCGACCAGCACATCACCGGACGTTGCTGCGCTCATCGTTTCGTATTGAGACCCGACGGTGATGTCGCTTGCAGCAAGGGCATTGATCTGATCCAGGCTGAGGGAAAGGACGCCGCCCGTCGCCATAACATGCGATGCCCCCAGCGATTTAAGCGCGGCGATGCGCGCAGTGCTCAGTTCCTCGATGCTGCCTGCGAGGTCCTTGATCGAAATCACGTCGTTACCGGCGAACACCACGCCCTGCGAAACGAGAAGCTCCGCCTGTGCGAGGGTAAGGCTTGCCCTGTTGTCGCCCAGATTGATTTCCTGCGAGGGCAGGCCGGGTTGGATCTTGGACTGGATTTCGGCAAACGTGCTCATGTCAGTGCCTCCTAAGATTCTTATCGAATGCGCGGCACGAGCGTTTGCAGGCCACGCGGCATCGAAGGCGGACGTCGCAGTCGCGTCGCCGCCTGAAGAGTGGGGATTTTTCTGTCAGGTGCCCGAATGATGAGGGTGTGCTTTGCCCGTCGACATTCGGGGCTGCTTCACATCAGCAATGCGATGGCGGTGCCCGAAGGCGGTAAATAGCTGATTTCATGGAATGTCCTCAGAACCTGTTTCCTCATAACCAGTGGATGCAGGCAGGATCAACACAAGAACCGGACCGTGAGCGGATGGACCCAAAATTGATTCACATTCATGATGCCGCGACATAACGATGCGATGGTGGACCGGTAGAAATACCCGAAAGATTAGATGGCGCATGGCGCGAGAGAGAATGACAATTCGGCCTTTGGCACGAAAAGATGAATCCAATACCCTGATCCTGGGCGAGGGAGCCGCATCCATTGCAGTCATTCGCGATGCGGCGGTCGAGCTGCTCGCAATGCACGACATAGCGCCGCGCGTGGTGCGCTACGTCGCTAGCATGCAAAAGTGGTTGATCACGCAAGCGATCGTCGCCCTTCATTTCAAGCGGGAGAATGACGTGTCATGCCCACCCCTGACTGCGGGGGCGTTGATCGATATCTTCGCGGGACAGCCGGTCTTCAGCAAGAACACGCTGACCGCGCATCTGGCGGAAATGCGCGCTTACGGATTGCTCGTAGCGCAGGAAAGCCGGGACAGGCGCGTCAAGCCTCTCCAACTGAGCGCTTATGGCCAAACCCTGATCCGCCATTGGCTGGAAAGCCACCTTGCCGCCCTGGACCGACTGGACGGCGGCGTCCGTGCAGCCCGGCTAGCCGATGAACCGAGCCTCCTCGCCCGCATCCATCCGATGGCGATCCAGTCTCTCATTTTCGATCCCGCCTGGGCCTGCCCGCCGGCGAGCGTGGATCTTTTCGTTCGTACGGAATCGGGAAGCAATATCCTCCATGAACTGATCTGCCGATTACCCACGGACTTGCAGAACGCGGACGAACCGGTTTGCCTTGGACCGCTTCATGCCAGCGAGGTATCCACCCGGCACACGCTGTCACGGGGGCATGTCCAGAGGGTTTTTGCCCGTGCACGCGCGCAGGGTTTGCTCACCTGGGGGCTTCCCGGCAATCGCGGTGACCTTTTCGTATCGCCGACGCTGCTGTGGGACTACGCGCGTTGGCAAGCCGTCAAGTTTGAAGCCATCTCCGCCGCATACCAGCGTGCGTGAGCGGCGAGAAGACGAAAGACAGAAGGTACTGGAGTGGCTGGTGATGGGTGGGGCGGCTCCGACAGGATTCGAACATGCTGGCTATTTCGAACGCAAACGTATGTGTGCTTTCCTGATGTCGCTCTCGAGAAGCTGCCAGTCCGCTGCCGGCCCCAAATCGGTCCACCACTCAAGCCAAGGCTAGCGTCCGTTGATGGCGCAAATCCGTGTTCTCTCGCATGGATGTTCTGGTTTTGGTCTTCGAAAGTCGCATAATGGATCGAAGGGAACTGCCGGTGCCGGCGAGCAACGAAGATAGAATAATTGGTGGGGACATAGCTATTCACTGCGGGTGGTCCGCAGCTCGAATCCCTTCAAGGCGAAAGATCGCCGGCAAGATACAAAATACCTAGAAAGAAATTGCATCTGCCGTGCGATCTCGGCCCAGAGCCTGGCCCACAGGGTCAGTTCTCGGACCCGCATAGCCCCACCATCACGGATCGAAATCCGGCTGCTTCGACCGATGCACCAGCGCTCGGTGCCCTTCTCAGTTCGCTGACCGCAACCGGAACCGCTGTATTTTGCCCGTTACTGTCTTTGGGAGCCTGTCCAAGAACTTCACCGAGCGCGGGTATTTATATGGCGCGATCGTCGCCTTCACGTGATCCTGCAAGCGCTTGATCGTCACTTCGTCTGCTGGTACGCCCGATGCCAACACGACGTAAGCCTCAACGATTTGGCCGCGTTCGACATCGGGTGCGCCGACTACGGCACATTCGTTGACTTCGGGATGTGCGATCAGGGCGGCTTCGACCTCCGGGCCGGCGATGTTGTAGCCGGCGCTGACGATCATGTCGTCCAACCGGGCGGCAAAATGGAAGAATCCGTCCTCGTCTTGCAGGAAGGCGTCGCCGCTGAGGTTCCAGCCATCCCGCACATATTCGCGCTGGCGGGCATCGGCCATGTAACGGCAGCCTGTGGGCCCCCGCACTGCAAGCCGGCCGACCGTGCCGCGCGGCACTTCGCGCATCTCGTCATCGACGATCCGCGCCTCGTAGCCGTTGACGGGTTTGCCGGTCGAGGCAGCCTTGCGATCCTCGAAACGATTGGAGATGAAGATGTGCAGCATTTCCGTGGCGCCGATGCCGTCGAGGATCGGCTTGCCTGTCTTTTCCGTCCACTCCTCGAAAATGGGGCCGGGCAATGTCTCGCCCGCCGAGATGGCAACGCGTAGCGAAGAGAGGTCCGCGCCCGCATCCATCGCTTTCAGCATGGCACGGTAGGCGGTTGGCGCCGTAAACGAGATCGTCGCCTTGTAGGTCTCGATGATCTCCACCATCATCGTCGGTGACGCCTGTTCGAGAAGCGTGGCGGCCGCACCGAAGCGCAAAGGGAAGACAGCAAGCCCGCCGAGGCCGAAGGTAAAGGCGAGCGGCGGCGAGCCGACGAAGACATCGTCCGGCGTCACGCCGAGGACCTCCTTCGCATAGCCATCAGCAATCGCCATCAAGTCGCGGTGAAAATGCATGGTGGCCTTCGGCTCACCGGTCGTGCCCGAAGTGAAGCCGAGCAGCGCCACGTCATCGCGACCTGTCCGCACGGCCTCAAAGGTGACCGGCTTGTTGAGCGCGACGCGGTCGAGTTCAGCGTCGTGGTTGGCGGTGCCGTCGAAGCCGACGACCTGCTTGAGATAGCGGCTGTCCTTGGCGCAGGTGACCATTTCGTCCATCAGCCGAGTATCGCAAAGCGCCAGGCTGATTTCAGCCTTGTCGACAATCTTGGTCAATTCCCCGGCGCGCAGCATCGGCATGGTGTTGACAACAACGGCGCCCACCTTCGTGGCGGCGAGCCAGCAGGCGACCATGGCCGGATTGTTGGCCGAGCGGATGAGGACGCGGTTACCCGGCTGGACACCGTAGTTCTCAACGAGCGCGTGCGCCAACCGGTTCGTCCAGTCGGAGAGTTCCTTGTAGGTCCGCCGGCGCCCATTGCCTATCAGAGCCGTGTGGTCGCTGAAGCCCTTGGCTACCATGGCGTCCGTCAGTTCGACGGCGGCATTCAGATGTTCGGGATAGTCGAAACCGTCGAGCAGGAAATCCGGCCATTCTTCCGGTGGCGGCAGGTTGTCGCGGGTGAACGTATCGATATGTGCGGTTTTTCCAAGCATGTGGCGGCTATTCCCCTATTGCGTGCTGCCTGTTGTCCAGGCGTTTTAAAAGCCGGCGAGATTCGTTGCAGACGCGCATGCGCCGACCGTCAAACTGGTCGCGCGGGCGGTGTCATCTGTCGTGATGGGCACAGCGAAGACCTCCACCGCCGCGCTGAACATAGGAAGCATTGCATCAGTCAAAAATTATTTCAAGCCTAAAGTTGTTCTGTCGGCATTGCCGTTGCCTGCGCGACCACTGTGACGCGCGGACCGAATTCTATCGCGAGGAAGGTCCGCGCTGAACTTCCAAAAACCGGCCAAAAGTTGTGTGGAGCAAGAGGCCGTCCAGATGCGGAGTATGATCGCCTGGATGCCCGTCGAGCTCGGATTCTCGTTTGCGCCGGTCGGCCGAGCGTAGCCTTGTGCGGGGCGTTTGCCCCGCGCCCGCAGCCGGCGAAGACGCGCCGCCCGCGTGGCGCGCCTCGTCCGGCTCGCCACGTGAGCTGCCCTGGCTGCGGGAAGGCTAAGGCCGCGTCAGTAGCAGCGAGATGCCCTGTCCGACGCCGATGCACATTGTGGCAAGCGCCCGGCGAGCACCGGTCACATCGAGTTCCAGCGCCGCCGTCAGCGCAAGACGCGCACCGGACATGCCGAGCGGATGGCCAAGCGCGATGGCACCACCATTGGGGTTGACGTGCGCGGCGTCGTCAGCAAGCCCAAGCTGCCGCAAGCAGGCAAGCGCCTGCGCTGCAAAGGCTTCGTTCAGTTCCACAATGTCGATGTCGCCGATAAGGAGGCCGTGGCGCTCCAGCAGCTTTTGGGTGGCGGAGACCGGCCCGATGCCCATGATGCGGGGCGGAACGCCGGTCGTCGCGAGCCCCTCGACCCGGGCGAGCGGTGCGAGGCCATGGCGCTGGACCGCCCGTCCGGACGCCAGAATGAGGGCCGCTGCCCCGTCATTGACCCCTGAGGCGTTGCCAGCTGTAACCGAGCCATCGGCGCGGAAGGGCGTCGGCAGGCTCGCGAGCTTCTCGATGGTGGTCTCGCGCGGATGCTCGTCCTTTTCGACCAGTGTCGTCTCGCCCTTGCGTCCCTTGATCGCGTAGGGGGCGATCTCGCGGGCGAGGCGTCCGTTCCTCTGCGCCGCCGCTGCCCGGGCCTGGCTGCGCAGGGCAAAGGCATCCTGATCGGCGCGCGAGATGGCAAACTCGGCTGCGACGTTCTCGGCCGTCTCCGGCATCGAGTCGATGCCATAGCGCTGTTCCATCAGCGGGTTGACGAAGCGCCAGCCGATCGTCGTGTCATGGATTTCGGCGCTGCGCTGGAAGGGGGTCGTCGATTTCGGCAGGACGAAGGGCGCGCGCGACATGCTCTCGACGCCGCCGGCGATCACGATATCCGCCTCGCCAAGCCGGATGGCGCGGGCCGCATAACCGACCGCATCGAGCCCTGAACCGCAGAGCCGGTTGATCGTGGTGCCGGGCACGGTTTCCGGCAGGCCGGCAAGCAGCGCCGCCATGCGGGCTACATTGCGATTGTCCTCGCCCGCTTGGTTGGCGCAGCCGAGAACGACTTCATCGATCGCGTCAGCGGGCAAGGAGGCGACACGGGCCATAGCTTCGCGGATGGCATGGGCGGCGAGGTCGTCAGGCCGTACGGTCGCAAGCGCGCCGGCGTAGCGGCCGATCGGCGTGCGGACGCCGCCGATGATATAGGCTTCGTTCATGCCGTCTATTCCTTGTTTCGTTGCGCGGCGAACATCGGCCCGCCCTTGTGCGCAGGAAAACCGTAGCCGTTGATCATCACCAGATCGATATCGCCGGGACGCGCGGCAATGCCCTCGGCAAGCAGTGCCGCTCCCTCGTCGACCATCGCCTTGAGCAGCCGGTCGGCGATCTCCTCGGCCGTGAAACTGCGGGGGACGATGCCTTTCGCCGCGCGTGCCGCCTCGATGATCGCCGTAACTTCGGGATCGACCGTGCGGGCGCCATCGGGATAGGCATACCAGCCACGACCGGTCTTGCGGCCGAGGCGACCGGCCTCGCAAAGCCTGTCGGCAATCTCGACATAGCGTTCGCCGGGGTTACGGGTTGCTGCCTGCCGCTTGCGGCGCGCCCAGGCGATCTCCAGCCCCGCCATGTCGTTGACGGCGAAGATGCCCATCGGGAAGCCATAGGCTTCCAGGGCCGCGTCGACTTCGTGCGGCAGGGCGCCATCCTCGACCATGAACTCCGCCTCCCGCCGATAGGCGGAGAAGATGCGGTTGCCGATAAAGCCTTCGGTGACGCCGCTGACGACAGGAAGCTTGCCGAGCCGTTTGACGAAGGCAAGTGCGCTTGCCAGCACGTCGGGCGCGGTCTTCGCGCAGTCGACGACTTCCACCAGTCGCATGACATTGGCGGGCGAGAAGAAATGCAGGCCCACCACGCGGGAGGGATCGGCCGTCGCTGCGGCGATCGCATCGGGATCGAGATAGCTTGTGTTGGTCGCGAGAATGGTGGTGGGCGGGACGATGCCGTCGAGCCTGCGGAAGAGGTCGGTCTTGACAGCAAGATCGTCGAAGACGGCCTCGATGACGAGGTCGGTGGCAGCCATGTCCGCCGCTTCGGCAGTCGTTTCGAGCCGGGCGAGGCAGGCAGACTGCGCCTCCTCGGTCAGGCGCTTCGACTGGACCGCCTTGTCGAGAAGGCCAGCGATGCGGCTGCGTCCAGCGGCGGCGGCCTCCGGCGTCTGTTCGAGCGCGATGACGCGGTGGCCGCTCGTCAGCGCAGAAACGGCAATGCCGGAGCCCATCAAGCCGGTGCCGACGATGCCGACGGTCTCGATCCGCCGCGACGCGACACCGTCGAGCGTGTCGACCTTGCCGGCAGAACGCTCGGCGAAGAAAACGTGCCGCAGGGCGGCGGATTCCGCGGAATCGCGCAGTCGCAGGAAGGTGGCGCGTTCCTCCGCCAGTCCTGCTTCGAGACCGAGCCGGCCTGCCGCCCGGACGAGGCGGACGGCCTCGGCGGGTGCGGACTGGCCGCGGCTTTTCGCCAGCACCTTTGCCTCTGCCGCGCCGACCGCATCTTCGTCCGCCGGCGGAGCCTCGAGCGATCCGGTCCGGCGAAGCGTCTGCCCGACGGACCGCTGCACCGCGGCAACGCCCGCAGCAAGAGGATCGGCCGCAACAGCATCTGCAAGACCGAGCGTAACGGCTTCAGGGGCCTTGATAATGCGGCCGGTACCGATGAGGTCGATGGCGGCGACCAGACCGATGAGGCGCGGCAGACGCTGGGTGCCGCCCGCGCCGGGAACGAGGCCCAGTTTCACCTCCGGCAGGCCGAAGGAGGCGGTCTCGCCGGCAATGCGACCGTGGCAGGCAAGCGCGACCTCGCAGCCGCCGCCAAGGGCGGCGCCGTTCACCGCGCAAATCACCGGCTTGGCGAAAGCCTCGATCCGGTCGATCACCTCGGGAAGCAACGGCTCGACCGGGGGCGCGCCGAATTCCCTGATGTCGGCCCCGCCGATAAAGGTGCGGCCCGTACCCGCGATCACGAGCCCGGCGACTTCAGAAGCATCGGCGGCATGGTTCAGCGCGGCGATCAGCCCGGACCGCACATGCGCCGACAGCGCATTGACCGGCGGGTTATCGATGGTGACGACGAGCACGCCGTCTTCCAGGCGGGCGGAAACGCTCTCGGAAAATCGCATCGCTAGCGCCTATTCGGGAACGACCGCGGTGGCCTGGATTTCGATCTTGGCGCGATCCTCGACCAGCGCCACCACCTGCATCGCCGCCATGGCGGGATAGTGCCGGCCGATGGTTTCGCGATAGGCCTGGCCGATGCCACGGAGGTTCTCGAGATATTCCTGCTTGTCGGTGAAGTACCAGGTCATGGTGGTGATGTGGTGCGGTTCTGCGCCGCCGGCGGCGAGCACGGCGACGACGTTCTTCAGCGTCTGGCGCACCTGCTCGACGAAATCATCGGTCTCGAACTCGGAGTTTTCGTTCCAGCCGATCTGGCCGCCGACGAAGAACGTGCGGCCACTCGCCGCCACGCCGTTGGAATAGCCAATGGGCTTCGCCCAGCCTTCAGGTTGCAGGATCGTGTGCATGTGGCGTCTCCAGATGTTGGGTGAGGGCGTCGCGAATGTCGTCCGGCCAGGCAAGCGAAGTATTCGTGTCGAGCGAGGTGGCGACGATGCGGTGCTTTGCCGCCCAGAGCAGGGTGTCGCCGCGCGAAACGGTATGCTCCAGATCGAGCGACGAACGGCCGATGGCGCGCACAGCCAGCGCGAAGTCTAGTTCGTCGCCCTGAATGCCGGGGTTTTTGAAGGTGAGGTCGAGGCGCACCGTTGGCACGCTCATCCGCCGCACATCGTTCATCGCCCGCCACGGAAAGCCGAGCGTGGTGAAGAACTCTTCCAGCACCCCGACGAGAATGTGGAGATAAGAAGGGAAATAGGCGATGCCGGAAGGATCGCAATCTCCGAACCGCAGCGGCTTTTTCGTCTTGAACACCGCTGCACCTCAATTCGCGAAAGCGGCGATGCCGGTGATGGCGCGGCCGAGGATCAGCGCATGGATGTCGTGCGTGCCCTCATAGGTGTTGACCACTTCGAGGTTGACGAGGTGGCGGGCGATCGGGAATTCGTCCGATATGCCGTTGCCGCCGAGCATGTCGCGAGCGGCGCGGGCGATGTCCAGCGCCTTGCCGCAGGAGTTGCGCTTGACGATCGAGGTCAGCTCGACCGGTGGATTGCCCTCGTCCTTCATGCGGCCGAGGCGTAGGCAGGCCTGCAGGCCGAGGCTGATTTCCGTCGCCATGTCGGCGAGCTTCTTCTGGATCAGCTGGTTGGCCGCGAGCGGTCGGCCGAACTGTTTGCGGTCGATGACATATTGGCGCGCCGTCTGATAGCAGGATTCGGCAGCTCCCAGCGCGCCCCAGGCGATACCGAAGCGGGCGGAGTTGAGGCAGGTGAACGGGCCCTTCAGTCCGCTGACATCAGGCAGCAGGTTTTCTTCCGGCACGAAGACGTCGTCCATGACGATCTGGCCGGTGATCGAGGCGCGCAGGCCCACTTTGCCGTGGATCGCCGGTGCGCTCAGTCCCTTCCATCCCTTTTCGAGGATGAAGCCGCGGATCAGGCCATCCGGCGTCTTTGCCCAGACGACGAAGATATCGGCGATCGGCGAATTGGAAATCCAGGTCTTGGAGCCGCTGAGGAGATAGCCGCCATCAACCTTCTTGGCGCGGGTCAGCATCGAGCCGGGATCGGAGCCATGGTCGGGCTCGGTCAGACCGAAGCAGCCGATCTTCGTTCCGGCGATCAGCGGCGGCAGGTATTTGCGCTTCTGCGCCTCGCTGCCGAAGGTGTAGATCGGCACGATCACCAGCGAGGACTGCACGCTCATCATCGAGCGATAACCGCTGTCGATGCGCTCGATTTCGCGGGCGATCAGGCCGTAGGAAACGTAGTTCAGCCCTGCGCCGCCATACTCTTCGCTGACGGTCGGGCCGAGCAGGCCGAGTTCGCCCATCTCGGCGAAGATCGAGGGATCGGTCTTTTCGTGCCGGAAAGCCTCCTGCACGCGGGGCTGCAGCCGGTCCTCGGCATAGCCGCGGGCGGTGTGGCGCACCATGCGCTCCTCTTCCGTCAGCTGCGCATCCAGATCGAATGGGTCCTGCCAATCGAACGACGCTTTCGAACCATGCATCACGAACTCTCCCGTTATCGTGCCTTCATCAGCTCGCGGCCGATGATGAGTTTCTGAACTTCCGTCGCGCCCTCGTAGATGCGTAGCGCGCGGATCTCGCGATAGAGCCGCTCGGTGATCTCGCCGCAGCGAACGCCCCGTCCGCCGAAGAGCTGCAGGGCCTGGTCGATGACCCATTGCGCGTTTTCCGTCGCCGTCATCTTGGCCATGGCGGCTTCTCGCGTCGTCGGTTGCTTCTGCACATCGCGCGACCACGCCGTGCGGCAGGTCAGCAGCGCCGCGGCGTCGATAGCGGTCGCCATCTCGCCGAGCGTGCTTTGCGCGGTCGGCAGGTCGGAAAGCGTCGCGCCGAACATCTTCCGGCTTTTGGCGTGGGCGACGGCTTCGTCCAGCGCCCGGCGGGCAAAGCCGGTGGCGGCGGCGGCGACCGAGGGGCGGAAAATGTCGAGCGTGCGCATGGCGATCTTAAAACCTTCGCCCGGGCTGCCGAGAAGCTGCGAAGCCGGAACGCGGCAATTATCGAAACGGATGCGGGCAAGCGGGTGCGGCGCAATCGTTTCGATCCGTTCGGCGATCGTGAAGCCGGGCGTATCGGCAAAGACGACGAAAGCCGAGATGCCGCGCGTGCCGGGCGCTTCGCCGGTGCGGGCAAAGACGGTGTAGATATCGGCGATGCCGCCGTTCGAAATCCAGGTTTTTTCGCCGTCGAGAATGAAATCGTCGCCGTCGCGCCGGGCAGCGCAGGCCATGGCTGCGACATCCGATCCGGCATCGGGTTCGGAAAGGGCGAAGGCTGATATCCATTCGCCGCTGGCGACCTTCGGCAGGGCCATCTCCTTCAGCGCCTGCGAACCGGAAAGGCTGATCGCGCCCGTGCCGAGCCCCTGCATGGCGAAGGCGAAATCCGCAAGGCCGTCGGCATAGGCGAGCGTTTCGCGCAGCAGGCAAAGCGCCCGGCTGTCGATCTCCTCGCTGGCACCGCCGAACGCCTTCGGCACGCAATGGCGGAGCAGGCCGGCCTTGCCGAGGGCGGAAACCAGCTGCCGGCAGGCGGCATCGACATTGTCGTGATCGACGTCGCCAAGACCGCCGCCGGCGATGAAGGCGTCGATTTCGGCCGCAAGCGTGCGGTGGCTTTCGTCGAAGAACGGCCAGTCGAGATGGTCGCGGGTCGGCGCCTGCGCTGTGGTGTGCATGGTCAGTTCCCCTCGAAGACGGGTTTCGTCTTGGCGGCAAACGCCTCGAAGGCGCGACGGAAATCGCCGGTCGCCATGCAGATCGCCTGGGCCTGCGCTTCCGCCTCGATCAACTGGTCAATGCCCATCGCCCATTCCTGGTCGAGCATTTTTTTCGTCATGGCATGGGCGAACCAGGGACCATCGGCGATGGTGCGGGCGAATTTCTGGGCTTCGGCCAGCAGCGCCTCGCGTTCGTGCAGGGCATTGTAGAAGCCCCAGGCATGGCCCTCGGACGAAGTCATGACGCGGCCGGTGAACAGCAGTTCGCTCGCGCGGCCCTGGCCAATGATGCGCGGAAGGATGCCGCAGGCACCCATGTCGGCGCCGGCGAGGCCGACGCGGGTGAACAGGAAGGCGGTCTTGGATTCGGGGGTGGCGACGCGGAAATCCGCCGCCATGGCCAGAATCGCGCCGGCACCGGCGCAGATGCCGTCAATGGCGGCGATGACCGGCTGCGGGCAGGCGCGGATCTGGCGCACCAGGTCGCCGGTCATGCGAGTGAAGTCGAGCAGGTCGGGCATCGACATGCGCGTCAGCGGCTCGATGATCTCGAACACGTCGCCGCCCGACGAGAAGTTATTCTCGGCACCGGTGAGGACCACGGCGCGCACGTCGCTGGCGCGGCCGAGGGAGCGAAACAGGTCGGTCAGCTCCTCGTAGCTCTCGAAGGTCAGCGGGTTCTTCTTGTCGGGGCGATTGAGCGTGATGGTGGCGACGCGGCCGTCGGCATCCGCATCGAACAGGAAGTGCTTCGCCTTGTGGTTCTTGAACGGACGCTTCTTCGCCTGCATGGGGTTCGTCATCGTCATCCTCCCAAAACTTCGCCGCCGGCGACGGGGATCGCCTGACCTGTGATTGCGGTTGCCCGTTCCGAGGCGAGCCAGAGCACGGTGTCGGCCACTTCCTGTGGCGTCACCAGCCGCCCCTGCGGGTTGGCGCGGGCGAGCGCGGCGCGCGCCTCGTCGGCCGAACGGCCGGTCTTGCCGGTGATAGTCTCGACGGCGCCGTCGAGCAGCGGCGTGTCGGTGAAGCCGGGGCAGACCGCATTGACGGTGACGTCGGTGCGGGCGAGCTCCAGCGCCAGCGCGCGGGTCAACCCGACGACACCATGCTTGGAGGCGCAATAGGCAGACACATAGGCATAGCCGGTGAGGCCGGCAGTGCTCGCAACATTGACGATGCGGCCGTTGCCGGCGCGCTTGACCGAGGCAAGCGCTGCCTGGGTGACCAGAAAGGCGCCGGTCAGGTTGATGCCGATGGCCCTGTTCCAAAGCGCGAGGTCGGTCTTCTCGAACGGCGCCGAGGGGGCCTCGCCCGCGCAGTTTACCAGCACGGCGATGTCGCCGAAGCGTTTGATCGCCCTGGCGATGCCAGACTCGACCGAGGCGGGATCGGTGACGTCGAACCCGTCTAGCACGACGGCTTCGCCGCCCGAGCTGGCGATTTCCTCACGCACGGCCTCGAGCGGGCCGACCCGCCGGCCGCACAGGCTGACGCGGCGGCCGTTGGCCGCAAGCGCAAGTGCGATGGCTTTGCCGATGCCGCTGCCGGCACCGGTGACGAGAGCGTGGCGCATGCTCATGCCTTGCCGGTGGGCGCAGGTACCGCAGCGCGGGCGAGGTTGTTCACATATTGCGCCCTGGCCGAGTGATACTGCTTCGGCCAGACTTGTTCGGCATAACCGATCTTTGCCGCCTCATGCATGACGAAGGACGGGTCGGCCAGATGCGGACGGGCGACGGCGCAGAGATCGGCGCGCCCGGCGGCGATGATCGAGTTGGCGTGGTCGGCCTCCGAGATCGCGCCCACGGCAATCGTCGGCACCTGGATCTCGTTGCGGATCTTGTCGGAGAAGGGCGTCTGGAACAGGCGGCCGTAGACCGGCTTTTCCTCCTTTACCACCTGGCCCGACGAGCAGTCGATCATGTCGGCGCCGGTATCCTTGAACATCTGGGCGAAAATCGCTGCATCCTCGGGCGTATTGCCGCCCTCATACCAGTCATGCGTCGACAGGCGCACCGAGATCGGCCGGTCCTGTGGCCAGACGGCGCGGATGGTGCGAAACACCTCGAGTGGATAGCGGGCTCGGTTCTCGTGGCTGCCGCCATATTCGTCGTCGCGCAGATTGGTCAGCGGCGATAGGAAGGACGAAAGCAGATAGCCGTGGGCGGCGTGCAGTTCGAGGATGTCGAAGTCGAGATCGCGGGCGCGCTCCGTGGCGCTGACGAAATCGGCGAGCACGCGGTCCATGTCCTCGCGGGTCATGGCGCGCGGAGTGTCGGAATTCTTGAGATAGGGCAGCGCCGAGGCCGAGATCAGCGGCCAACCGCCTTCGGTGACCGGCTGGTCGACGCCTTCCCAGGCAACCTTGGTCGAGCCCTTGCGGCCGGCATGGCCGAGCTGGATGCCGATCTTGGCCGGTGTCTGGTGGTGGACGAAATCGACCAGGCGCTTGAAAGCGGTGGCCTGTTCGTCGTTCCAGAGGCCGAGGCAGCCGGGGGTGATCCGCGCATCGGGTGACACGCAGGTCATCTCGGGGAAGACCAGCGCTGCACCGCCCATGGCGCGCGAGCCGATATGGACGAGGTGGAAATCGTTCGGCAGGCCGTCGGTCGCCGAATACATTGCCATCGGCGACATCACGATGCGGTTTTTCAGTGTCAGCCCGCGAATGGTATAGGGCGTGAACATCGGTGGCGGCACGGCGCCGTTGGGCGCAGGCTCCACGCCGGCGCGCTCGGCGAACCAGCGTTCGAAGCCTTCCAGCCAGTCCTTGTCGCGCAGGCGAAGGTTCTCGTGGCTGATGCGCTGCGAGCGGGTTAGCATCGAATACATGAACTGTTCCGGCTCCAGCGTGTCGGCATAGCGGGTGCCGACCACCTCGAACCACTCCATGGCGTTGCGCGCCGCGTTCTGGATGCGGGCGACATCGACGCGGCGCACTTCCTCATAGGCCTCGAGCACGGCGGGGATGTTGGCCTTGTCGTGGCCGATGAGGTCGAACTGGCGGGTCAGCTCGATGGCGTCGTCGATGGCGAGCTTGGTGCCCGAGCCGATGGCGAAATGGGCGGTATGCGCACTGTCGCCCATCAGCACGACATGGCTGTTGCCGTTGAAGTGGCTCCACTTGTCGCAGATCAGGCGGTTAAAGTTCAGCCAGGCCGAGCCGCGCAGGTGGCCGGCATTGGTCATCAGCTTGTGGCCGTCTAGCGTTCCGGCAAACAGCTTCTCGCAAAATGCGATGGACTGCTCCTGATCCATCTCGTCGATGCCGTGCGCCCTGAATATGTCTTCGGTCGTTTCGACGATGAAGGTCGAGGTATTGTCGTCGAAACGGTAGATATGGGCCTGGAACCAGCCGTGCTCGGTGCGCTGGAAATCGAAGGTGAACGCGTCGAAGCGCTTGTCGGTGCCGAGCCAGATGTAGCGGTTGGGCCGCACCACCAAGTCGGGCTTGAAGACGTCAGCGTATTTGTTGCGGATGCGCGAATTGATACCGTCGGAGGAGATGATCAGGTCGGCGTCGGGGAATTCCTCGTCGCCCTGCACCTCGCGCTCGAACACCAGCGCGACGCCGAGTTCGATGCAGCGCTCCTGCAGGATGTTGAGCATCTTCTTGCGGCCGATGCCGACGAAGCCGTGGCCAGTGGTGCGGATCTTGCGGCCTTTGAACACCAGCTCGATGTCGTCCCAGTGATTGAAGGCGATCTCGATCGCCTCGGCCGTCGCCGGATCCCACTGGCGCATTGATTGCATGGTCGCATCCGAGAAGACGACGCCCCAGCCGAACGTGTCGAAGGGGCGGTTACGCTCGACAACCGTGATGTGATGCTCAGGGTGCTGGCGCTTCATGAGTAGCGCAAAATAAAGGCCGGCTGCCCCGCCACCGATACAGACGATCCGCATGTTGTTCTCCTCCCGACGTCCAGTTGCGTATGCCGCGGTCAGGGTGGCCGCGAGCGCGTGCCCCAGACTGTAGGTCCAGGGTGGACTCGTTTGGGAGAAATTTCAAGCTTAAAATTGTTTTGCGTGAGGAAGGCCAAACCTGCGCATTGGACCTGTTTGAAGCTGGCAAAGCGCGCCGCGCGGAAGACCGGGAAAAAGCTGAGGGCGGAGGCGTGGCCTCAGGTTCCATGCGCGATTGTGGCGATGATGGAGCGCTTGAGCTTGGCAAGCTCATCCATTAGCACGCCGCCGTCGTTCGGCAGAAAGCCGGCAAAAAGTTCTGAAATCCAGTCGGCATGACGTGCTGCCATCTTCTCGAATTCGGCGCGGCCGAAGGGGGTAAGAGCGATGATCTGCACGCGGCGGTCGGTCGGGAGGGTCGAGCGATTGAGGTGTCCGCTCTCGGTCAGCCGTCCCACAAGAACCGTGATGTTGCCGGGGGAGACCATCATGCGTTTGGAGACTTCGCCCAGCACCATCCCGTCCGGCGCGCGCTCAAGCTGCGCCATCAGATCAAATCGGGGGAGGGTGGAATCGAACTCTTCCCGGAGTCGCCGCCGAACCTCGCTCTCTATCAGCGTCGAGCAGGTCAGGAGCCGCAGCCACAGGCGCAACTCGGCACGATGGTCCTGTGGTGCCTCAAGGGCTTTGGTTTCGCCATCCACCCAGTCCGACGCAATCTCGTACTTGTCGTCACCCATCATTCCAAACGCCCGCTCGTTATGCTGCATCCCGCGCCGCGAACTGCGGGCGCCTCTTGTTTTAGAGGCGTTCCCGGCTTTTGGACAGGCTGCGCGACGGTATTGTCACACAAACTAGATGCCAGTGGTGGAACACAGAGGTGTAGTGAAGAAAAATTCTGCCGTCAGCTAGAAATAGCACCATTATCCGCAACATTGCGTCGCCCAACGGTCCGCCTCGGCTTCGACGCGAGAACGTTGCGGCAGGCATCCTTGAATTGCAGACTAAGGCCGATCGGCCGACTAGCGCAGCCGTTTGCTCGGCGTCAGCGCGGAGTTTTGCGGGTTCTGATCCGCAGCGCACGCGCCGATTTGAGGAGGAAGAGGGCGGAACCCAATCGAGGCTCGCTGCGCCAATCATCCAGCCGCTGCCATAACTGCCGCAATCAGGCGGGTCATCTCATCAATACAGCAATTTCATTTATTTCCGGAAAGAGGACTTGACAGAAAATTCGATTAGATTCTTATTGCGGACCTAAATGAATTGCCCAAATGCAAAAAAAGAGGGGAGGGAGTTCATGCAGGCTACTCAGCTACTCGGACGCAGGGGGCTGTACGAGATCGGCCGAGTGTCCGTCGTGAGCACAAGAAGGTCAGACTCACCCAAACATACATAAGTGCGTTCTGAAAACCGCGCCACAAGGCTTTGCCAGCGTCAAGGCCGCGCCCTAGTCGACGGCAAGGCCAACCACACCACGCAACAGACAGTAATACATGGAAACGCGACGGCGTCTCGATGCGAGAGCACTTGCGCATGCGTGACGCCATACATTCGGGGGGATGGAGCCCATGAACATTAAACGCTTTTTGCTGAGCGCTGCCACGACGTTCGTTGCCTTGAACGATACTTGCGCTGCGGACTCCTCAATACTCATAAGTGAACCGGAAACATCGGGATACCTACGGGTCTGTGATACTTACGGGACGGGGTACTTTTACATTCCTGGAACCGAAACCTGCCTGAAGCTGGAGGGCTATGTCTGGGGTCAGGTCGGAGCTGACAGCTATTCCGGGCCAGGATCGTCACCCGACTACCTTACCTACGGCTCATTTCCTGGCGATCAAACCCATATGTCAACTTCTGTTCGCCTGCAGTTGGACGCGCGGTCCGAAACGGAATTGGGAACGCTCCACGGTCGCATGCGCGTGGTGGCGGACATACCAAGTATCGATCCAGCCTCGGGTTCAGACATCAATCTTGAACAGGGTTTTGTGGATCTCGGTGGCTTTCGCATTGGTTATCTGGAAACTGCCTGGGTTGATACAAAGAACGGCGGCGTTTCTTCGTGGGGCTCGCACAGCTGGGGAGGGTTATCATATGGGTACTTTTTCCGAAATCTGATCAGCTATTCAATCGGCTCGGACGAGAGCTTCGCCGCAACGCTGTCCCTGGAGGATGGCGACTCTTCAAACTATGTCCCTGATGCCGTTGGCCTCCTCAGCTATAATCAAGCCTGGGGCGGGGTCTGGGCGAAGTTCGGGTTTGACGAAGACTATGACTATGATGGCGCAAGCGGATGGGGTGCGTCGGCAGGCCTCCAATTGAATACGCCGGGTGGAAACGGCTCGTTGCGCCTCATCACCTACTATTCTGATGCGGACGTAGTCTATGGCGTCGGGGCACCCTATTTGGCCATTACCGGTGGGAACGGCGCGGCTGAGTGGTCAGTTCTGGCATCCTACTACCATCAGTTCACGCCAATCTTCGGCGCATCGTTGGGTGGCCAGTACTTCAGTGATTTTTATGAAGGCTTGTCGGACCGCAAGACGGGGGTCTCCGCCTACGAGGCCGAAATCTCGCTCGTACTTACGCCTGTCAACAACCTCGAGATTCGCTCGGAAATCTACTACGACAAGGTCGAAGACCTTGACGGCACGGTCTCCGGCTTCTTGCGCCTCACTTCCTTCTTCTGAATATGTGAGTCGCTTGACAGGATTTTCAATTATGCGTATACGAGGGACGTAAATGAAAATTCCTTGGGAGGGGAATTGCCGCGACGCAGCCAGCTTTTCGAACAGAAGCCGCGGACGCCGCCGTTTCTCTCCAAAAGCAAGCTGCAATTGAAGCCTGCCGCCCTTTGAAGGGCCGGGTTAGCAAGCCGTCATCTGCGAATCCCTCGAGTAACTCAACTAGCAGGCGGGACCCGTGTTCCTCTGCTGAGGATAATTTTTCATGCAAAAAACCGAGAATCCTAAGCTCGTAGAACCGTCTGCGTTGTCATATAGCGAAGAAAACGAACTCCCGGCCGGCCTAATGTCCGGCAACCAGATGTGTGAAATCTGGTCCGGGGAACCGCTGCAGGGGAATGCGGGCGCTCACTATGGAATTTGGCTCGGGCAGCCCGGCTTCATCAATATTAGTCGCTACCCCGCTGATGAACTGTTCACGGTTCTTGAAGGGCATATTCGACTGGATAGCCCAGACGGTGAAATCCTCGACGTCAAATCCGGTCAGACATGCCTCGTGCCGCGCAATTGGCGCGGTGTCTGGAATACGATGGAAATAACCCGAAAGATCTTCGTGACGATGCTCTCCGCGGAGGAGGCGTGATGTCTTTCTGTCGGTCGGAAACAGTCGACGCCGTGAGCCCGACTGACTACCGCATCCTTGCTCAGATCCGCTCGGCCTCGTCGGCCGATATAGCGTCTGCCATCTCCGCCGCGCGGGAGGCATTTCCTCGTTGGGCCGCCATCAGTCCTTTCGAGCGTGCGAACATGCTGCAGAATTGCGCCGCAAAAATGCGTTCGCAGTTGGACGCTGTGGCACGAACGCTGACGCTGGAGAGCGGTAAACCAATCGGTGAATCGCTATTCGAGGTCGGGGCAACGGCCGACGTGTTCGATTATTACGCAAGTCTGGCGCGCACTAGAGGCGGGCGAGTTGCGCCGCAGATGACGGGCAATGCAACCAGCTTGGTCCTTAAAGAGCCGATTGGCGTTGTGGGCGCAATTTTGCCGTGGAACTTTCCATTGCTGTTGTGGGCGTGGAAAGCTGCCCCGGCACTGGCTGCAGGCAACTGTCTCATCGCCAAGACGGCACCGCAGACGATGCTGTCCCTTCCGCAGCTCCTGGAGCCTTTTGAACTGCCGGAAGGAGTCCACCAAGTGGTGCAGGGCGGTGCGGCGGTTGGCGAAGCGCTTGTATGCAGCCCCGGCGTGGACAAGATCGCCTTTACCGGAAGTTCTGCTATCGGAAAGCGGATTTTGGAGCTGTGCGCCAAGGACGCAAAGCGGTGCTCCGTGGAGATGTCAGGCCACGACGCTATGATAGTCTGGGATGATGTCGATCTGGAGCTGGCCGTGGAAGCCGCTCTGTTCGCCAAGTTCACGAATAATGGCCAAGTGTGCACCGCGGCAGAGCGCTTTTTCGTCCGCGATACAATCATAGACCGCTTCATGGAGCGCCTGGCCGCTCGAATGGCAGAGCTTCGCGTCGGCGATCCGCTCGATCCTGAGACTGACATCGGCCCATTGGCAAGCGCTACCCATCGCAACCGGATCGTTGACTATTGTCGACGTGCGCGAGCGGAAGGCGCGGAGATCCTGCTCGGCGGCGAAACAATAGATGGCTCCGGAGCATACTTTCAACCCACCCTCATCCGTGGGCTTGGCCACGAAGCACTCAATCGGCTAGGTGAAGTGTTTGGCCCGGTGGCGCCGGTCGCACCCATCTCAACTTTTGAGGAAGGCATAGCTCTGGCGAATGACAATCGTTTCGGGCTCAGCGCGCATGTTCTTGTGGCCGATCTTGGATTGGCCATGAAAGCGTCGAGGGAACTGAGGGCCGGGACAGTGTGGATCAACAATCCGCTACCGGACAATCTGGCAGCTCCGTTCGGTGGATATCGCGAGGCCGGGATTGGGAGGGAACTCGGCGAGGAGGGGTTCGACGCATACACGGAGAGCAAGCACGTCTGGATCGAACACGGCATGCTCAATCAGCCATATTGGTACAACAGCCGTAGGCAAGAGTAAAATAATGACGAATTATGCCCAGGAGGAGAAAATCGCGATCCTTCGCGGCGGTGACGCAGAATTCGTTTCCGCCATCCCTGGTGTCGCGCTCTTTACGATGAGCGCTATGAGCTCGTTTCTATTTCCCGTTTTGACGGCAATGGTGAACGAGCGAATGCCTATCGACGCAAGCACCTTTTCCATCCTTGCAGGGATCGAAGGTGCCGGTGGCATCCTGGCTGCGGGGACCGCCCCTTTTTGGATCAGGCGCGTTGCGTGGAGGCCTGTTGCGATCTTATCCATGGTTGTGCTCGCTCTGGGCACCATTATGACCCTGTTTATCGGGTCGGTGACGCAACTCATGGCCGTTCGACTTGTAATGTCGGTACTTGGATCCGGCCCTGCCGCATCTCTCGGTATTGCTGCACTTGTTCGATCGCGCAATCCTGACAAGTCGTTTGGCTATGGCGCGGCGGGACAGTCGATTATTCCGTCCATATTCATGTTCGCAGCATCCTTGTCTTGGCTACAGAATCCCAATCGATTGATGCCTATACTCGCGGTGGTCTTTGCTGCCACAAGTCTTCTTCTTTTGAGACTCCCTAGCAAGCCGTCGCAGCCAACTGACGGTGATCAAGTTACATCAGGCCGCATCTCGTTGCCAGGAATGACCATCGTCGCATGTGCGGCATGTATAGTAGCGGCATATATGGCGTATTGGGCGTTTTCGGAGCGCATCGGGCGCGATGCACAACTAGATCCCGATAATGTTTCGCTGCTATTGAGCTTGTCGTTCTTCATGTCGTTCATTGCCGGCTTGGGAGTGGCTGCTGTAGCCGGACGATGGTCGCGGGCTTGGAATTTCTACATCGGGGTTACGTTGCTGACCGGTTCACTGGTTCCCGTGGCGATTGTCAACAATCCGTGGACGTTCGCCCTTTCGGTGTTTGGCTTGAACTTCTTCATAAATGTGCTCAACGCCGTAGGTTTGCCCGCATTGGCCGATATCGATAAATCGGGAAGGATAGCTTCTGCGACACCCGCTTTCCAGTTCATCGGAGCAACCGGCGGACCGCTGCTGGCAGGCCCTGTGGTCGTGGCGGTTGGGTACAACTCCTCAGCACTTGTCGCGATTGGTTTTGGATTTGCGGCCCTGGCAACATTCATATTTGCCATTCGTCGTGCCGGACGACTGGAGATAAGTGGGCCATCCATTGGATATAAGGTGTAACGATGCGCAGCGAGATTGTTGCAAAGGGTTTCGGTGAAGCCAATGAAAGTTTTTGGCTTCGATCGGTTCCGCAAGTGCAGAAAGATGTGCCAGTTTCCGACATCAGCGAGTGCTATGATGTCGCGATCATCGGCGCGGGTTTGACGGGTATCTGGACCGCCTGGTATCTACATCATCAAAATCCTAAACTACGGATCGGGCTTTTCGAAGCCAACCACATCGCGTTCGGCGCGTCCGGACGCAATGGTGGGTGGGTCTCTGGACTATTGGACAATCAGGCCGGTCTATTGGCCGACCTGTCCGAGCCGTCGAAGAAGGAACTGCGGCGCCTCATTGCCGGTCTGGTCGACGAGGTGGGAGCGGTGATCGCTGCTCAGGGCATCGATTGCGGTTACCACAAGGGGGGCATGTTACGCATCGCCGCACGCCATAGCTATGCACTTGCCGAGCTGGAAAAAGAGAAGCATGACATGTCGGCCGAATGCGGAGACAATGTCTATCAAGTGCTCGATGCGGCACAGGCGTCGGCTCAAGTAGGAATGCGGAACGTCATGGGCGGAATCTTTTATCCGCACTGTGCCGTGGTCAATCCTGCCGCATTGGCCTATGGCTTGGCCACTATCCTTCGGCAGAAGGGTGTTGCCATCCACGAAAACACGATCGTTCGACAGGCGGTACCCGGCCGTCTCGAAACCAGCCGCGGCTCGTGTTCGACCGGGACGATCGTGATCGCCACCGAGGCCTACAGTTCTTCGTTGCCTGGATTGGGAAACCGGATCGTTGGTGCCTACTCCCATATTGTCACGACCGATCCCCTGCCTCCATCACTAAGGAAGGCCATTGGCCTCGCCGACCGTCAGGCGTTTGCGGATACGTCGGGGGCGATTACGTATGGCCAGGTCACACAAGACGGACGTCTGGTCTTCGGCGGAACCGCGAACTACCCGTTTGCTGGCAAGCCCGGTGGATTGAGCAAACGGAAAATGGCTCAAGGGCAGGCGTCGGCGCACAAGATCATGGTCGACGCCTTTCCGGCATTGCGCGATGTCGGTATCGCGCATGCCTGGTCGGGTCCGCTAGGCTTGGCGCGAAAATGGCATCCCACAGTCATCGCTGAGCCCAGCAACAAGATAATCTTCGCCGGTGGTTACGGTGGGCAAGGTGTGGGAGCCTCGAATCTTTTCGGCCGCACGGTAGCCGACCTGATCCTGGGTGTGGACAGCCAGCTTGTCCGCGCTCCTTGGACTCTACGAGATACGACCATAAAGAGCGGACTGGCCGCTTGGGAACCAGAACCACTCCGGACTCTGGGCGCGAATTTGTCCATATTGCCGGGAATTTGGAAAGATCGGGTCGCTCGCAGCGGGTTGCCTCTTCTGGTCAAAAAACCAATCATCGCAGCTTTGGCATGCGTGCCCAAGTTTAAATGATCTCACACAGAGTTCTGAAACGGCTTATGGTCGAGCATCGCTCGCCATTCTAGTTCGCAAGCAGGCCCCGTGGGACCAAGCCGCCTGCGATGCAAATGAAACTAACTGACTAAATGTTCAGTTAAAATTTCGATTTAGTTCAAAGCGACGTCGGCAGGTGGTGTCCGGCGTATATGGATCAGCAGGGAGGAGACGCGCTTGCCAGATGAGAAGTCCGCAATTGAAATCCGAGACGTTACGAAACTGTTCGGGGCATTCAAGGCGCTGGAAGGCGTTTCCGTCTCGATCCGAGAAAACGAGTTCTTCACGCTTCTCGGTCCATCGGGCTGCGGAAAGACGACACTTCTGCGGCTGATCGCTGGATTCGAATATCCGACCGACGGCGCAATCCTTCTGCACGGGGAGGATATTGCGGCGCTGCCGCCCTATCAGCGGCCGATCAACACGGTGTTCCAGAATTACGCCCTGTTTCCGCACATGACCGTCAGTGAAAATATCGGGTTCGGCCTGGAGATGCTGGGCAAGCCGAAGGCAGTGATCGCCGCGCGCGTCGAGGAGATGCTGCGCCTCGTGCGGATGGAGAGCCTGAAGCACCGCAGGACAACCGAGCTTTCCGGTGGCCAGCAACAGCGTGTAGCCTTGGCGCGTGCG
The DNA here is from genome assembly GCF_014851675.1 of Rhizobium sp. ARZ01. NCBI lineage: Bacteria > Pseudomonadati > Pseudomonadota > Alphaproteobacteria > Hyphomicrobiales > Rhizobiaceae > Rhizobium > Rhizobium sp. ARZ01. Next base: position 36,970 of record NZ_JACVAE010000005.1, read on the forward strand.
CTGGCGCCTGCGCCGAAGGTGCTTCTTCTGGACGAGCCGCTGAGCGCGCTCGACTATAAGCTGCGCAAGGAAATGCAGATCGAACTGAAGCGTCTTCAGCTCGAAACCGGTATCACCTTCATCTTCGTCACTCACGACCAGGAAGAAGCGTTGGCCATGTCGGACCGCATCGCGGTTCTTTCCAGCGGCCGTATCCTGCAAGTGGGCAACCCACGCGAGATCTACGACAGTCCTGGAGACCGGTTCGTCGCCGACTTCATCGGTGAAGCGAATTTCCTGAATGGCGAGATCGTCGGCGCGGATGCGGGTCGGGCGCGGGTTCGGCTTGCGTCCGGCGCCGAGATCGTTGCCCGGCTGCCGGCGTCAGCGCCGCAGCAGGGGAAGGTGACGGTGATTGTCCGTCCCGAACATGCCCAGATCCACGCCAATGAGGGGCCCTCATCTCTGAGCGGAACGCTGGAAAGCGTCGTGTATTTCGGTACGGATACCCACCTGCATGTTCGCCTCAACGATGGGGACCAGTTCGTGGTGCGCCGGCAGAACAGCCCGTTGCAGGACGCGGCCCTTGTGGCCGGCTGCACGGTCGGCGTGGCTTTCGACCCGATCGCCGCTCAAGTTCTGAGAGGTTGACCATGACGAATGCTGCGCAATTCGCTCTCGCCGCTGCTCGTGAGGACGTGCGAAACCGCTGGTGGCTCGCCTCCCCGGCCCTGCTGATCGTCTTTCTGGCGGCGATCGGGCCGCTTGCCGTGGTCGTACTCTATTCCGTCATGGTCAAGGGCGACTACGGCGACGTCAAATACTGGCAATTCTCGCTCGATGGCTGGTTCAGCGTTTTCTTCGAGCGCGACCTGTTCGATGACACCGTAACACTCGCCGACGCCCATCTGACCATCTTGTGGCGGTCGGTGAAGCTGGCTCTTATCACAACGCTTGTTACGCTGCTCCTTGGCTTTCCCACGGCCTATTTCATCGCCACCCGCGACCAGCAGCGGCGGGACTTCTGGTTGTTTCTGATCACTCTGCCCTTCTGGACCAATCTGCTTATCCGCACATTCGCCATTCAGGAGGTATTCCGCAACGACGGCGTGCTGAACAGCGCGCTTCTCTGGCTCGGCATAATCGAGCGGCCGCTGCAGATCATGTTTACCGAGCTCGGCATCCTTCTGGGCATGGCCTATGTCTATTTGCCGCTGATGGTCCTGCCGCTCTATGCGAGCCTCGAGCGGTTCGATTTCCGTTATGCCGAGGCGGCATCCGATCTGTACGCCAACAACTTCAAGATTTTGCGCCGGATCATCATTCCGATGGTGCGGCCGGGCATCGTCGCCGGATCGATCCTGGTCTTCATACCCTCACTCGGGGCCTATGTTACGCCCCGGCTCATGGGCGGTGGAAAGAGCCTGATGCTCGGCAACCTGATCGAGCTCCAGTTCGGTCAGGGACGCAACTGGCCGCTGGGGGCAGCGCTCTCCATTACACTCACTGGCATCGTCATGCTGGCCCTCTTGGTCTATGTGCGTGCCGCGTCGAAATCCGGGAGCGAACACCATGGCTAGGCATTCGGTCAGACTTCAGCGCGGGTTTACCCCCATCGCCCTTCTCTGCTTTGTTCTCCTCTACTTGCCGGTTGCAACAATGGTGGTTTACGCCTTCAACGCGGGAACCACGGTCGGTACGCTCGACGGTCTGTCGATGCGGTGGTTTGCGACGGCGTGGAACAATGAACGCATCATCGATGCAACACTTAGGTCCCTTACGGTCGCCCTGATTGCCGCACCTGTCGCAACCATAGCTGCGACGATGGCCGCCCTCGCCACCACCCGCACCGCGGCCTACCGTGGGCTGACCTTCAAGATCGCCTTCATCAATCAGCCGCTCATGATTCCCGAGATCGTCATCGCGGTGGCGCTGCTCGTAATCTTTTCGCGGGTTAAGGTCTGGACCGGCTATACCGGGATTGGCTACCTGATCATCGCACATATCGCCTTCTGCATTCCCTTAGCCTTCCTGCCGATCCGCGCGCGTCTGCAGACGATGGACCTCTCGCTCGAGCGAGCGGCGGCGGACCTCTATGCCAGACCGTCGGTGGCCTTCCGCCGCGTGACTCTACCTCTGCTGTGGCCGGCCATCCTCGCCGGACTCATGCTGGCCTTTGTTGGTTCACTCGACGATGTGGTGATTTCGGAATTCATCAAATCGGCCGGACAGGAGACACTGCCCACCTACATGCTGGGCCAGTTGCGGCGCGGCGTGACCCCAGAGATGAACGCCATCTCGACGATGTTTCTGGCTCTGTCGGTCATCATCGTCACCCTCTTCTTCTTCCTCAGCCGCAAAAAAGACTGACCCTTCCACCAACCAACCAGGAGTTTTCCATGCGATCGCTTGTTATGACTGCTGCATCAATCTTCGCGCTCTTGCCCATCGGGACCGCTCATGCGGAAGGCGTCTTGAACATCTTCAACTATGGAAATTACACCAGTCCCGATCTGATCAAGAAGTTCGAGGAGAAATACGACGTCAAAGTGACGATTACCGACTATGACTCCAACGAAACGGCGCTGGCTAAGGCGCGTCAGGGCGGCAATGATTTCGATATCGTTGTGCCGAGTTCCAGCTTCCTCAATGTCTGGATCGACGAGGGACTTCTGCTGGAAACCCGCCCCGACCAGATGGAGAACTTTAAGAACGTCGATCCGCGCTGGGTTAACGTCTATTTCGATCCCGGTCGCCGTTACTCGGTGCCGTGGCAATGGGGAACCACCGGCGTAATAGTGAATAAAGCTGTCTATTCCGGAGATCCGAACACCTCAGCGATCTTTCTCGATCCGCCTGCCGAGTTGAAGGGCAAAGTCGCTGTCTTGCCCGAGATGATCGCTATCATAACCCTCGCCATCAGCTACGAAGGCGGCAAGGACATTTGTACCGACGACAAGAAGCTACTGCGCAAGGTCCGCGACCGGCTGCTCGCGGCGCGAGAGTCATGGGTGGCAGTGGATTTCCCCACCGACGAGAAATATACGTCCGGCGACTACGCGGCTGGCGTCGCCTGGAATGGAGGCGCGCTGAAGGTGCGTTTGCTCGATCCGAACTTCGTCTACGGCTACCCGAAAGAAGGCTACTCGTACTGGATGGACAATGTGGCGGTGCTGAAGTCGGCGCCGAACGCCGAGAATGCCAAGCTGTTCCAGAACTTCATCATGGATCCGGAGAATGCCGCGCTGATCTCTGGGTATGCGGGCTACGCCAATGGCATTGCGGGGTCGGAGAAATACATGCCTGAATACATGAAGGACGCGCCGGAGATCGTGGTGCCGGCCGAGTTTGTCGACAAAGGCAGTTTTGCGCCAGCCTGCTCGCCGGAAATAAATGATATGTACACGAAGATCTGGACCGAAGTCTTGAAGTGAGCTCAAGATGGCGGATCGCCTCAACCGGCTCCGGTGTCTGTGCGGTGGCTGGATGGCCGTACGTCGACGGCGGATCCGCCGTTGGCCGAAGCGGCTCGTCGGTCAGTAAGCACGTATGGGCGACGAGCCGCATTTACTCGGTCATCAGGGAAGCACTCCGTTGAAGACGAAACCCTCGATCATGGAAACGGCGGAGGAGAGTCCTGTCGCCGCTTCTGTGCCGATGACCAAGGCGGGAAAAAAGGACCGCCGCCACCTGCGGGGGCTGGCGAGCGCACAACGGATTATCGACACGACCATCCGGCTGATCGCAGAAGACGGAATCGCGGGCATGACCATGCAGCGGATCGCCGAACAGATCGGCTCCTCAAACGCCCTAGTCGTGTTCCACTTCGGCACCAAGGAAAAGCTGTATCGCGCCGTGCTGGAGTACCTCAACGACCAGTTTGCCCGGCTCTGGCAGGAGACGGTGCTGCTGCCTGAGCACTCGGCGGCGGAGCGTATTGTCGCCGCCATTGACTGTGCGCGAGACTTCAGGCGCCAGCATCCTGACTGGGTCACTGTCTGGGTGCTCTTCAGCAGCGACCGCCAGACGGGGCAACTTGACCGCATGATCAGTCTACCCAGCGATCACGCCTATCTGGCTCAGACACGCGAATTTCTAGCCGAGGTGGCACGGGACGGAGGCTACGAGGGCGTGGATGTGGACACGCTGTCCGAGGGGCTGAACTACCTAGTGCAAGGCGCCTGGTATTGGGACACATTCAACCCCGACAGGATCTGGTCCGATGCGCTGCACAAAAATGCCATGACCCTGTTGAGTCAGTCATTTCCGCGCAGTTTCCCCGCGACCGACAGCTGACTCAATGCGACGCATCGCTCAGTGGCTTGCCCTCCCAAGGATCGATCTCGGTGGACGATCTGTGGTTCTCGGGCAATGCGACGACCACGTCGACTCTCAATTCTGTGTACATTCTCCAATCCGGCAAGAATGTCATCGCGAACAGCTACGTTCTTTGGCTCGCGGGCATTGACGCCTCGATGCCGCAGCTGTGAGGCTGGGTGAGCAGTTAGCCAAGGACATGATCTCAGTGCGCATGAGCCCCGGATGTTCCAATGTCGATGCCCCTTCTGACGATAGGGGGCCTGAACGCATCGCGATTCAACGAGAGAGGGCGCTAGGTAAGGGTGCGAGTTGATGGGCCACCCGCCTTCAATATGATCGGCCTGATCCTCGATGCGGCAATTGATGGACTTGGGCTTGCTCACATGCCTCTTGGCAGGTTCAGGAGCACCTGACCGAGGGACGACTTTGTCTGGAAGCGCGTACAACCCTAAGGGTCGCTCCCAAAAGCGGTGCTTGCGCTTGACTGGAATTTCAATGGGATTTAACAGTGTGATTTAATTGAAATTTCCGGTGGAGGGCTAATTGCCGCGCGAAACCCGTCTTTTCGGTGAGAGAGAACTACGACAGTTGGGTCGCAGTGTTCGTTCTGCTCGGAAAGAGGCAGGAATTACTCAATCCCAACTTTCTGAAAGATCCGGACTTTCTCCGCGCGTAGTACGTGAGCTCGAGGCTGGCCGGTCAAATCCAACATTAGCAACGATCGTCGCTATCGTTGATGTGCTATCGATTACGCTTGATGATTTGATAGGCGCCGCCCGCTCAAATCGGGTGATATTCGATGTGCTGCCTGCGGCGGAACTCAGGCATGGCGACAATGAGTTGACTCGGTTGCTTCCGCGACCTCGTCTCAAGGCGCGGTTACTGGATTTAGACGTAGCAGAGCCGGTAAGCTTGCCGGAAGGCTCGGCTTTCGCACATGTTCTGAGCGGCTCAGTAGGGGCGTTGCTCGACGATGAGAACTTGTTGCTTCGCCAAGGCGATAGCCTTCACTCGCGCCCTGGTGTGCTGAAAGATTTAGCCGTGCGCAGTCGCGCCCGCATCCTGCTGGTCGAGGCCGTTGAGAGCATTGTGGAGTAACTCGTGGCCGGCAGAAGAGACAAAGCCGAACAGGTGAGGCAATCCGAGGAATCCGGAAGCCTGGGCTCGCGCTTGCGCGCGCTCCGCCTTGCCAAGGGCTTGACGATCACGCAGTTGGCCGCACGCTCCGATGTGCCTCCAAGCACGATCAGCAAGATCGAGAACGGCCTCCTCAACCCTAGCCTGGTGAACGCCATAAACCTTGCCTCTGCGCTTGATGCTAATCTGGGCTTCCTGGTTGATCAGTCGCGAAAACGCAACGCGCGGTACGCGATAGTGCGGCGCTCGCTGCGAGGTCGTAGCAATTTCCAAGATATGGCCTTGGTATTGGAAGACCTCAACATCGGTTTCGTCCCCGGTGTCCTGGAGGCGCGTATCGGCACCATCAGCCCGGGAGCGAATTCTGGGTCGGAGTACATGATCCATCCCGGCGAGGAGATCGCGTACGTTCTGTCGGGAGTGCTTACTTACGACATAGACGGAGAGCAATTCGACCTTACGCAAGGCGATTCACTCCATTTTAAATCGGACATTTCGCACCGCTGGATTAATAACTGCGGAGAACCGGTGGAGGTCCTTTGGGTATTCTCGGACGGTCTATCATTTTGATCCCAAAAGAGTGCATTGAGCAAGACAAGCGTGCAATCGCGTGGATCGGAATGTGCGCCGATTTGATGCAATCGCGCTCGGCGTAATGCTCTCGAGAGGGCAGGGGGCTTTCATGTTGCAATCGGTTGCCCAAACTGCGTGAATTACCGAGGCTTTGTTCGCCGCGGATGACGGAATCCTCACACATATTTTCCTGACTTTATGGCCGATGCAATTTTCTCGATAAAAGCCTCTGCGGCCGCGGAAAGGCTGCGATATGGAAGCACGCAACATGACAGTTCGCTGTGGGGTAGGAGTGCATCCTTGATCTCCACATGAACGACGCGGGCCTGGTTTTCTCCCAATTCTATCCGCCCAGCTACTATGCTCACTCCAACACCCCGTTCGACAAGCGAACTTATGAGCGGCAGGGAGTTTGTCTCCAAAATAAGGTTTGCACGGACCTTCGAAGCCCTTAGGGCAACTTCAACTATTTGCTGCAGAATAAATGTTTTGTCGGGAAGCAGAATGTCGGATCCAGAAAGATCAAGTAAAGAAACAGATTTATGCTTGGCAAGAATGTGGTTCTTTGGTGCAATTAGATACATCTTGATTGAATTTACTGCTCTGAATAATAGTCCCTCATTTGAAGGAAAATTATAGCCTACGGCCAAATCAATCTCGCCATCCTTTAATTTCCCCAAAAGCGATCTACTGTTATCAACAGTAATTTTATAGGTGATTTTTGGACCAATTGAGCGAAAATCGCTTATTAACGTTGGCAAGAGATCGTTTGCCAGGACATCGTTTACACCGATATTGACATGCCCGCGTTGCAGGCCTTGCAATGCTACTATTTCTTCATTGGCGATACGCAGTTCATTGATCGCCGATCGCAATCTAAATTGCAGAATTCGCCCGGCCTCTGTGAGGTGCAGCCCGGCCCTACCGCGTGGGCGCTCAAAAAGCTTTACGCCGAGATCGGCCTCCAGGTTCGAGACCTGCCTATTGATTGCCGAGGCGGCGATCCTGAGTGCCTCGGAGGCCCCTCGAAATGAGCCGCATTCCGCGACCTCCGAAAAATAGCGTAGCGCCGTCGAGCGGGCTAGTTTCGGAACTGCTGTTTGTTCCAGCATCGACAGCCTCCCTGTCACAAGTGATAACAAGTTTATGCGCTAATTCTGAGTTCATACGCAAGCAGAAACGGCGCTTTACTACACTATTTCGTCCTGCCTATGGTGGGTCATCGCAACGAAGCCACCGGGAGGAGAGAGGTGGAAAATCGTTGGCATGTGCGCGGTAAGTGCTGCGGCAAGTCTGCCGTCTGCGAGGCGGCGCAACGTGATGGCAGCAAAGGGCGCCAGCACACTTGTTGCCGTGGGCTGCGCGGATGCAGGACTAGGACAGTGGGAGGAGCGTCGCGCGAATGATTTCGGTCAGCAGATTAAACAAGACATATGCGACAAGGGAGGGTGCGCCAATAACCGCCCTGTCGGACATCAACCTCGAGATAGAACAAGGCGAATTTATTACTGTTGTAGGGCCGAGCGGTTGCGGCAAAACTACCCTTCTTAAAATTCTGGCGGGTATCCTGAGGAAAAGTTCAGGTCAGATTCTCGTCAATGGAAATCCTATCGACGGCCCGAGTAGACAGCTTGGCGTCGTCTTTCAAGAGCCGCTCTTGCTGCCTTGGCGCAACATCTTAGAGAATATTTTGGTGCCGGTAGAAGTGCAGAAGCGAGATCGCGCGGCATTCGAGCCTGCTGCACGGCGTTTGCTCCAACTGGTCGGATTGAGTGGTTTTGAGCAGAAGTATCCGCGCGAATTGTCGGGCGGAATGCAGCAGCGAGTAGGCATTGCGCGGGCGTTGATCCACGAGCCGGACTTCCTATTGATGGATGAGCCATTCGGTGCGCTGGATGCAATGACCCGCGAACAAATGAACCTAGAGCTTCTGGATATTTGGGCCGAGCAACAGAAAACGGTTTTGCTCATAACGCACAGCATTGCAGAGGCAGTGTTCCTGGCCGACCGCATCGTCGTCATGAGCCCTCGACCTGGCCGCATTGCGGAAATCATCGACGTTGATCTTCCGCGTCCGCGCGACCTTGCCATGATCAACTCCGACGCCTTCGGCGCTTATGTGAAGCGCGTGCGAGCGCATTTCGGATCGAAAGGTATGGACGCATGACCGACAGCAAGATCGTGTTGTCAAGGGAGCCTAGTAGCGGCGCGATCGCAGCTGCGATCAAGCGTAGGCCGGAGGTTGGGCTTTCGCTTCTGTTGTTGGTGGTATTCCTGGGCGGCTGGGAAGTCATTGTCCGCCTCTTCGCCATCCCCGCAATCGTGGTCCCTGCGCCGACAGCAATAGCTCAGGCACTATGGATCAATCTCAATACAAGCCGATTTTATTATCATATCGGAGTAACACTCTGGGAGATCCTGGCGGGCTTCGCTATCGGGGCAACGGTGGGCCTGATCATCGGCGTTTCGATCGGTCAGTCGAAACTTCTAGAGAAAACCGTCTATCCATACGTGGTAGCGTTTCAGACCGTACCAAAAGTGGCGATCGCTCCCATGATCGTGATCTGGTTCGGCTACGGTATTTCTTCCAAAATCGTCATAACCGCGCTGATCGCTTTCTTTCCAGTTGTGGTGAACTGCATCGTCGGTATGAACGCGGCGCCGCCGCAGCAGATCGATATGCTGCGCTCGTTCACCGCGTCACGCTGGCAGATCTTTCGGATGGTCAAACTTCAGACGGCGCTGCCCTACATCTTTGCAGGGCTGGATGTCGCAGTTGTCCTCGCTGTCATTGGCGCCATCGTTGGTGAGTTCATAGGGGCGCAAGCAGGGCTGGGGTACCTCTTGCTGCAGAGAAATTTTTCCATGGATACGGCGGGGAGTTTCGCAATTCTCATCGTCTTGTCGCTGATTGGAGTCGGGCTCCACCAGGTTATGAGCCTATTGCGTCAGCGTGTCGTGTTCTGGGTCGAACGCGATGATATCCCGGCAAATGAATCGACGTGAAAACTCCGAGGAGTGGAACATGATGCTACATCTACGGAATAAATTAGTAAGGCGAATTATGCTTGCCGGCGCCGCGGTGGCGAGTATTTCTCTGATGGCTACGAATGTTGCACGGGCCGAGTTGAAAGAAGTTAAAATAGGAGCCGGCGGGAGTAATTTCCTGGATCTTAGTTATTACTATCTTCTTTTACCAGGGCCTCTCGGTTACTGGGAGGCGGAAGGGTACAAAGTTGACGTATTTCCTGTCAGCGGATCTTCCGAAGCAGCCCAGCAGCTTGCTGTCGACAATCTCGACTTCGCCCAGATGAGCTCTAGCGCGATAGTTCAGGCCAACACGCAACATGATTTGTCCGTGCGCGCAGTTGTCACAAACACGACCGTGGGTTGGGGAATTGCGGTGAAGAAGGATGGTCCGATCAGAACGGTACATGACTTGAAGGGCAAGAGCGTGGGGATAGTTAGTCTCTCGAGCGGCGGCATCCCCCTGTACAAGTCGTTCCTAGCGGACAATGGACTTGACCCAGACAACGATGCGACATTGGTGGCAACTGGCGTTGGAGCTCAAGCTTTGACGGCTCTCGAAAGTGATCAAGTGCAGGGACTGATGTATTGGTCGTCTGCTCTTGTAGGCTTTCAGAATGCTGGTGCCGAGCTCGACATACTGCGTGATCCATCGTGGTCCAAGCTGCCAGACTACACCTTGGCAACCAGTGAGAAAACATTCGAAGAGAGACCCGAGATGGTCGAGGGGATTGCGCGTGGTGTGGCAAAGGCGATGGTCTTTGCGGCAGCCAATCCGGATTGCGCTCGAAAAATTCAGTGGGAGCACTATCCGGACACCAAGCCAACCGGTGTGAGCGAAGAGGCGGCTGTCGCGGGCGACTTGGCTATAATCTCTACTCTGCTCAGGGAGCAAGCGAACGCGGCTAGCCTGAACCCAAACGGAAACATCGCCGGCGTCAGTGTGACGGCCATGGGGGAGTATCAGGACTTTCTTTTTGATGCCGGAGTGCTGACGAAAAAAGTAGATCCAATTGGTCTTGTGGCGACGGACTCGGCGGTCTTTTGGACGAAGGTCAACAATTTCGACAAGGCGGCGATCGAAGCCCAGGCCAAGGAGTGCAACTTCTGAGGCGAAGACTGCCGCACTTGATCGGTCCGCTCAGTCAAGGTTCGACGATCTCAAACCCATTCATGGGATTGCGGTGCAGCCATTTTTAACAGCGGTGGTGGCCTCTTCTCCGCTGCAGGGACGCTTTGCGCCCATATCAAGCTCAATTCCGAGCACAAGTCTTGGGGGTTTGAACCGTATGAGGGTTTCATCGGTTCAGATCTCCGAATTCAGATGACAGGAGACATATATGAGCGAACACTTCGATGCGATGGTAGTAGAGGATGTTGACGGCAAGCCTCACGCCCAATTGCGCAAGCTGACCCAGGCCGATCTGCCCGATCATGACGTGCTCGTCGAGGTTGCCTATTCCAGCCTGAACTACAAGGACGGACTTGCGATCGCAGGCAAAGGCCGGATTGCAAGGCGAGTGCCAATGGTGGGCGGCATCGATCTTGCGGGCACTGTTGTGGACTCGCGCTCGCCCGATTGGAAGAAGGGCGATTTGGTGGTGGTCAACGGATGGGGACTCTCGGAAACCGAGTGGGGGGGATATTCGAGGTTTCAGCGCGTCAAGCCGGAATGGCTGTTGAAACTGCCGGAAGCATTTTCGTTGCAGGAGGCGATGGCTATCGGGACTGCCGGCTATACCGCGGCCCTCTGCGTCGATGCGTTGGAGGATTGGGGACGTATAGAGCCTGGCACGGGCGAGGTTCTGGTCACTGGTGCGGCCGGCGGAGTGGGGTCCGTTGGCATCAGCCTGCTCGCCGCGAAGGGGTACAATGTCGTTGCGTCGACGGGGCGGCCAGAACTGCATGATTACCTAAAGTCTCTCGGTGCATCTGAGGTCATCGATCGCAGTGTGTTGGGCGGCGAGGTCAAGCCTTTACAGAAAGAACGCTGGACAGGCGGGATCGACACAGTCGGCACGAGCACATTGGCGAATGCGCTGGCGCAGACAGCATATGGCGCAGCGATGACGGCCTGTGGTCTGGCCGGTGCATCAGACCTGCCCGCCACCGTCTTTCCGCACATATTGCGGTCCGTCGCACTGATTGGCGTGGACTCGGTCTACGCACCGTTTGCGAAGCGAAAGAGAGCCTGGGCAACCTTGGCCGAGCACATCGATCGCACGAAATTGGCAGCGATGACACACGTATACTCGATGCGCGACCTTCCCGATCTCGCGAACTCGATCGTATCCGGAAAAATCCAAGGAAGAGTGGTGATCGAGATCTGAGGGTTCGAGCAAGAAAAAGCTATTTTTATTCAATAAGTTAAGCGGCGGCAGTCAAACTTAAAATATCAGCAATGCGCAACAGTGCTGCAGGGATTGACTAAGTGGATCGTCCAGAATGCTGCCGAGGAGGAACTCATGGCATACCAAGATATCGAAGTATCCGAAGATGGGGCGGTCGGTTGGATTACCATTCGACGTGAAGATCGGCTGAACGCACTTCGAATGACAATAACCGACGTCGAAATTGTCTCTGCTCTCAATGAATTCGGCAAACGACGCGACATACGAGCGATCGTCCTGACAGGTGCCGGCGAACGAGCGTTCTGCACGGGTTGGGATATGGGAGAGATCGAGCAGACCTCCCTCACCGACCTGGAGGATATGGTTCGAAACAATATGGCTCTCTTTGACGCCGTGTGGCGCCAACGGCAGCCAGTTATTGCGGCCATTAACGGCCATGCCGTTGCTACTGGAGCAGCGCTGGCAATGGCTTGTGACCTCGTTGTTGCTTCAGAGAACGCAAAGTTGGCCGAACCGGAAATACGGCACGGTGCGCTTTCCCCGTTCCTGGTGATGCCATTTCTGACGCATGCGAAGGTGGTTCACGAATTCTACTACCTCGGCGACCCGATTTCGGCCGACGGCATGTTGAGGCTGGGACTTGCAAACCGTGTGGTTCCCCAGGCTGAACTCGTTACCACGGCTCAGGCCCTGGGTGAACGTCTGTCACTTGTTCCTCGCGAGGCGCTTGAACTGAAGAAACGCAGCTTGAAAGCAGCATACGACGGCATGGGTCTACGCGCGACAACCGAGCGGCATGCACTGTCAGACACGCTAATGATCGGTGCAGACTTGCCGTGGCAAAAGGCTCTGCAAGAAGAACTGCGCGAAGGCGGCATGCGCGCATTTCTGGAAGCGCGAGATGGCCCGTTTCGAAGGAAGCGCTGACGATGGGTTCGCTTAATGCTCCAACACTAGGGCACCTTCTTTCCCGGCGCGCGATGCTTTCCGGGCATAGCGATGCAATAAGAGCTGCGGATGGAGCGACAACCTTCCGCGGCCTAGACCAAGGAGTCGACAGGATTGCCTCTGCCCTAAGTAGCTTGGGGATACGAAAGGGTGACCGCGTCGGCGTGTTGATGCAAAACGGACTTGGGTTTGCTGAAGGCATCCTCGGTATTGTCAGGCTAGGCGCAGTCGCCTGCCCATTAAATACGAGACTCTCGCCCGCAGAGATCGCGGCCATTACCATAGACAGTGGCATGCGGTTGCTGATTAGCGAGAGTTTTTTTGCTGATGTGGCAGCAAGCGCTCTTTTGTCGCTGCCAAGTCTTAAGAGCATCGAAATTGAAGAGCTTCGCAGCGTCGGGGCTGAGCTGCCGCCTCCCGACGGCGCGCTCGATGAGCCTGGTTCCGCAGACTTCGCCCTTCTGGTCTACACCTCCGGCACGACCGGCCGGCCGAAAGGCGTGGTTTTCACGCACGACCAGCTGTTGTGGTCATCGCTGACGATGATTCCGACACTCGATATGCGCGCCGGCGACGTGCATTTGCTGCCGGTGCCGATGTTCCATGTTGGTGGCCTATCATTCATCGTTCACTGCCTGCATCTTGGCATCACTCTTTCAATTCCACCTAGATGGGACGCTTCGGCTATCCTCAATCGCATCGAGATGGAACAGGTCGCACACTTCTTCGCAGTCCCGACCATGCTTACTGATTTGCTTTCGTCTTCTGACTTTGCTCGGGAACGTATGCGCTCCGTGCGCTGGATAATGGGTGGCGGTGCTCCGGTTCCAGTTTCACTTATCCAACGCTTTCACGATCTGGGCATTCCTCTCCTTCAGACATGTGGAGCAACTGAAACCGGCGGCCCCGGTTTGGTCGTTGATGGCACGAGTGCATTACTGAAGGCAGGTTCTGTCGGACGCGGCTTCTTCCATACGGATGTACGGTTGGTCAACGAAGCTGGACTGCTGTCACATGCCAATGAAGCGGGCGAAATTCAATTGATGGGGCGTCACATTGCTTCCGGATACTGGAACGCCCCCGATTTGACGGCCGAAGTGTTTGGTGACGATGGATGGTTTCGCACTGGCGACATCGGCGTTGCCGACGATGATGGCTACATCACGTTGATCGACCGCAAGCGCAATAAGATCATCACTGGTGGAGAGAATGTTTATCCTGCTGAAGTTGAAGCCGCTTTGAGCGACTTGCCGGGTATTGCCGAGATCGCAATAGTCGGATTGCCTGATGAGCGCTTGGGCGAGATCGTCACTGCAGTGGTGGTGTATAAATCCAAAAGTTCAACGCCATCTCTTGAGGATCTGCGGATTGCTTGCGATGGCGTGCTTGCGCGCTACAAGCATCCGCGACGCCTCGTCGTACGCGACGCGTTGCCGCGAAATGCGACGGGCAAGTTGCTTCGAGGCGCCCTCTTAGCCTCCATTTCCGAGGAGGCAAGTAGTAGGCATGACTAAAGCTGCAAGCGCGTCCACGATGGAAGCACCGAGTTCGGCGGCTCGTTCTCATTCTCGCGATGATGACGCCAAGGTCGCGATCACCGTAAACGGAACCACTCATGAAATCGTAGCGGAACCACAATCGGCCTTGCTTGACGTCCTCCGCGATGCTCTAGGATTGACCGGCGCGAAAGATGCATGCCGGCGTGGCGAATGTGGTGCTTGCACTGTGTTAATCGGGGGTAAGGCAGTGCTCTCCTGCCTTACCCTTCTGGCGTTGGTGGAAGAACCGATCGAAACCGTCGAAGGCTTGGTCGAGGAATCGCGGGGATTTCGCGAAGCAATGGCTGATTGCGGTGGGTTCCAGTGCGGATATTGCACGTCCGGCGTGGTCGTCCGCGCTGTGTCGCTGCTTCGGGCGGGACTGCCCGATGGCGAAGGGGCGCTCGCTCACGCAATGGCCGGCAATCTCTGCAGGTGCACCGGCTATCGCGCAATTCTGGAGGCGCTCCGTCGAGCGAATGCATCATGAATTTTCCCCGAATCCGGCACCCGGAATGGATTGAACGCACTGTTGGCGGGCTGAAATACACGCGCGATACGATGCCACCCGGCATGCTGGTCGGGAAATTACTACGTTGCCCGCATCCTGCCGCTCGGTTGGTCTCACTTAACGTGGATGCCGCCCGCGCGACCCCCGGCGTGGTAGCCGTTTTGACCGGCGACATGCTCCCGGACCGCAACTACAAAGACTATGGACAACTGGATCGCGTCGCCATGGCACGTGATCGCGCAGTTTATTTCGGTCAGGAGATTGTCGCGGTTGCGGCGGAGACCGAAGCGGCTGCCGATGCCGCGATAGCCCGCATTCTCGTGAAATGGGAACAGCTACCCCACGTTGCGTCAGTTGATGAGGCTCTCGTGCCTGGCGCACCGGCGGTTCACCCGGATCGCGCTCCTGACAACGTTGCGACGCAGGCCGGGCGCCGCTTTGGAGATGTGGACGCTGCTCGCAAAAGGGCATCTCGGCAAGTGACTGGAAGCTACGGCTGTGGACCGCAGCACCACTCGTGCATGGAGCAACTGTCCGCGGTTGCCCATTGGGACCAAGATAACAGCGTTCTCAATTTGTGGGTGCCCACCCAATCGCCGCGAAATGTTTCCGGCGAGGTCGCCCACATGCTGGGCCTCGATCCCAAGCAGGTCCGACTTCACAGGGTTGGTGTCGGCGGTGACTTTGGCGCGCGGGTCAAGACAAGTGACCTTGAGGTGATCGTGGCTCACCTGTCGATGATGACAGGACGGCCGGTCTCCATCCGACTTTCGCGTGACGAGGAATTCGCCTTCGCAAAGCGGCAGCATGAGACCCGGGTGGATATCACCAGTCACTATGATCGCTCCGGTCAGGTGCTGTGCCAGGACGCCAAAGTGACCGTTGACAATGGAGCCTTCATTCATGGTGGATCGAACCAGATGAACTACTGTTCGATCCTGATCGGCTCGCAATACAAGCTCTCTGGCGCAGAGGTTCAAGGGCGTTCGATTTACACGAACAAACGACCAGGCGGGGCGTTCCGTGGCGCGGGCGGGCCGCAGGCGGTTTTCGCAATTGAATGTCAGATGGACGAGATAGCCGCTGATCTCGGCATAGATCCGATTGATCTACGGTTGATGAATCTTACGCCACCCGGCGAGACGACGATTACCGGCTGGGAAATTACATCATCGGCTGCGTCCGAATGCCTTCAGGAGGTGCGGCGCCGTTTGAACTGGGATGAGGCCCGGTTGAATGGCGGGACGGGCAGGGGGGTCGGCGTCGCCTTTGGCATGCATGTATCGGGGGCGATTGTCAGCAAACCCACCGGAATGGCAGGCATCGCGATCGAGATTGGCCAGAATGGCGGAATCGTACTGAGTTCGGGTTGTTCTGACCCTGGAACCGGAGAGTATGCCGTCATCGCACAATTGGCGGCTGCAGAGCTTGGTGTGAAGCCGGAGCAGGTCGAGCTGGTGACAATGGACACCTTGGCCACACCTTTCGACCCCGGCGCCGGTTCAAGCCGCGCAACAATGGTTACTGGCACCGCTGTTGTCGCAGCCGCCCAAGAGCTGGCAGGCGAAATACGCCTGCAAGCGGCGAAAATGCTGAACTGCGACGTCGGAAGTGTCGAACTGCGCGATGGATTTGCTTGGTGTGGTGGCGGCAAGCAACCACTAGGGGCAATTGCCGCGTCGCACCCAGCGGCTCAGGGGGGGACGTTGCGGATCGAGCGGGAAACTTCGGTAGGATTGGAACCTGTGCCGATCTCTCACGTTGACGCTGGCTATGGCAACATCTCGCCAGCTTACGCTTTCGCAGCCCACGGTGTGGAAGTTGAAGTAGATCTCGATACCGGCGCGGTTCGCATTGTCCGAGTTGTTGCAGTTCATGACGCAGGTACGGTTATCAATCCTACGGGGGCGATCGGACAGGTCGTTGGCGGGGTCGCCATGGGTCTTGGCGCTGCGCTTGGCGAGCAATTGCTCTGGTTTGATGGACGCCCTCACGTAACCAGCTTCGTTGACTATGCGATGCCGCGCGCAGATGGGGTTCCTCCCATTGATGTGGTATTTGTTGGCAAGCCGGATCCGCGAGGACCTGCAGGAGCAAAGTCGATTTCTGAGCTCGCTTTGATGCCGATTGCCGCCGCGGTGGCGAATGCCATTGCGCATGCGACTGGCGCTCGGGTGCGGAACCTGCCTATCACGCCCGACAAAATATGCTCTGCGCTCGATGCGCAGCCATCAGTTACGCCAGCGCCTCTTTGGCGGCGGCCGCGGCGGTGGCGTTCCGAGCTTGTTCGGCGCTCTTACCCGCTTGGCGTTTTCAGCGCGATGGACCGCTTCGGCCCATCAAAGCGCAAAAATGGGCCAGTGCCAGCGATCGAGGCGATTGAGCGGCCAGTCAATGCAGCCGCTGCGATCACAGCCCTCGCGATGCGCGCCGGATCGCGGCCGGTCGCTGGTGGTACAGATCTCCTGCCAGCTCGTGCCGCTGGATTGGCGGCGCCGGCAGCGCTGGTGAGTCTGGCGGGCTGCTCCGATCTCAAGCAGATTGCCGAGGACGATGGCACGCTCATTCTTGGCGCGGGTGAGAAGCTGGCTGACGTGGGTGAGGTTCTCGCTAACGCCAATCTCCCTGGTGATCGCGCTATCGCTCGCACGATTGCGGCTATCGCCACCCCCCAAATTCGAACAATGGCAACGTTGGCAGGCAATCTTTGCCAGACCAACCGGTGCTGGTTCCTAAGAAGCGGTTTTGACTGCTACAAGCGCGGTGGCGCTGGGCGTCCCTGCTATGCGGTTCTTGGCGATCATCGCTATTTTCATGCTGTCGCTGATGCGGGCCGCTGCCAATCCGTGACGCCCTCTGATCTGGCGAGCATGCTCTGCGCGCTTGACGCGGCGCTTGAGGTTCGAGGCCCGGACCAAACTCGCCGGGTACCAGCGACGTCATTCTACACCGGGCCCGGTGAAACTTGCCTCGCTCCCAACGAAATCGTCACAGCCATCAGGATTCCCGCACAAGCGCGTGTTCGCGGAGCGGCTTTTCAAAAGCTGTCGCAAACGTCAGACGGATTTGCGATTGCTTCTGCCGCCGCAAGCATATCACTCGATTTGGATGGCCGTGTGAAAACCGCACGTATCGTCCTCGGCGGTGTTGCCGCCACGCCTTGGCGAGCCAAAGCGTCCGAGACCAATTTGGTGGGGCGTCAACCGACGCCGGAGCTCCTGAATTTGGCTGCCCAGGCATGGATCGCTGATACCCATCCGCTCGACCGCAACCAGTGGAAGCTTAAAGCAGCATCTGCACTTGTCCGTCGGGCTCTTGTTGATGCGATCGAGACGGTGTCAAGCCCGGTTCGGAATGATGGTGTGAAGACTCCGGAACGTTTCAGATATCGCGGATAGCTGTGAAA
This sequence comes from Rhizobium sp. ARZ01, assembly GCF_014851675.1. NCBI lineage: Bacteria > Pseudomonadati > Pseudomonadota > Alphaproteobacteria > Hyphomicrobiales > Rhizobiaceae > Rhizobium > Rhizobium sp. ARZ01. The sequence goes on from NZ_JACVAE010000005.1 coordinate 54,760, forward strand.
CCATAGGATACTGGGAAAATCTTGGCGTGATCCCGGACGAAAGCTGGTTCTCGGAAGCCGTTCGCCAATTGCGGGGGGCACTTACCGAAATTTACCTGAAGCGTATCCCGTTGATTCGAAGTTGAACTGTGACTGTGGAGGAAATTGTGACTAAGAAATACTCGCTCTTAATCAACGGAAAACTTGTCGATGGCGCTAGAACGATCGACATTTTAAACCCTGCAACGGAGGCCGTCGTTGCCGCGTGCCCGGTTGCTTCGCCTCAACAAGCAGACGAGGCCGTTCAAGCAGCGAAAGCCGCACAGCAAGTGTGGGCCCGCACTTCAATCGATGAGCGGCGACAGGTGCTCAATGCGATTGCGGATCGGATCGAGCAGAACAGCGATAGCTTGGCCCGGCTGCTAACGGCAGAGCAAGGTAAGCCGTTGGGTGACTCCAATTTCGAAGTCGGTTACCTTGCCTACACGCTCCGACAGATTTCGCAACTTAATCTGCCGGTCGAAGTTTCGGAGGACTCCGACAGACGCCGTGTCGAGATTCACTATCGACCGTTGGGCGTTGTGGTCGGGATCATTCCCTGGAATTTTCCCATAGGGTTGATTGGCAACAAGCTACCCGGAGCGCTGCTCACGGGAAACAGTGTGATCATCAAGCCCGCACCGACGACGCCACTTTCTACTCTACTCTTGGGTGAGATCCTTGTCGACGTCGTCCCCCCTGGCTTGGTGAACGTCATTGCAGACGCAAATGATCTCGGTGAGCAGCTTACTCGCCACCCTGACGTCGCGAAGATCTCCTTCACCGGTTCCACGGCCACTGGCAGGAAAGTAATGGAGGCGGCATCTCCAGGGCTAAAGCGCCTGACGTTGGAACTGGGTGGCAACGATCCTGCAATCGTGCTCGACGACGTAGATCCGAAGACAGCGGCTGCCGGGATCTTTCAATACAGCTTCGTCAATAGCGGTCAGATCTGTGTTGCCATCAAGCGGGCATATGTTCACACGGGGGTGTATGATGCCGTGGTGGACGAACTGACTACTTTGGCCAATCAGGCTACTGTAGGCGATGGGAGCCAACAGGGGGTGCAGTTTGGACCGATCCAAAATCAGCGCCAATATGAAAAGGCACTTCATTACCTGGAGATCGGCAAACGCGATGGCCGCGTGACCACCGGTGACCCGGAACTGAAGGGGCCAGGCTACTTCATCAAGCCCACAATTGTTCGTGATATTGATGATGCCTCCCCCTTGGTGAAAGAGGAGCAATTTGCCCCAATTCTTCCGGTTATTCGATATGAGACGGAAGAGGATGCGATTGAGCGCGCAAATAGTTCGGAATTCGGACTAGGCGCGTCCGTGTGGTCGAGGAGTTCTGATCGTGCAGCGGACGTCGCCTCACGTCTCGATGCAGGGACAGTATGGATCAATCAGCATCTTGATCTAGGCCCCACAATTCCGCTGGCGCCAGGGAAACAGTCGGGGCTCGGCGTGGAGATGGGGATCGAAGGCCTCAAGCATTTTTGCCAGATGAAAGTGATCAATATCTCAAAGCAGGTATGATAACATCAACCTTGGAAGTTCGCCGCTAGGTCGGCGCACTTCCGTTCAGTGCGGTACAGAAGCTTTCTTGATCCGGAGCCCAGGTCACCGCGCCGAGAGTCGCGCGTACAAATCAGCGGGCGGTTGCAGCAAAAAAGCGATCTGCACGACGCTTGGATTACTTGGAATTATCTTTGCTCTGCGTTACGAAACGCAGTGCTCTATGGGCCGCGCGCAGGCAGCGCCTTTTCGCGCCGCCCGGAATCCGACTAGGGCCATGGATATTCGGCCACTGGCATACCCTTCTCCTGGAAGCGCTTCACAATAGCGCGCCGATAGCTGACAATGTCGTTGACTGTCGCTCGGCGAAGATCGGCAACTTCGCTGCTGGTAAACGGAGCCACTTGATTGGCTCCGTCCCAGCGGTCGACAATATAGTTGAGAACACGGGCGATTTCACCGTCATCGAGACCAGAGGCTACCACACCTGGAACATGCAACAGATAGACCCTGCCTTCGGGATCGCTTGCAAAACTCGCGATGAAACCCGGAAATGGCGGAACGCCACCAATGTTGGAGCCCATCCCGTCGGAGCCGTGACATCCTGAGCAGTGCAGGAGGTAGTTGGCATGCGGAGTTCTCTCCGCAGCCATAGTTGCTTCACACGCGGCAAAGGTAAGCAGCGTGAGACAGGCAAGTTGGCCGCGACGCGATGTGCTACTCATCCTATTGGCCTTTTCGCATATTGCGCAGTTCCTTGTGGGACAGTGGTTTGGTCTTCATCCCATCGACCAGTGCCTTGTCGGGAGCCGACATGACGCCGTTCAGGGTCTGGAGGACATACCCTGCAATCAAAGCCAGATCCTCACTGGGGACTGACGACATGGGCGGCATAACAAGGCCGATGTAATCCTCACCGTTGGCGGTAATCTTGCCGCTCATGCCGCCGACCATGACGCCAGCAATGTAGTGAGGCGCCTTGTCCCCCAGACGAGACCAGAGTTCTGCGTTCTGCAAAGGCGGTGCAAGGCCTTGCGTTCCGACGCCTTTCTCCCCATGGCAGGTGGCACACGTTTTTGCAAACAGATCAGTCTCGCTGTTTGCCCAAACCGGATTCGAAGCTGCAAGGAAAAGGCTGCAGGAGACTGCCAGCTTCCAACTATTCATCTGCAAGCCCCACGAGCATCGCTACGGTGCAATGGTAGCTCTTGTTTTCGTTTGCCATGCACCAGTTGATGTCGTTGTAAAGACCCATTCGGTATCCAGGGCGTTCTCCCTTGCTGGAGAAACACCATGTGGCGCCATTCACGGGCGCTTTGCCACAGCAGTCGTTGTAGGAAACGAGGTAGTCTTTGCCGTCTTTAGGGTTATGGCAGGTGCCGACCCAAGATACACTGGAAGCCTGCGAACCGGGCGGGCACGAAGTGGTGGTTCCGCCGGACGTGTTGCACAAAGCGCCATCCAAGGCGCAATGCCGCCAGTACTCACAAGCGGAACCCTCCTCTGCTCCAGCAGTTTCACTGGCGTAGGCGGCGCCGAGGGTGCGGTCGTAGGGCAGAAGCGGCATGAGCGCAGCTCCCCCCAACAGTGCGCCAGTCTTGGCAAGGAAACTGCGGCGTCCAAATTGACGTGCGGCGAGGCGGGCACTGTTTTCCGCAGTTTTATCGATTGTGGTTAGGAGGTAGTTGATGAATTTCAGCATATCTTCCCCTTTTCATAGTTTGCAAATTCAAGCTCGTAGTAAAGCGGAGCTCTCTTCGAATGTTTGGATGGTCGAATTCGCTGTTTCCGCTGCGGTGAACAAGCTCTCAAGGTGCTCCCGATTGTTGATCAGCCCCTTGGCGCGCACAATTCCGTCACCGTCGATCAAGACGGCGAAGGGTATTTTTTGAACTCGGTATGTCAGACCCAGATTGGCCGAAAGAACATATGGGAAAACGGCAAGGCCGGCTTTCTCGATGAATGCTCTATGCTTGTTCTCGTCGCCGTCGCTGGCAAGAACGACATCGAGCCAGCTGGCTTCAGCAATTTGCACTGAGCGGAGGACCGGGATCATCTTCTTGCAAATTGGGCAAGTCGTCGACAGGAAGAATACAACCGTACTCCGCGCTCCGTGCGCACCTATGGAGACCGAGCCGCCGGTGAGACTGGAAAGTTCGAAGATCGGGGTAGCTTCGCCAATCTTGGGACCGGAGTCGTTGACAAGCGCGCCGACGGGCGCGATGCGTTCGTAGAGTATCCCAATCTGTCGCGTCAACGCGAAGATGACAACGGCGAGTGCGAACAGGGCCGCCCAGAGGACAATTACGGCAAATACTAGGGGACTCATCGGCCTTCCTGCTTTCTGGCTGCTTCTGACAGGCGCCCGGGTCGGTTGGGCGTGCGGCCGAAGTTGGCTAGGACCTGATCAGCAGCGATGTAAGTGATCCAAAATATGAGTCCGGCCGCCACCGCCGCGGCCACCCCAGGCAAGCCGATTGGCCCACGTACCCCACTCGAGAGGACCGTGATCGCGATCAGCAGGGTGTTACGGGCTAACAGACTCCAGGAGAGGGGTTGCGTGATTGCGCCGCAACCGCATTCGACGCTCAGCCGACCGCGCAACAGGTTGATCGCGATAGCGATGCCGTAGAGTGCCAGTAGTGCGCCAGCAAAATAGCTCGCCCAAGCGACGGTCGCCGGTAATACGAGACCAGCAACTATCGTCAGCTCCGCAACCACGGCTAGTCGCGATACCCAAGTAACTAGATAGGGAGGCAACAGCTCATAGTCGGCGACGTATCCGGTGAAAGCGGGGAAATCAGCAAGCTTATGCAATGCGGAATGCGCAAAAAGCAGGACAAGAAACGTAGTTGCCGACGCCCCCAACATGTCTTCCGTCATGGGTAGCATCATTCTCTTTCCGTCGAGACCAAAGAGACGAACATCAAGCCATTGACCGTCTGCGCCGGCTTGACCGTGAACTCCCCTGCCGGGTTAACTTCGAACCGCGTGAGAATGCCGTCGGAATCGTTAACGCCGTAAAGATCTGGTGTCTTCCCGGAGGTCACGGCTATGAACTTTATGCCCTCCACCGGGGAGCGGGATAGGACCTTCCTCGCTCCGAGGTCGATCGCCCATATTTCCGTTGCCGGATCCTTGTGGCTTCCATCCTTGGCATCGGGGTGCATCGTTACGAAAAGAACATCGTTTGCCTCGCTATAGGCCATGATGCTGAACCCGCCCGGCGCCCATCGGCCTTCCGTTCCCTCAGTGTAGGAGAATTTTTCCACCAGCTTGGGGGCCGCATTCTTGTCAGAGATGCGATAGAGATTGCCGTTGTAGGATGAAAAGATGAGGTCATCGCCGACCCGTTCGGCCGCAGTGAAAAGGGGATCCGCGTCGGCATCAAAAATCTTCGCGCTCCTGGCCGGTTCTGAAACCTTGCCATCAGCGCTCACCTCAAGACTGATGATCGTCCCGTCACCACAGAGTGACGAGAACTTCGCACCTGCGGTAGAGGGATAAATCGACCAGCAGCCGGGAGTCGGAACCTCGGCAAGGACTTTGCCAGCCTCAAGGTCGACAACGGTCACTGATGTTGCGGGCGTCGCATTTTGTACGAAGATGTACTTCCCGTTGGCGCTCAATTGGAGCATGTTTCTGTGAGATCTGAGCATGGCCATCTTGGATGGGATCACGATCTCGCGCTTTAGCGTCAAGGTTTCGACGTCGTACTCCTCCAGGACCGCCTCGATCGGGCCCCTTAGAAGCCGCTTTGCATAGGTTGAAGTGGTGTAAGCGGTCCTTCCATCAGCGCTTAGCGTGAACTGGCTGACGAGGCCGATGCTAACATTCCCCTTGAGTGCCAAATCCTTGGCGCCATAGACGTTCACAGTACTTGCGCTATAAAGGCCCTGCGTCACTGCAAAGACGTTTGGCCCTGGCTTGATGCGTTCTTCCACCGTCAATTTTTCTGGAACGAATGCCTCCTCGGCCATAGTGTGGTCGATGACCAATGCATTGATAGCAGCGGCAAAAAGAAAGACAGGCAACCGCATTTTCGAACTCCATTATTTGTGACTCTACCAATTCAATTGCTGTTACTCATGTGCAGCGGGGTCGTCGCCACGATGTCCAGGCAGATTTGGGCCGAGATGATATGCGCGACTTGTTCAACAGGGATGTCATTTGCACGCCATCCCTCGTGACATATGTCTTGATTAACCGTCATCGCGCTTCTCCTCCATCTACCGCTGCACCGCACACGCACAGCCCGGCGCGCCACCGTGCTGGCGCCCTTGCAGGCATCACGTTGCCTCGCCACAAACAGGTCCCTCTCCAAAACGGCGGCGATCACGTTGTCCGGATTTGGAAAACCAGCCTCACTACCCACAACAGCCAGCCCAGCCAGGCCAGGAGGTAATGGCTGAAAGGAAAACCTCGCCACAGCAACTTGCCCAACGCGATACGATTCGCCACCTCTCTCCCCCGTGGCTTCTCCGTACGATCCACCATAGGCAGGGCGAAATGGCGTAGTAAAGCGCTGTTTCGGATCGTATAAGATCTCAAAAATAGCGCTTAACGCTAATGGAGCGGCAAGCCATGACGCGGAACTGGATCGCGCGGCCCTCGGCAAGGCGGTTCGGGTTTGTGACCGTGCTCACGGGCAGGGGATGATGTGGCCCTGCTGGGATTCACGTCGGGTTCCACGCAGGCAACGATGCATTTTCACCACGATCTTCTCATCATCGCTGATGCCTAAGCCGAGATGGTTCTGGGGCGCACCGACGATGTCTTCGCTCGTCGGTCGGGTTCATCGCTCTCTTTGTCAGGGGCGGTGAAACCTGAGGGCGGCGGAAGGCCATCAATGTCGGAGCTTGTCCCGTCGGAAGCGGCGGTCGACGAATATGACTCAACACGATTCTGTCTCCTGAGACGGTGGCCGCTGCCAGTCGTCAAACGAGAACATGAGCTGCCCATGTCGGAGCTGTGAACGTTGCAGCCATCGGGTTTCAAGAGACAAGACAAATTTTCGAATACTGCCGTCGAATGTACTTGACAGAAAATTTCATATAGATTGTTATTTGGGAGCCAAATGAATTTCCTGGAGAATAAGAGGGGAGGGGGTTCATGCATACTGCCCGTCTCTTCGGACAAAGAGAACTGCGCGAAATCGGACGACATGTGCGGATCGAGCGAGAAAAATCTGGGCTCACGCAAGCTGATGTTGCTGATGCCGCTGGCATGTCGAAGCGCGCCGTGCGCGATCTTGAGGCTGGACGCTCCAATCCGACACTCGCTACCATGGTTGCGATTTCGGATGTGCTCTCCATCGCCCTTGATGCGCTGATCGCAGCAGCATTGCAACGCCGGCCGGGGCCTGACCTGACGTTTGCCGCCAATATCGGGCCTGGCTCTAATGCCCTGACCCGAACCCTGCCGAACCCGAGCCTTCGTGCCTCGCTCATGTGTTACTCGGCGGAGGGCGAACAACCGGAATTGCCGAAAGCAGCCATATTCGGCCAAGTCCTGGCGGGCCAAGCAAGAGTCTCGCTTGACGGGGACTTGGTTGTTTTGCGGCAGGGTGACAGCCTGCATGCGCGCGCCGGTGTCGTTAACGATCTCAAAGCTATCGGATCAGGAGTGCGTGTGTTGCTCGTAGAAGCAGCCGGGGGCAATCCGTGGCCGGCAAAACATGAATCTGTGGGAGATAGTGTAGTATGAACGAAATCACCTACCTCGTCGCGACAGACGTCGGGGGCACGTGCACCGACACGATTGTTGTCTCGTCGCAAGGCGACATTCATATAGGTAAGGCTCTTTCCACCCCGCCCGACTTCGCGACGGGCGTGTTGAATTCCGTGCGCTCCGCCGCCGATGCAATGGGCATGGAGCTTGGCTCGCTTCTCGCTCGGACAACGTTGTTCATCCATGGATCGACCGTGGTGGACAACACGGTCTTTACCCGCGACGGGACAAAAACCGGGCTGATCGCGACCGAGGGGTTTGAAGACACCATCCTCGTCACGCGAGGCGCGTATGGCCGCTGGTCCGGCCTCACTGAGGACGGAATTAAAAACCCGGTCAAAACGGACAGGGCTTCCGCTTTGGTGGAATCCTCGGCCATTGTCGGGGTCGCGGAACGAGTAGACTGCGATGGCGACGTCGTGACGCCTTTGGACATGGAACAGGCGGAAAGAGCCATTCGCTTCCTTGTCCAGGACAGAGCGGTGGAATCCATAGCGATCTCGCTTTTGTGGTCATTCGCCAATCCTGCTCATGAACTGGCGCTCCGCGACCTGGTGAAGCGTGTGGCTCCGGACGTGTATGTCACAATTTCTAGTGACATTGCGCCGGTTCCCGGGGAGTATGAGCGGACCTCAACCGCCGTGATCAACGCCTATGCGGGCCGCATTACGCGTGACTATCTGAGTGCCCTCGAGGCCTTGTTGCGCGAAAATGGCTACAGTGGCCAGACCATGGTCATGCAAGGCTATGGCGGCCTCCTTCCGGTGGAAGAGGCAGCAGAACGTGCTGTCGGCATGGTGGAATGCGGACCCGCTGCAGGCGTGATCGGGGCAAAGTTCCTCGGCGACATGATGGGCGATGCCGACATCATCGCCGCCGACATGGGTGGGACGACCTTCAAGGTGGGTGTCATCCAGAACGGTGAGCTCGAATTCGCGCGCGAGCCACTGGTCGACCGATTTCATTATGTCGCGCCCAAGATCGACGTTGTGTCGATTGGCGCAGGCGGCGGCAGCATCATTCAAATCGATCCCAAGACGCGGCTACCTATGGTCGGACCGCAATCGGCCGGTTCACGCCCAGGTCCTATTTGCTATGGCCTGGGCGGAACCGAGCCGACGCTGACCGATGTCATGCTGCTCATCGGCTACATGGATCCTGGCCACTTCCTGCGCGGCAGCATGTCGCTCGATGCTGAAAACACGCGAAGGCTGTTCCGGGAAAAGGTCGCCGATCCTCTCGGTGTCTCCGTGGAAGAAGCTGCAATCGGCATCTACAGGATTGCCTCTGCCCAGATCTCCGACTTGATCCGCAAAATCACGGTAGAGCGCGGTCTCGACCCACGGGACTTCGTGTTGCATTCCTTCGGCGGCACTTGTGGCATGCTGGCGTCGGCGTTTGGCGAAGATCTCTCCGTTCGCCGTATCGTCATACCTTACACGGCATCAGTGAACTGCGCATTCGGACTGGTCACAGCGGATGTTCGCCACGAATACTCCGTAACCAAAACGCTGCCGGCCAACGTGTCGCCCGATGAAATCAACGCACTCTTCGAGCCCATGATTGAGCGGGCGAGGAAGCAGCTTACGGCCGAAGGCTTTGATGCCGGTTCGATTGGCATGAACTGGTCGGCCGATCTACGCTATGGACGGCAGGTCCATGAAGTAACGACCCAGATCCGCGCGGGCGCCCCGCTCGATGCGCAGGGTCTGGCGCTGCTACTGTCGGATTTCGAAAAACTGTACGAACGCAAGTTCGGAAAGGGCTCCGCCTATCGCGAAGCAGGTATCGAAATCACGATGCTACGGCTTACTGCCAGCGGCAAGCTCAAACGACCGAGCCTACCCAAGCTTGAAGAAGGCTCCGCCGACGCATCGGCCGCAAAAATAGGCTCGCGGCGAATCTATGTCGAACGACGCGGCACCCTCCACGAAGGGTCGATCTACGACTTCAACAGGCTGCAGCCCGGAAATCGACTGAGCGGTCCTGCTGTCATCCATACGCCAATCACGACAATTGCAGTGCAGGAAGGACAGGTGGCTCGGATGGACGGGTATCGAAACATTGTTCTCGAGATGGAAGGATGAATCTGATGGATCCGATGACATTTTCCATTATCCGCCATCGTCTATTCCGTATCATCGACGAGGCCGTGATCACGCTTAAGCATGTGTCGGGGAGCGCCATCACCAATGAAGGCCACGATCTCATGGTCTCGCTCTACGGAGCAGACGGGTCGTTGCTGATGGGCGGCGTCGGCTTCCTGCATCACCTCACGAGTGCTGCCGAGGCCTGCAAAGCCATCATCCGGAGATTCGAGGGTCGCATTCGCGAAGGCGACGTCTTCCTTCTCAACGACCCCTACACCGCGGCATTGCATACCTCCGACATTTATCTGGTGGCTCCGATCCATTACGGGGGCAAGCTCGTTGCGTGGAGCGCATGCTTCGTTCACGTTTATGACATTGGGGCCATGAACCCGGGTGGCTTCAGTCCGCAGTCTACTGATATCTTTACCGAGGGCTTCTCCTCTCCGGGCATCAAGATCGTCGACCAGGGCGAGATGGTGCAGGACGTCGTGGACACCATGCTGAACATGGTTCGTTCGCCCGAGATGGTCATGCTGGATCTTCGTTCCATGATCGCCTGCAACAATGTCGCGCGCGAGAGAACGCAGGCGCTGATCGCAAAGTACGGCGTCGAGACGGTCGAATCTGCGGGCAACGAGCTAATTCGACAGTCCGAGATGCTTTTCCGTCAACGGCTGCAGGAACTGCCAGACGGCTCCTGGCAATCGCGACAGTATCTCGATGTTGAAGGGGAAACGGCCACCGTCCGCCTGACGATGACGAAAACCGGTGACCGGCTCACTTTCGATTTTTCGGGATCGAGCCCACAAAGCCGACATGCGATCAATTGCACCAAGTGGGCCGCGCTGGGCGGATTGTTCGCGCCGCTGTTTCCCCTGTTATGCTACGACATCACCTGGAACGAAGGCATTATTCGTCTCGTCGAAATGATTGCGCCGGAGGGTACAATCGTCAATTGCACACGGCCCGCGCCCGTGTCAGTGGCGACGGTCGGCGCAATTCAGTCCGTGAACAATGCTGCCTGCGCCACGATCGGGAAAATGCTGGCTGCCAGCGACAAGTTCCGTGAGCAGGCTACAGCTGTTTGGCACGCAAATCACTTCGCCATCTTCAAGTTCGGCCGGAACCAGAAAGGCACTATGTCGATCGGTATTCTTACCGAGACCTTCGCCGGTGCGGGCGGTGCGCGCTCCTTCGCGGACGGGGTGGAAATTGGCGGAGAAGTACCGAATCCCATCTCGCGAATGGCCAATGTCGAAACGATCGAGGCGAGTTTTCCGATCCGGTATCTGTTTCGGAAGCGAAAGGAAGACTCCGGCGGGCCGGGCCTTTGGCGTGGCGGTACCGGGGGAGAGCTTGCCATCGTCCCCCACAAAGCACCCGATGGCGGCCTTCACTATGTTATCTCCGGTAAAGGCTCGAGGCATCCCATGAGCGACGGTCTGGCCGGTGGTTATCCCGGCGCGCCCAATAGCTATCAATGGGCGAAGAAGGATGAAACGCAAAAGGACGGTGACGATTCTCGATTGCCGGGAGCCGCACAGTCAGTTTCCTGGGGCGTCTATCCATTGATGGGTGAGGACGCACTGTATGTGCGTTGGAACGGCGGCGGAGGCTATGGCGATCCGCTTGAACGGGAGCCTGGCCATGTGAGCCGCGACGTTGCCGAGGGCTTGGTCAGTGTTACCGCAGCCCGCGAAATCTACGGTGTCGCACTGAATGACACTCGCAAGCTCGACCCGGATGCGACCGCAGCACTGCGGCGCGAAATGAAGGCAAGGCGAATTGGGAAGGAGTTGGTTCGATGAGTGACGTACGTTCGTGGTCTCCTACCCTTGTCAGCAAGACGGGCGACGGTGGACAGAGATATATCGCTTGCCGCCAGTGCGGCACTGCAATTTGTCCGACGAGCGCTGAGTGGAAGGCGCACGCCGTGCTCTCGGAAGAGCCATTGGCTCGATCCGGAGCGGCGTTCTCAGGCGTGAGCGAGGTTCTGCAGCTGCGGCGCTTCTTCTGCGCGTCTTGCGGGACGACCCTCGACACCGAGATGGCGATGCCAGGAGAGCCCTTCCTCGTTGACAGGATCATGGAGTGACGGATGTCGTTCGCGCGGCGAGAGGCGATGGATCAGGCGGCCCTGGAAAGCCTGGGCTTCCAACTGCGCCAGCTTCGCAAGGCGAAGGCCTTCAGCATAGCCCAACTCGCCGTCGCCGCCGACGTGCCCGTCAGCACGATAAGCAAGATCGAGAATGGTGTGCTGAAGCCGAGTCTTGTGAATGCGATCAACCTTGCGACGGCGCTGGATTCAAACCTCGGCTTCCTCGTCGACCAAACGCGCAAACAAACCGCACGGTATTCGATTGTACGAAAGTCTCAGCGAAGCCGACGCGAGTTTTCCGAAATGTCCATGGTTCTGGAAGACATGAATGTTGGCTTCGTTCCGGGCCTGTTGGAGGCGCGGGTGGGCACGCTCAGTCCGGCTGCTCATTCAGGATCCGAGCATATGACGCATCCCGGGGAGGAGTTCACTCACGTTCTCTCCGGTCAAATTCTCTACGATATCGATGGGGTGCATTACAGGCTGTCCAAGGGCGACAGCCTGCATTTCAAGTCGGATACACCGCATCGCTGGGTCAACGATACTGAAAGGCCTGCCACGATCCTCTGGGTCTTCTCCGATGGGCTTTCATTCTAGGAAGGAATAGACAATATGATTAGCCAGCACATTATCGACCGAGTCATGGCGAGACGGGGCAAGCTGCACCTGTTCGACAGTATCGATGCCAAGCGCACGGCGCTTGTGATTATCGATATGCAGAAGACATTTTGCGAGCCCGGTGCCCCGGCTGAAGTACCCTCGTCCCGCTCAATCATCGAGCCTATCAATCGTCTTGCGGCGGCGTTGCGCAAGGCGGGTGGCAAGGTCATCTGGTGCACGCATGCAAATGTCGGTGTGGATGACAGCAGCGACTGGCGCAATTTCTTCGACAATTTCGTGTCCGACAACGTCCGTTCACGGACGATCGAAAGTCTGTCGCCGGGCGGTTCGGGTCAGGAAATCTGGCATGAGCTCGACGTCGACGATAGCGACATCAAGCTTTTCAAGAATCGTTACAGTGCGTTGATCTCTGGATCGTCCCAGCTGGAGCGCGTACTCAGAAGTCTGGACATCGATACGCTGCTCATCTGCGGTACCAAGACCAACATCTGCTGCGAATCCACTGCGCGCGACGCCATGATGTTGGATTTCAAGGTCGTCATGGTCTCCGACGGAACTGCTGCCCTGTCTGACCAAGAACATCGCGTCGCCTTGGAGAACACCATCCAGCAATTTGGTGATGTCCTCAGCGTCGATGAAATCACGGAGCGTTTCTGACAAGCAGTGTAGCGCTCCAAAAACATAAAAATGCGCTAACACAGGGGAACTGATATGAAAAAGCTGCTTTCCATGTTTGTGGTGGCGTCAATGGCTTTTGCCGTTGGCGCCCACGCAGAAACGAAGCGTATTGCTCTTGTCCTGCCGGGTCCGATTACTGACGGCACCTTCAACTCGGCTGCCAACAAGGGCATCGAGGCTGCAAAAAAGAAATATGACATCGAAGTCGCTGTCCGGGAGAACACCGACTTTGCGCAGATGGAAGAGGTATTGCGATCCTATGCGGACGATGACTACGACATGGTCATCGCCCATGGTTTCCAGTTTGGCGAGGCAGTCCTTGCCGTTCACAACGACTATCCGGAAACATTCTTCGTCGTTAATACAGCCCAGGTTTCGGCGGCACCGAACGTCGCATCGTTCGACAATCGCTGGGGCGATGCCGGTTATATCGCGGGTGCCGTAGCAGCCCTTTATTCGAAAAGCGGGAAGATCGGAACGATCGGTGCGATTGCCGTACCTGTCATCGAGCAATACAATCTCGGTTTCGAGCGCGGTGCCAAGCACATGAAGCCTGAAACCAAGGTGCTTTCCGCCTATGTCGGTTCATTCACTGACGTCGCGCGTGGGGCCGAAATTACGACATCCCTGATAGAGCAGGGAGCCGACGTCGTGACTTCTACGGGCAACGAGAACGTCATGGGCACGATACAGGCTGCCCAGAAGGCAAAGGTCAAGGCAATCGGCAGTGCGTTCGATAGCTACCAGATGGCACCCGACACGATCATCACGACCGCGCTGATCAATATGGATGTAAACATTGATCTTGCGATTGGCCGTTTCATAGAGGGCAAGCTCAAGCCCGAGTCTTATGTGCTCGGGCTGAATGATGGCGGCATTGGCCTGGCACCACTGCGCGAATTCGAAAACCAGATCTCCGCTGAGGACAAGGCTCGCATCGATGCTCTCATTGCGGATATCGCGGTCGGTCGTATCAAGGACTTGCCCTGACTTGTCGAACATCGATACTGGTTCCACAGTGCGGAGCTTCGTTGCCCTCAAGGGAGTCACGAAGCGCTTCGGACCCGTCGTCGCCAACCGGTCCGTGGATATCGATGTTGCCACCGGTGAAGTTCTCGCCCTCGTTGGCGAGAATGGCGCGGGCAAATCGACAATCGTGAATATGCTCGCCGGTCTGTTGAGGCCGGACGAGGGGTCGATTTCCGTCAACGGACAGGAAACAAATCTGACGAGCCCCACAGCTTCCATTGCTGCTGGCATCGGCGTTGTTCATCAGCACTACGTGCTGGTGCCGACGCTATCAGCGCTCGAGAACATTGCGCTCCAGATGACCGAGTATGGTCTAGGTCGCATTGATCGAAACGGGCTTGCCACGGCCGTCCTCCGCGTATCGACTTCGCTCGGCTTCGCGTTCGACCTCGACGCCAAAGTAGAAGACATGGACGTGGCGCATCAACAGCGCATCGAGATCGTCAAAGCATTGATGCGTGAGGTCCGGCTCCTGATACTGGATGAGCCAACAGCCGTCCTCGGAGCCAACGATCGAGAGAAGCTTTTTGAGACAATAGGGCGACTGAAGGCACGCGGAACGTCCGTTATCCTTATCACCCACAAGCTTGATGATATTTTCCAGGCCGCGGACAGGGTGGTGGTCCTTAAAGCAGGCGCGGTCTCTCTCTCATGCTCGGTGTCCGATACGGATCCGAAAGGTATCATAAGAGCTATGGTTGGTGATGTCGGCAATAACGCGATTGCCGACATTGTCGATGGTGGAGGCACGCTTGTTGTCGAGCGTCAGGCCAAGGAGGCGTGTTGCTCCGTCAAAGCGGCCTCGCTGCTGCGGGCAAATGGCTCGCTTGCGGTGAGCGACCTGTCGCTCGATGTCCACTTTGGTGAGATCCTGGCAGTGGCTGGTGTTGACGGGAATGGCCAGAGTGAGTTCGTGCGCTGCCTGGCAGGGCTAGCGAGGCCATTCTCGGGGCATGTTGACTGCCTGGGAGTTTCGTCGAGCTCAACTGGCTGGAACACTGCATTTCTCAGGAGCGTCGGCGTCAGCCATATTCCAGAAGACCGTCGCAGATCAGGTATTGTCGGAGCGATGTCGCTCGCGGACAATTATCTCTTAGGCCATCTTCATAATCCCGAGTTTGTTCGACATGGTTTTATTGATCGGCGAAAGCTGGGCGTCGTTACGACGCAAATGCTCAAGGACTATGAAGTTCGCGCCAGAGGACCTTCTGACCCAATAGCGAACCTGTCTGGCGGCAACCAACAAAAGTTGGTCCTGGCGCGCGAGCTTGCCGGAGAGCCGAAGCTCATACTGGCTGCCCATCCCTCTCGTGGACTTGACATCAAGACAATCCGGTTCGTGCACAAGCTACTTGCTGACGCGCGTGCGGAAGGCAAAGCGGTGATTTTCCAGTCGTCGGATATCGATGAAATCCTCACTCTTGCGGACAGGATCCTTGTCTTTGCCGGCGGTCGTGCTTTCGGGCCTGTCGATTGTCGAGGGCTCAGCCGCAAGCAGGTGGGAGCCTGGATTGCCGGGCAGGAGGATCTGCCATGACGGGGGCCAGTTCAAATGTTCGCGCGGCCGGGGCAATCGTTTCTCTTGTTGCTTTGGTCGTTGCGGCCATCGCCATTACCGACGCCGATCCCTTGTCTGTCATGACCGAAGTGGTGCAACGTGCGCTTTTCACGCGGGCGGGCTTTCTGGAAGCATTGCTGCGCGCAATACCCTTGACGATCATGGGCCTGGGTGTCGCTCTCGCGTTCCGGGCGAAGGTCTTTAATATCGGTATGGACGGCCAGTTGATTGCTGGGAGTGTGCTGGCCGTACTTGTGGCGCCCTTTCTGCCCTTAGGGCCGATTGGCCTGTTTCTACTTATTCTAGTCGGCATGATTGGCGGCGGTATCTGGGGTAGAATCGCGGGTGAGCTGAAATCGCGATGCGGAGGCAATGAAATCATCGCGACAATCATGCTGAACTATGTCGCGATCCAGATCCTATCCTGGTTGGTGAGAGGGCCCTTGCAGGAAGCGGCAAAGATCATCCCACGAACTGATTTGATCGATGCTGCATTTCGGCTGCCAGTACTTCTGCCGGGGACGAGACTCCACGCCGGTCTGATCATTGCGCTTCTGTCTGTCGCGATCATCGCGGCGTTCATGTCGAAGACGCGTTTCGGTTTCAAGCTGTCGGTGGTCGGCTCCAGCAGTTCCGTTGCTCAGTATGCAGGGATCCGGCCAGGCTCGGTAGCGAGCCTCGCCCTGTTGCTGTCAGGTGCCATGGCGGGCCTTGCAGGCATAGTCGAAGTTTCGGGTCTCTACGGCCGCCTGCAGGAGGGCTTTGCGCCCGGCTTCGGAATTGCTGCGATTGCAGTCGCGCTGGTGGCTCGACTGAATCCCCTGCTGATCCCGTTTTCGGCCTTCGGCTTCTCGCTTCTCTATGCCGGTCTGGGATCTCTCGCGCGCAAAGGTACAGTACCGTTCCCCATTATCAACATCATCGAGGCCGCGATTATCCTTATCTTCCTTGCCTCCTCTGTCATGTCTACGCGCGCCAAGGAGGTGAACGGGCATGGATGAAATCTTGCTGGTCAGTTCACTGCTTGCGGCTGGTATCCGGTTGGCTGTGCCGATTGCGTTCGCGTCTATAGGCGAGACCATCTCGCAGCGGGCAGGCGTGATTAATGTCGGCATCGAAGGCATCATGCTGGTGGGTGCCTTCGTCGCGGTGTGGCTGACGGTGATATCAGGAAATGCGTGGATAGGGTTGTTCGCCGCTGTCGTGGCCGGCATGGTCATGGCCGCGATCCACGCCTATTTTGCAGTCATACTCAAGGTCGAACAGATTGTTGCCGGTATAGCTCTGCTGTTTTTTGGGCTGGGTATTTCCGGGTACGGATTTCGTCTGACAATAGGCGCTTGGGGTACAGCTGTGCCAGTACCGGGGTTCGAGCAGTTGAATGTCCTGGGGATGGCGAACGTCCCCGTCGTAGGACCAATCCTGTTCGGGCAACATGCGCTCGTCTATGTGATGGTTGGACTTACGGTCCTCATTGCCTGGATGCTGCGTGCAACACGGCTCGGCCTTATCATCAAGGGGGCCGGAGACTATCCGAACGCCATCGATGCTGTCGGGATCAATGTGGATAGAACACGGATAATCTGCACTGTGGCAAGTGGCGCTTTTGCCGCTGTCGGAGGCGCATTCCTCTCCACGGCGCATCTTTGGGGCTTTGTCGAGGGGATGACGGCGGGGCGAGGCTTCCTAGCAATAGCGTGCGTGGTCTTCGGCAGGTGGAATCCGGTGTTGGGAGTGATCATTGCGCTGATCTTTGGTATCGCCGATGCCGCACAGATCAGGTTGCAATCCTACTTTCCAGGTATTCCCTACCAGTTCTTCGTCATCGTTCCCTATTTGGTAGCCATTCTATCGATCGCCATCGGATCGAGACGTGCGAGGACACCGGCTGCATTGGGTGTCCCGTTCCGCAAGGCGGTTTGAGAATTGAAGTGGATGTCGACCAATAGGCTCGTGTCGGTGTTGCACCATGCAGCTTCGAGAAGGCGGCGTGGTTCAACAACGATCTGCCTTGGCCACCTGCATTCATGTGCCCTCGTGATCAGAACGCCAGCATTCCGATGCTCTGCCTTGCAGGCCCTTCTCGTGCCCCAGCGGGGCGAGAGCACATGACCTGCGGCAGCCGCTTGGAGCGGCGCCGATCGGGTCATCCCTGAAGACACTGAGGACGGACTGCAGGCCAGGTAGGACCTGCGGTGCCATGAAAGGACAAAGACATTGAGGATCGGGACACCGAGGGAAATCTTTGCCGGCGAGGCGCGTGTTGCAATGACGCCGGACTCGGCGCTGCAATTGCAGAAGCTTGGGCATGAGTGCGTGATCGAGGCCGGGGCGGGCCGGTCGGCGGGCTTTTCCGACGACGCCTATCGCGCCGCCGGCGTGACGGTCGTCGATGATGCGAGCGCGCTCTTCGCCATTGCCGATGTGGTCACCAAGGTGCGGCCGCCGGCGCCGTCCGAGATTGCGCGCCTATTGTCTGGCCAAACGCTGATCTCCTTCTTTTATTCGGCCCAGAACGGAGAGCTCTTGGCGCGCGCTCGCGTCAGCGGGGCAACCGTCATCGCCATGGACATGGTGCCGCGCATTTCCCGCGCCCAGAAGATGGACGCGCTGTCGTCGATGGCCAACATCGCCGGCTACCGCGCCGTCATCGAGGCCGGCAACAATTTTGGTCGCTTCTTCACCGGCCAGGTGACCGCCGCCGGCAAGATCCCGCCGGCCAAGGTGCTGGTGATCGGCGCGGGTGTCGCCGGTCTGGCGGCGATCGGCACCAGCGTCTCGCTCGGCGCCATCACCTATGCCTTTGACGTGCGCCCGGAAGTGGCCGAGCAGATCGAATCGATGGGCGCCGAGTTTGTCTTCCTCGACTTCGCCGAGCAGCAGGATGGCGCGGCCACCGGCGGCTATGCCGCCCCGTCCTCGCCGGAGTTTCGTGAAAAGCAGCTCGCCAAGTTCCGCGAACTCGCACCTGAGATCGACATCGTCATCACGACGGCGCTGATCCCGGGCCGCGATGCGCCAAAGCTGTGGCTTGCCGACATGGTGGCGGCGATGAAGCCCGGCTCGGTGGTCGTCGACCTCGCCGCCGAGCGCGGCGGCAACTGCGAGCTGACGGTGGCCGACCAGAAGGTGGTCTCGGACAACGGTGTCACCGTCGTCGGCTACACCGATTTCCCGAGCCGCATGGCCGCTCAGGCCTCAATGCTCTATGCCAACAACATCCGCCACATGCTGGCCGACCTGACGCCGGGCAAGGACGGCGTCATCGTGCACAACATGGAGGACGACGTCATCCGCGGCGCGACGGTGGCCCATAAGGGCGCGATCACCTATCCGCCGCCGCCGCCGAAGGTCCAGGCGATCGCCGCGCAGAAGCCGCAAGAAAAGGCCAAGGAGCTTACTCCGGAGGAGAAGCGCGCGCAGGAACTGGCCGCCTTCAAGGCGCAGACGAAGAACCAGGTCGGCCTTTTGGCCGTCGGCACGGCGCTGCTGCTTCTCGTCGGCGCCTATGCGCCGGCGAGCTTCATGAGCCATTTCGTCGTCTTCATGCTCGCCTGCTTCGTCGGCTTCCAGGTGATTTGGAACGTCTCGCATTCGCTGCACACGCCGCTGATGGCGGTGACGAACGCCATTTCCGGCATCGTCATCCTCGGTGCGCTCCTGCAGATCGGCTCCGGCAACCGGCTGGTCGTGCTCTTGGCGTCGCTGTCGGTGCTGATCGCCACGATCAACATCGTCGGCGGGTTCTTGGTGACGCGACGCATGCTCGCCATGTTCCAGAAGTCGTGATCGGGGAGGGGAAAACATCATGACGATCGGTATCGTTTCGGCTGCCTATCTGGCAGCAGCAGTTCTGTTCATCCTCTCTCTCGGCGGCTTGTCCGGCCAGGAGAGCGCCAAGCGCGCCGTCTGGTATGGCATAACAGGCATGGCGCTGGCGGTTGTCGCCACCGTGTTCGGCCCCGGCGTCGGCCATCGGGGTATCATCGTCTTGATGATCGCCGGCGGTTCGCTGATGGGCTACTACGTCGCTGCCCGCGTGCAGATGACAGAAATGCCGCAGCTGGTGGCGGCGCTCCACTCCTTCGTCGGTTTGGCCGCCGTCTTCATCGGTTTCAACGCCGAGCTGGAACTCGGCACCGTGCTGGAGCTCAAGGCCGCCGGTGGCGACCTTAGCAAACTCGCCGGGTTTGCCGAGAAGCTCGCCCCAAAGGATGCGGTCGAGATTGCCATACTTAAGGTCGAGGTGTTCCTTGGCGTCTTCATCGGCGCGGTGACCTTCACCGGTTCGGTGATCGCCTTTTGCAAGCTCGCCGGCAAGGTCGACGGCAAGGCGAGGAAGTTGCCCGGCGGGCATCTTCTCAATGCCACAGCCGCGCTTGCCTCGCTGGTTCTCCTGGTGGTGTTCTGCAACGGCGCCGCGATATGGGCGTTGGTTCTCATGACGCTGCTCGCCTTCTTCATCGGCTACCACCTGATTATGGGTATCGGCGGCGCCGACATGCCCGTCGTCGTCTCGATGCTCAACAGCTATTCCGGCTGGGCGGCGGCGGCGATCGGCTTCACGCTCGGCAACGATCTTTTGATCGTCACCGGCGCGCTGGTCGGCTCGTCGGGTGCGATCCTCTCCTACATCATGTGCAAGGCGATGAACCGCTCGTTCATCTCGGTCATCCTCGGCGGCTTCGGCGGCACAACCGGCCCATCGATGGAGATCGTCGGCGAGCAGATCGCGATCGACGCCGACGGCGTCGCTTCCGCCCTCAACGAGGCCGACAGCGTCGTCATCGTGCCGGGCTACGGCATGGCTGTGGCGCAGGCTCAACAGGCCGTTTCCGAACTCACGCGCAAGCTGCGTGCGTCCGGCAAGACTGTCCGCTTCGCCATCCACCCGGTGGCCGGCCGGCTTCCGGGGCACATGAACGTGCTGCTCGCTGAGGCCAAAGTGCCCTATGACATTGTCTTGGAAATGGACGAGATCAACGAGGACTTCCCGACGACCGACGTCGTCATCGTCATCGGCTCGAACGACATCGTCAACCCGGCCGCCCAGGAAGACCCGAACTCGCCGATCGCCGGCATGCCGGTGCTTGAGGTGTGGAAGGCCAAGCAGGTGTTCGTCTCCAAGCGTGGCCAGGGCACCGGCTATTCCGGCATCGAGAACCCGCTGTTCTACAAGGACAACACCCGCATGTTCTACGGTGACGCCCGCGAGTCGATCAGCAAGCTTCTACCCGCTGTTTGAACCACTGCGCCACCCGCGCACCGCAAACAGCCGACGAATTCCTGCTTTCGCGCGGAAAATCTACCAGACCTGCGTCCCCGGCTAAGATAGCAATCTTGGCCGGGGACGCAGGTCTGCGCGCCGTTCGAAAGGAGCTCAGCGCGATCGACAGTCCGACGCCCTATCCCAGGTTAACGTGACTGGCCAACGCAATGTGCGTTTCTCAGCGCTCAAGAGTTCCATAATTTGTCTTACGCAATTTTTCTTATCATATTGAAAAACACGGAGAAATAGCCTTCTCAGTGTTGCGATTTGAGGCGTGGCTCCTGCGCGTCGAGGCCAGTGCAAGACGGGCTTTGACTAGACGCCGGCAATCGAGCGCCAAGACTGTACACCGAAAGCAACCCAATCCCGCTGTTGGTGATGGCGTCCTGGATCAGGCCCGGATCTCCGTCGATCAACCCTCAAGGGGTCGGCTAGCAAGCTGCCGCCGCTGCGACTTCGTCTTCGCGGTGATCGCGACCGTCCCTGTTCCTTTGAGGAGCCATCAGCGGGAATTGGCCCGCTTCCGATGGAGCACCCAAACATGGCACACGATCTTTCCCTCGCTCAGTCGCATGCCTTCCACCTCTGCAAGGACCTGATGGTCCCCATCACACTTTTCAAATCCGGCGATGAATTCGGCGTCCTTCCGTCCGACGAACTCGATGACGAAGACGATCTTGAGATCGTGCATGAGTATTTCCCGCGCGGGTCTCATTGAGACCCGCTTGTCCCTGCCGCTGGCGACCTGTCGGCCGCAAGAGAAGCTACGCCGCAGCACTCAGCTGCAACTTTTGTCAGTTGCGTGCAGCGCCCTTGCACCTTCCGCTCTTCGCGGCGGGCTGATTTTGGCCCGCGACTTGCGGGAAGGAAGAAGGGACGGCCGCGCTGCGGCCGAAGAGAAAATGAAGCGAGAAGATATAGAGGCGCTGCGCGCAAAGGTGTTGCGAGGCCCTGCTGGAACGGGCTGGCTATGAGATCGATCTCAAGGAAAGCACACGCCGTGCCGTTAAATACCGGCAGGGCGGCAACATCATTATTGTCACGCATGCCGGGCGCGGATGGTTCGATCCGCTCAGCGACGACAAAGGAGATGTCTTCGGCCTTGCGATGTTTCTCGACAACATTCCTTTTCCGTCGGCGGCAGAAGCAGTCGCGTCGCTCGTCGGGTTTCAGCTGTCTCGGCCGGAGTGGAGGCCGTCGCGGTCCTCGGAGACGGGAGAAAACATCGGCGAGCGTTGGCGAGGCCGGCGCGTCCCCTCGCCCGGATCCGGTGCCTGGCGCTACCTCTGCCGGGTACGCTGGATTCCGACAGGCGTCGTCCGGCAGGCAATCCGAGAAGGTGTCCTCCGAGAAGGACCTTTCGGAAGCATGTGGGCGGCTCTTGTCGATAGCGACGGGCACGTCGTAGGTTGGGAGGAGCGCGGTCCCGACTGGCGCGGCTTTTCGACCAGAGGATCAAAGGTTCTGTCCGGTTCGGACCGAGCGATGCCACTCGCCTTTGCGTCACAGAAGCCGCGATCGACGCGATGAGCCTTGCAGCCATCGAAGGTTCGCGGGAGCACACGCTCTATCTCAGTACCGGCGGGGATTGGTCGCCGGCAACAGACGCAGCTCTTGGCGTACTGGCTGCGCGACCGGGGCTTAAGCTTGTCGCCGCCACCGATTCCAATTCTCAAGGGGAGGTCTACGCCGACCGGCTGCGCGCCATTGCGGAGAACGTCGGCAGTGACTGGCAGCGTCTCCGGCCGCCGGCAGACGACTGGAACGAGGCTCTCCAGAACAAGGAAAAGGAAAATCGGGAAAGAAGGACGAAGAGGGAAGAGAAGCGTGCCGCATGCGCGCCGGTCGCGTCAAGGGAGGCTTCGCCCGGCGTGCGCCGGCCCTTGACCCGGCCGGACACGAGGTCGGCAACGCGGAAGGGGCCATGAAGGACTGAAGAGGATGGTGAGGTCGTAACGACAGTACCGCCTTCGGTCCAAAACCCCGAAAGGATCGGGCTGATGACCTCGACAATCCTCCTCCGCAAAGTGTTCCAGGGCGTGGCCAAGCGCTCCGACATGTTCTGCATGTTCGACCGGCACGCGAAGCGCCCTGATCGCTTCGATGGCGACCAGTCGGCAATCTATGCCGGCGAGTGGTTCGAGATCGACGATCTCTCCTACACCTACATGCTCGACATCCTGCCGCCGCTGTGGATGCGCGACCGGCTCGGTGACCTCTGCTTTCTTCGCAATCCGGATCGATGAGGCTATCCGCTACTTCCACAGCTATTGCGACCTCTCAGATTCGCACTCTGTGGAAGCAATGCGCTCGACGATTGTCACGCGCGAAAGCCGACCGGTCCGGGCGATGACCCGCGAAGAACGGCTCGAGCATATCTGGAGCACGACCACCGACGACTACCGCGGCTATGCCGGTGAGCGCTGGCCAGCGCCGATGCAAGGCCATCGCACGGTCATGCTCTATGGCGGCCCGGAAGGCACGTTTCTGAAGCTGCTCGACACACTGACTGACGACGAGATCGCAGCCAAGTTGCCGGTGCATCTGCGCCACCTCCCCTCGCCGCTGGCTGAGTCGTCGGCGGCGGCCAAGGCCGTAATGGCGAAGAGCGCCGGTTCTTGGTGCCGAGCGACGAATACGCCGGCCGCGGCAGGTTCGGCTTCGTCATCGATCCGGCTCGTCTACGATGGGCCGTCCTCGTTCATCGGCTGGCGGAGCGGGGAAGATGGGACATGACAGTCGCCGGCGCCTCGCAGCCACTGATGAAGGCAGTCGGTGCTCGCCGTGAGATGCAGCACCATCTCGATTGTTTGACCCGGCAGATCGCGGCGCGCCGTAAGACAGGCGACGACGTTGAAGGTCCAGAGGCGAGCTAAGCGTCGGCTCAACGCCCGACCCAGCCATCAGAAGCTTGTCGAACGCCTCACCTTCGAGCGGTGGGGCGAACTCGACGCCATCGCAGGCAAGCTGGCGCGGCAAGATCAGGTCATCAATCAGCTCGGGGCATCACGATCATGCCCCTGAGCGCTTGCGGGCGGCATAAGGCGGACAGGATTCGAGGCGGCCGCGGAACTCGCCTTCTCCATTTCCGGTGTTGGCCACGGTGGCAGGCTTGGCCATGCCGGTATCCACTGGCTTCGGGCTGGTGTCGGACCGGGGCCGAACTGCCCTTCTTGTTCGCTGCGGTCTGAACCGTCGGCCGGTCGTTTCAAGGCCGCTGGCGCGCCGCGGCGCGGCCGGCCCAGCCTCTCTGCGCGAGGACAAGCCCGCGGTCTGCTCAGGTCGAAACCTGCTTGCCCGCAAGCCTGCCCTGCTTGTTCAGCCGAGGCGGACCTGTGAAGCCGCCCGTCCTTCGCCGGTTCTGGTCGTCCGCATCGAAGGACAGACCGGCACGGGGCCGGAACCGCTTCGGCAAGCCAGGAAAGGTACAGACATGGCCAAGCCCATCACCCCAAACCGCTCCAACGCCAGGCAGTCGCAGCTCCGCAAGGGGGCGACCCTCGAAATGGTCCGCCTCACCTGCCCTGATGCCACCCAGGCGCTCAAAATCGCCGAAAGCTTCGGCGCAGCGATCGTCGACAGCGATGGCATCCGTAGCCTGCATGAGCGGCTGATCGTCGAAACCGCCGACAGCCTTTCGGAAGGGCTCGGCGAGAAGGCCATGCAGATCCATTTGCAGCGCATCGTCGGGGCCTTCGTCGGATCGGCGCATGGTGCCGGGCAATTCTACTCCCGCGCCGTCACCGAGGCGCGTGACGCGACCGCGAAAGCGTCGAACGATGCCCGCGATGAGGATCTCGACGGTCCGGTCGGCTATGACGGCGCCGCCCAGCGCAAGCGAGAGTTCGCGGGCGACGTGGGGATCCAGTCCCACGCGCTGCGAATGGCAGCCGAGGGCGCGGTGGCCGCCTACGAACAGGTCGTTGGCGAAAGCTGGAAGCCCTTCGATCGCCCGGTCGAAAACCCTGGCGCCTCCCTCGATCGCAAGGCGGCAGAGGCACAGATGGCGGCCTTCGGGTGACCGCATCGGCGGGTCCAACCTCGCCTTCTTCTGCTCTTCACGGCTGGTGCCTCCGGGCGCCGGCCTTTTCTTATGTCGAAATGGAGATCCGGAGAGGCGCCTATCGCGGCCCGTCTCGGTCGACGGTCCTGTAGGAGCCGGGCGCCCATGCAACGGCTTCGCCGCCCTCCACGCTGTTGCGGCCGTTCCGGTGCATGGGCATCCGATCGGCCCCTGACATCGGACCGTGACGGACCGCGATAGGCGCGGTCGTGGAACGGAGAATGAAACTATGAGCAGGAAAACGGACACGGATCGCGCTGACATCTACACGCGGATCACCGATCTGATTGTCGAGGATCTCGAACAGGGTGTGCGCCCATGGACGAAACCATGGAGCGCCACCAATACTCATGGCCGCATCAGCCGGCCGTTGCGCCACAATGGCCTCCCGTACTCAGGCATGAATGTGCTGCTCCTCTGGTCGGAAGGCATGGCGCGTGGCTTTGCCTCGCCCATGTGGATGACCTTCAGGCAGGCTCTCGAACTTGGAGGTGCTGTGCGGAAGGGCGAGACCGGCTCGACCGTTGTCTTCGCCAGCCGCTTTACCAAGTCCGAGGCTGACGGAAACGGAAATGCAGTCGATCGGGAAATCCCGTTCCTGAAGGCGTATGCCGTGTTCAATATTGAGCAAATTGACGGACTGCCTGACAGTTACTATTGCCCGCCGGCCAAGGTGTTTGATCCGGTAGAGCGGATCGAGACTGCAGATCGATTCTTCCGCAATACCGGCGCCGTGATCCGGCATGGCGGCAACCAAGCCTATTACTCACCGGTCATGGACTACATCCAGATGCCGCCCTTCGAGGCGTTTCGCGATGCCGCCGGATATGCGGCGGTTCTCAGCCATGAGGCCACGCACTGGACAGCGGCTGAGCATCGCGTCGGGCGCGATCTAACTCGCTACGGCAAGGATCGAACGGAGCGTGCGCGCGAAGAGCTCATTGCCGAGCTCGGAAGCTGCTTTCTATGCGCCGACCTCGGCATCGCACCGGAGCTGGAGCCGCGCCCCGATCACGCTTGCTATCTGCAGTCGTGGCTATCCGTGCTCGCTAACGACAAGCGCGCGATCTTTCAGGCGGCCGCACATGCTCAACGCGCCGTCAGCTTCCTGCATTCACTGCAGCCGGGGGCGGAAGTGAAGGCAGCGGCCTGAAATTCACCACTTACAAGCGGTCGTCACCACCGGTGGCGGCTGCATGATCCATATCTCGCTGATCCCTGAGGCCTTGTGCGATGTCAGCGTCCAGCCTTCCCCAGATCGACGGTTTCTGGGCATCGGGTTTGGGTTTGCGGGACGGTTTGTGTTCGACGATGAACGGTTTGGTCTGCTGACGCATTGATCCTCCAGGCTGCGATTCGCGAGCGCAACGATATCGCAATGGGCAAGGTGGGCAAGCGGGCGAGACGAAGCGGAATCCTTGTCCCCGACTGATGGGCCTGATGACAACGGTCGTGGTGGGGCGAGGCGGCATGACTCATTTGTGGACCGGCGAGCGCAGTGGAACGCCATTGCCATATCCCTTCACGTCAGAGTTTCGGCAACCCATCTGCGGGCTCGATGAGGCATGTCTGACCGGAGACCGGCTTCGCCTCGATCGTCTTCCCGCAACGGCAGTTGCAGATTTCTTACCCCGGAGCCGTGCGGTCCCCTCCTCTCCCCCTAACAAATCTGCGACTTGCCGCCCTCCATTCCATTCCGGCCTTATCAGGTGCGGTCCGATCGTCTCCGGTCTTTGCGACAGCCATCGAGGCCGCGATGGGCGCGGCCCGAACAACCAAAAGGAATACGACAATGGCAACCATCGGCACCTTCACCTCCACCGAGAACGGCTTCAACGGCTCCATTCGCACCCTCGCCCTCAACGTCAAGGCCCGCATCGCCCGGGTCGAGAATCCCTCGGACAAGGGCCCACAGTTCCGCGTCTACGCCGGCAGCGTTGAACTCGGCGCCGCCTGGCAGAAGACCTCCGAGCAGGGCCGCGACTACCTCTCGGTCAAGCTCGACGATCCGAGCTTCCCGGCTCCGATCTACGCAACGCTCGCCGAGGTCGAAGGCGAGAAGGAAATGCAGCTCATCTGGTCCCGCCCGAACCGGGACTAAGGTTCCCAAGAGGCTCCGCCGCCGGCGGGGCCTCTTCCTCTGTCGAGAAAGCCAAGCTAGTCCGGCATCGAACCAGGACGGGCTTTTTTGGGTGCCATACGGTGAGTGGGGAAGCTGCTCAGAGTGAGCGATCGTACCAAGCGGGCATGCCGGCCTCAAGGATGAGCGGTACCCCCAATTTCCTCCCGCAGCCTCACGGCTCCCCTGAAATCGGCTCCCCCGCTCTCCGGCGCTGCCGGTCCTGTCGCGATCTCTGACCCCGCCATCCCCTTCTCGAAACAGTCTGTCATCTTTCACACGCAGTTATCCGGCCGCTTTCGGCGGCGGAGCCATCATCGGCGCACTCGGCGGGTTGATCGGGCTTGGCGGCGCGGAATTCCGTCTGCCGCTGCTCATCGGCGCATTCAATTTCGCGGCTCTCGAGGCAGTGATCCTGAACAAGGCAATGAGCCTTGTCGTCGTGTCTTCCGCCCTGCCGTTTCGAGCCAGCACGATCCCTTTCAGCCAGATCGCATCGAATTGGCCGATCGTACTGAACCTTCTAGCGGGAAGCCTGATCGGTGCCTGGTTCGGCGCAGGATGGGCGGCACGGTTGAAATCTGAGACGCTCTACAGGGTGATATCCGTTCTTCTGGTCGCGATCGCCGTGGTGCTGGTGCTTGGCCACAGCACCTCGGCGGGGCAACCGCTTCTGACCGGAAACTGGCAGATTGTCGCCGGGATATCCGCCGGCTTTGTGATCGGCATCGTCGCGTCGCTACTGGGCGTCGCCGGAGGCGAATTGCTCATTCCGACGCTTGTTCTGCTCTTCGGCGCGGACATCGAGCTTGCCGGAAGCCTTTCACTGGCGGTGAGCCTTCCCACAATGCTCGTAGGTTTTACCCGCTACAGCCGCGACCAGAGCTTTTCGGTTCTGGGTCGCAACAGGGTGTTCGTCGTCATCATGGCCGCGGGATCGATCGTGGGGACGGTTGTGGGCGGCCTACTCCTCGGCATCGTCCCGAATTTGGTCCTTCTTCCCGCGCTCGCCGTGATCTTGTTGCTGTCAGCCGTGAAGGTCTGGCGGCACGGCTGACAGCATTTTATCCCTAGATCGACTTGAGGTGGACTCGCTTCTCCAGTTCTGCCGCATTCTCCTTCCGCTCGCTGTAGCGGTCTGTAAGGTGGGCAGAGGCGTCCCGTGTCAGCAGCGTGAACTTCACCAGTTCCTCGCAGACGTCGACGACGCGGTCGTAATAGGAAGAGGGTTTCATCCTGCCGTCGGAATCGAACTCCTGGTAGGCCTTGGCAACGGAAGACTGGTTCGGGATCGTGATCATCCGCATCCAGCGGCCGAGGACGCGCATCTGGTTCAGAGCGTTGAAGGACTGGCTGCCACCGGAGACCTCCATGACCGCCAGCGTCTTGCCTTGCGTCGGCCGGATCGACCCGAGCGACAGCGGAATCCAGTCGATCTGTGCTTTCATGATGCCCGTCATCGCGCCGTGGCGCTCGGGGCTGACCCACGCCTGACCCTCAGACCATTGCGACAGGTCGCGCAGCTCCTGCACTTTCGGATGGTTGGCCGGGGCCTCGTCGGGAAGCGGCAATCCTCTCGGATCGAACATGCGCACCTCGCATCCGAGGTGGTCGAGAAGTCGCCTGGCTTCGTGCGCGAGCAACCGGCTGTAGGACACCTCCCGAAGCGAGCCGTAGAGGATCAGGATGCGCGGCTTATGCGTCGAAAAGGCCGGACGCAACGCGTCGAGATCAGGTTGGCGAAGATGACGCTCCTGCAAGGCGGGAAAGGTCTCAGACAACGCGCTTGCCCTCCTGATCGAGGACCTGTTCCCCGTCTTCCTTGAAGAAGGCTCCCTTGAAGGCATCCGGCAGGATGTCGAGGACGACCTCGGAAGGGCGCGCAAGCCTGGTGCCGAGTGGCGTGACAACGAACGGACGGTTGATGAGGATCGGGTCTTTCAGCATGGCGTCGAGCAGTTGGTC
This sequence comes from Rhizobium sp. ARZ01, assembly GCF_014851675.1. Classification (NCBI taxonomy): domain Bacteria; kingdom Pseudomonadati; phylum Pseudomonadota; class Alphaproteobacteria; order Hyphomicrobiales; family Rhizobiaceae; genus Rhizobium; species Rhizobium sp. ARZ01. The sequence goes on from NZ_JACVAE010000005.1 coordinate 83,518, forward strand.
GTCCGTCAGCTTCGGATCATCGAGACTCAGCTCGGCGTATGGCGTACCCTTCTCGCGGATCGCCTGTCGGACGGTCAGCCCAGCATCGGAGATCATTCTTGCCAACTCGTCGCGCGACGGTGGCGTCTTGAGATACTCGATGACATCAGGTTCGATCCCGGCTGCGCGGATCATCGCCAGCGTGTTGCGGGACGTGCCACAGGCGGGGTTGTGATAGATGATGGCATCCATTGTCATGTCCTTTCGGTAAGGGTGTTCCGGGATACGGCGGGAGCTGCCTCGTACCAGCCTTTGGTGCGGTTCACGGCCCAGACGACCGTGAGCATCACGGGAACTTCGATGAGTACGCCGACGACCGTCGCCAGCGCCGCGCCGGACTGGAAGCCGAACAGGCTGATGGCAGCCGCGACCGCGAGTTCGAAGAAGTTGCTGGCTCCGATCAGTGCTGAAGGCCCGGCGACGCAATGGCGCTCCCCCGACATCCGGTTCAGGAGATAGGCCAGCCCCGAGTTGAAATAGACCTGAATCAGGATGGGGACGGCCAGCAGCGCGATGATCGTCGGCTGGGCGATGATCTGCTCGCCCTGGAAGCCAAAGAGGAGAACGAGCGTTGCCAGCAAGGCGACAAGCGAAAGCGGCTGCAGTTTCGCCAGCATGGCGTCTAGCGCCTTCGTCGAGCCGTCGGCGGTCAGCCGCGCTCTCAGGACCTGCGCGATGATGACGGGGACGACGATGTAGAGGATGACCGACAGAACAAGCGTGTCCCACGGCACGGTGATGGCCGACAGTCCGAGCAGCAACCCGACGATCGGCGCGAAGGCAACGACCATGATCGCATCGTTGAGGGCCACCTGGGACAGCGTGAACAGCGGCTCGCCGCGCGTCAGGTTGCTCCAGACGAACACCATCGCTGTACAGGGCGCAGCCGCAAGGATGATCAGGCCAGCGATATAGGAGTCGATCTGGTCGGCCGGCAGATAGGGACGAAACAGCCAGCCCACAAACAGCCATCCGAGCAGCGCCATGGAGAACGGCTTGATGGCCCAGTTGATGAACAGGGTCACACCGATGCCACGCCAATACGTGCTCACCTGCGCCAACGAACGGAAGTCGATCTTGATGAGCATCGGGATGATCATCAGCCAGATCAGGATGGCGACGGGCAAGTTCACCTTCGCGACCTCTGCCACGCCGATCACTTGGAAAACGCCGGGCATCAGATGGCCGAGGGCGACGCCGACGACGATGCAGAGAAAAACCCAGATGGTCAGATAGCGTTCGAACGTAGACATCTCACTCGGCCTTTGCGGACTTGACGGAAGCGCCATCGAGCGAACCGATCTGGCGGACGTGCCGCTCGAGCGCCAGGCGATCGATGGAGGCCAGAGGCAGATTGATGAAGGCCATGATGCGGTTCTTCAGAAAACGGGCGGCCTGCGCGAAGGCGCGCTGGATTTCGACTTCAGTGCCCACAACTGCAGCGGGGTCTTCGACACCCCAATGCGCCGTCATCGGATGACCAATCCATACAGGGCAGGCCTCGCCGTGCGCGCTATCACAGACGGTGAAAATGAAATCCATCTCGGGTGCACCCGGCTCGGCAAAGACGTCCCAACACTTGGAGGAGAAGCCCGTCGCTGGATACCCGAGCGCGTCCAGTTCCTTCAGGGCGTGCGGGTTGACTTCGCCCTTGGGCTGGCTGCCCGCGGAGAAGGCCCGGAAACGCCCGCCGCCTTCCTTGTTGAGGATGGATTCGGCGAGAATAGAACGTGCGGAGTTGCCCGTGCACAAGAAGAGCACGTTGTAAGTCTTATCGGTCATGGTCGTTTTTCCGTGGTTAGGTCGGAAGTCTGTTGAGTTTCATGATCGTTGCCGATGCCGGGCAGATGCCCGACAGCTGACGGGTGGCAAGAACGGCGGGCGGCACATCTGCGCGCTCGATCACTGCGAAGCCAAGGCTTTCGAAGAACGGTGCGGCGGAGGTCGTTGCCAGGAAGACTGCCGAGCTGACATTGACGGTCTTCAGCGTTTCCCTGGTCAGCGATTTTCCAAGCACCTTGCCACGTTGCTCGGGCAAGATGACTATCGACCTGAGAAGCACGTCGTTGCCGCACGCCTCGATGCCAGCATAGCCCACCGTGCCCCCATCGAAAGAAACTGCCCTGAAAAACGAGCGCCCAGCGTCTTCGAGGTCTTCGGTTGGAAGACCGGAAGCCGACAGCGCCTCTTTCAACTCGGGATCGCTTCCCGAGACTGGCTCCAGCATGATGTCGCTCATGACAGCTTCACCTCGGGAGTGCAGCAGGGTGTAAGTTCCGCGATGAGAGGCGCACACAGTTCGGTCGAACCGCCGCAGCAGTCTTTCAGCAGAAAGAGGGTCAGATTGCGCAGCCCCTGAAGATCGGCTCGGTAGATGATAGAACGGCTCTGCCGTTCGCTTGTCACGAGGCCGGACCGCGACAGCGTCGCGAGGTGCGCCGACATGGTGTTCTGCGGGACATCGAGAAGCCGGGCGAGTTCCCCGGCGGGCACGCCATCAGGCTCGTGCCGGACGAGCAGCCGGAATGTCTCGAGCCTGGTGGTCTGGGCCAGTGCGGCCAGCGCCGCGATTGCTGTAATGCTATCCATATATCCAGACTAATGGATATATTGTTGTTGTCAACAGGTGGCTGAACCTTTTAAACGTCGTCCAAGCCAACGTCTGCTTTCGGGCAGTGGCCAAGCTGGTCTCTACGGCCGACATGGCGGCGCGGAGCAGACGGAGGCTGGCGTCAGTTTTTGGCCCTAAGCAGATGCCAGACCAAAAGACGTCATGTCTCAATGAGGGCGTGTTCCACGACGGGCTGAGTTACGTGGCTCCGCCATACGGCACGGCCCAATTACAGTCGGAGCGAAACAAATATCGCTGCCGAATAGCACTCTCATTTTTACGACGGGCCAAATACTCGGAGTAAGGCATTCCCCGCAAAATGATGGCTTTTTAGGTGGCAGGGCAGCAGGTCAAGATCAACGCTAGCACCTTGGTGCGCTAGTTTCCGGTTGGCATTCCCGCGTCCTTTAACAGGGCACTCTCGATATCCGCTGCGGACACCTGCAGAAACTGGCGGGTGGCGGTGACAGTGGAGATCGCGGGTATCTCGAGATGAGTAGCCACGCGCCTGTAGGCGGAGAAGCTGAGACCTTCGATAAGCTCCTCGTCAACGACGAGGCGATAAGTCCCGGCTTGCAAAGGCGCTCCAAGGCAACCCAGGACAAACGGATGTTCGAATGTTATTTGCGTCTCTGTCGTTCTTTCAATCATTTGCGCTATCGACCCGCCCTATTTTATCGCGTTGACGTGGGTTGACCCAATGTCGTCGGATTTGGTTGTTCGTACCTGCCTTGTTCCGGGCGGAAGGCCCAGACCGCAGTGATCGCAGACAGCACAAGCAAAGCAGACATCAGCAATCGGCTAGACATTGCGGCGCTCCCACACGGCCACGACAGTCTTGCTCCCGATCGGCAAAGTACGACGAGGGCTCTTGCTTACTGCTCCGCCTTCGTTCTCCCAAGTTTGTACGTCTGGCTCGTCAGGTTGCCTCGGCGTCTTGATGCCAGCTCTGCTCAGATTGTGTGGCAAGCCTTGGATGGCATAGCGCGGAAGCGGTGATTTGTAGTGCGCTCTATTGTCAATGGCCTTGCCGAAATTGCGCTCCAACTGCGCGGTAAGAGCATACGGGGATGTCTCCCCGGCCAGGAACAGCTTCATCACGAGCAATGCGGCGGTGTTGAAAAGCGATTGATCTTCGGCGAGAACATTGGCGTCATAGCCCGCGTCGTCCAAAACAGACTGGACCATTTTCATTTCGGAAGGCGAGATGGAAGCATATCTGGGATCGGAAGACATGATGTCCTCCTTTGATTGGGGCCAGGGTAACTAGCCCTCAAACAGTAGCGCCCGTAACATTGCTACCGACAACTGAAGGATGCGCTCCCATCGCACCAAACGCAAGCGCGTGCAGGTTTCATTCGGACGGGCGGGTATGGCAGCTCATCACCGGCTTGCCCTCTATCGTGAGGTAACGCCAACGATGTCAGGTAGTTTGCAGCGTGCCACCGCGCTCGGGCCGGGACTGTGTCGGCGTGATCCATACAACAGAGCCAGCTTAGGAGCTTCGGCCGACAAGAAAGCCGGAAAGCAAGTCGATCTGCTCCTGTTGTTTCACGATCAAAGACTTCAGGTCTGTGTCTCTCATTTGGTCGAGCTTGTCGTGCAGCGCCATGATTTCGATCTCCGCTTTCAGATTGACTTCGTAGTCATGCGCGGCGTCGGCCCTATCTTTGGCCGCGTATCGGTTCTGGCTCATCATGATGATGGGGGCCTGCACGGCGGCCAGCATCGAAAGGATAAGATTGAGGAAAATAAACGGGTAAGGGTCAAACGCCCGTGTTGCTGCAATCAGATTTGCGCCAACCCATAGCGCGAGCGCTCCGGCAAAGATGGAGATGAACGTCCAAGACCCGCCAAATTCAGCCACCTTGTCTGCGAGACGCTGAGCGGTTGTGAGCCTGTCGTCGAAAGATTGGTTCGCATCGCGGGTGATTGCTCGACGGGTTACCATACGCCGGAAAATCGCTCGCTCGCGTTCGCTCAGGAGCTCGAAAGGTTTCCCAAGATACCTGTCCGCCGCACTGACAATCGCTTGCTCTGCGTCTTCGCCATCTATTGCTGTCGACATAACACTCCTCCGCGCTGTTGCATGGAGATGCTAGTCCGCCCACCCGAATTTTGGCGAGTCCTAATGGATGTCGATTTCGAGGCTGAGGGACCGGCGCGGCCGTACGGAGGTTTCTCTCTTGGCTCAGCGCTACCTTTTCGTTGCCTTCTTTTTGGCGGGAGCGGGCATGGCAATTGGTGCTGACAGGCGGAGTTCCCGCAATTTCTGGCTTTTCCGATCGCGCGCTTGATTTTCCTGCTCGGTGATTTGCATCGAGGCAATCGTCGTGGGATCGCGCTGTTGCGTTGGTTTGCGTCCCGCTCGGTCGGAATTGTCCTGCATTTGCCAGCTCATGTTAGTCTCCTCGTTTGGCCTTCATTCTCAGAATGAAATCGCATTCTTGTGGATTGGTGCTTGTCGTGGGCGGTGCTCCAGGTTGTAAAGCAGGAACGTGTGGCCAGCCGTTCCAGCTTGGAACTGTCGGATCAGGAACCGTGCGGTATCCCTGCGTGCTTTTTGGTCGCCTTCGCTGCTCGACACCTCGAACCCTGCCTGGTTGAGAACCGCTCGCTGCATGCGGGTGTCTGTCATGGCGAAGTATTGTTGAAACACGAGGGCAGTCATTGCGCCCTCCTTATTTGGCGGACTTAACAAGCTTCGTTGCGGCCGTGAAAACGCCACGGCCGCGACATTGGAGCCTATACACCCTCATGGCCAGAGAGTTCAGAGAGGCTTGACCAGCTCATCTCCACAGGCCGAGGCCAGCGCGGAGTTTGGTTGATCAGTGCCAAGCGGGGTAGCCCAGCCGGACTTTTCAACGATAGAGCGACGGCCGTAGATCGAGGCTGCCTTGATTTGCGCTAACACGTTGGCTGCCGCAGGATCGCTTTTTGACCTCTCAACACAGTAAGGCGTCAAGGCGAGAGCGATGCCAGATGATACATCCGAGGCGGAAATATTACGTGCCGTACCGCTGGTCACCCATCCTCCCCAAGAAAAACCAAAAATCACCATGGCAAAAGCGCCGACAGCCGCACCGGTTAGTGCGGGTTTAATCCATGTGGGGATGTCCATGACCTTGTCCGATCGTAAATGATCGAGTCCGCGTTATTGCGGGCGAGAGAATTATTATAGCACCAGAGAGATCAAAACCTTGCATGAAATCGGTCCTAACAGAGAGAACTCGGCCTCGGCTTCGATATCCTCGACCTCGAGCGTGGCCTCTTTTTCAACGTTTGCTATGCCTGTGGCCGCGGGTGGATCCAGCTACGATTTCCGGGTCATCCAGCAGTTTCAGAAGCTCTGCAAGTTTCTCCGGCGGCGGTGCCGCAGCCTGGAGTTGTTGTCGGCGTCTGCGCCATGGCAACCGGTGCGATCAGAACCAACAGAAGGGAGAAGAGGCTGCAAAACAGGGGTGCGGGAAGCTTGAACATAATACCCCCAGCGCGTTTGCGGAACCTACGATACGTCATTCCGCCTGGCGAAAAGTCTAGCGCGTGAGGGAACAATCTAGCGTAGATCTACGAATACCGGCGTGCATCCAAACGTAGAACCTCGTGGCGCCGGCGTAGCATTGCTAGGGAGACCCTAAATTGCGTATCGGTGCAGGCGGAGTGTCGTGCCGACGTTGTCTCGATTGAGGATTGTGGCCACTTCCTTTGCGTCAGTCGATGAAAGTCTTTCCACCGGAAGGAAGCCTGGTGCAGCCGTATAGCCCGAGCGCATGTCAATTACGCTCCATGTACCGTCAGGCGCGCGCCGATGTTCATACGGCAATACATGCACTGGGGCAGTTTGGGAATTGACGTGGGAGACGTTGGAGGACATTGGGTCCTCCTTTCTGTTCGGGGCTAGGGTAGCCAGCCCTTAAGCAGTAGCGCCCGTGACATGACTGCTGAAGCACTGATAATGGGCGCTCCTGTGCCAAATAGCAAAGGGACAATTAAGGTCACTTCGAGGTGATGCCTCACGAGATGCGCCGCCAGCGGTCAACTTTTGACGGGTAGGACATCCGGAAGGCAACGTAGCGATCAACTGGCTGTCATCAGAAGCGTGACCCACGCGATGAATACTAGCGAGAGGATGAGTGCCCACTGACCTAGAACATCATCGTGGAGCAGGGGAACTACAAGAGCACGTGCGTTTACGTAGGTGAGGCGTAAGGTTTCGGAGAACATGGCGTCCTCCTTTCGGATCGGGGCCAGGGTAGCCAGCCCTCAAGCAGCAGCGCCCGTGATATTGTCTGCTGAAGTGATGATTATGGGCTCTTCTGCGCCTATTGCAAACGGTCAATTGAGGTCACTTCGAGGCTGAAGCGGCAACGAGAGAGACGGGCGGTCGTACAGGCCTTCTACCGCGTTGATATGGGCTGCCGCAATGTCGCCGGGCTAAGTCGTTGGTAACTGCCTTGTTCTGGTCGGAAAGCCCAAACCATCACGACTGAAAACAGCACGAGCAAAGCACAGATCAACAATCGACTAGACATCGTCGTTCACCCATCAGGGCGCCACCCTCATTTTCCCATGCCCACAGGTCCATCAAATGATCATGTCGCGGCGTGCCGACATTGCGGTGCTCAAGATTGTGCAGCATGAAGGAGGGATCAGTTGTTCCGCACCGGAATTGCCGGATGAGGTAGGCTGCCGCTTCCCGGTCTAGCTTTCTGTCGGATGCAATCTTCGAAGTGCAGTAGCCGGCTCGCAGCAAAACGGCGCGCATCATTCTGATGTCTTCAGTGCCCATATATTGCTGAGGAAAGATGGAAGACATGACGTCCTCCTTTGACGGGGCTAGGGCTTTTTGACCCCAAGCAGCGGCGCCGGTAACCTGGCCGCTGAAGTAGAAACAATGCGCGCTTTTGCAGACGCTGGCAAGCGATAGGTCACTTCAAGGAACGCAGGCGTCCGCAGGGAAAGGGCCCCTTAGGCCACGGCGGGGGGCGGGAGGGCAGCGTACCGCTGCGGTTGGTCCTGACCATCCTGCGGTATCAGCGAGCCATCGTCCGGTGACATAATTGGCTGACGGATATTAAAAAGCGCTATGCTAAGCACAATGGCGAGCAAGGCGAATAGCAGGAGCACGAAGGTGAGGCCTGATTTCTCCATGGCTGCATTATAGCACGGCCGATCGGATACTGCCCGCCGCCTTCAGTGCGGCGGGTTTTGATGCTGGAGGAGCCAACTAGCGTCCCCAACGACCCTCGTGACGTTGAGACCGATGAGATTGTAACTCAACACATCTGTCGCCTGGACAGTGACGAAAGTCTCCCCTATGGTGAGTGTCTACGGGATCTCAAAACGTGCTGAAGTTCACAAAGGTACCTGCAGATCTCCCACTCTGTGTCCTCAGATGAGGGGCAGAGATTGAGACGTCAGCGGGTAATCTTGGCCAAGTCCCTCAGCCGTTGTTGCTCGCCAACGATCATGTTCTCAATCTCCTGGGGTGTCTCGATCACGTTATAGGTGGTGACGCCATCGCGAGATGCGGCGAGCGTAGCAATCTGAGTGAATTCACCCCCATCGTATCGTCGAAAGTTGACCACATTGTCCATGTTGACGTGTAGGGCTCCGCTGCTGTCGTGAAGTTCAAGCCACATTTCTGTGCCCTCAAGGTTGACCATGCCAGTCTGAAAAGCGCCCCCGCGCTTGCGTGCCTCCATCCCCTCCACGGAATGAGTAGCGGCTCAAGGCCAGCGTTGTTCCTGCCAAGTGTCGCCATCGGTCACTTCGACCGAATGAAGATCCCCGCTTCCTCGGCGGCCCTGATGAACGCGTCTCGGGCATGGTCCGGCGACGCGTGCCCATTAAGGACTGCAACGCAGGCGATACGAGCATGCAGGTGAGCCTGTCCAGCTTCCGCCGGCCATCGGTTCAGCAGGATTTCAGCAGCCTCGCTCGTGGTGATCACGACGCGGTAGTTCCCGGTCTTGCCGAGTTCCAGTTCGACACCCTTATCCCATCGTTTCGGATCCATGCCCGGATCATATCACAACGCGCCGTAGGGCGGGGGACAGCAGCATGGATAAGAGTGACGCGCGCTGGATATGGACGCCACGCGGCTACTGCGGTGGGTGCTGGAAGGCCAAGTACGAGGCCATGAGGCACACCCGCCGCGACGGGAGGCCGGGATCGCATCGATCCCGACGTTTCCGGCGCCGGAGGTGCAGGGCTGATCATACCGGTCCTCGATCCGGCCACTCCGAATAGTTCAAGGATTGACCTGGATCCGACAGTCGACGTGTTTCACCCCGTCAAAGGTCGCAGCGATGGCAGTCGCCGCTCGTCGTTCCTCTTCGGTCAACACGGTGCCCGTGAGAACGATCGTCTCGTCGACAAGGGTAACTTGAATATCGCTGGCGTCCACGTTGCCGGCGACCGCGAGCGCATTCGCAACCCGTTCTTCAAGGCCCGCTCGGGTGCGCGGATCTTCTGGTTCGAATTCTTCACCGTGGAAAGTCGGGGGCTTGAAGACCATAGCTTTACCTCGCTGCAATCTTCCTCAAACGAGACGGCTTAGACGCTAGTAGGCGAGTACCGCCATCCAAACGATGAACATCGCAATCATGAGCACCCAGGGGCCGACAATGTCATCGTTGAGTAGATAATTTAAGCCGTCGAGGGCGTTCAGGTAAGTGAGGCGTAAGGTTTCGGAGAACATGGCGTTCTCCTTTCGGATCGGGGCCAGGGTAGCTAGCCCTCAAGCAGCAGCGCCCGTGACATGGCTGCTGAAGCGTCGATAGTGGGCGCACTTCCGTCTGATGGCAAACGGTCAATTGAGGTCACTCTGAAGCGGAACCGAAGATCGAAAGGTCGCATTCGGCTCGGTGGAACGAATAGCTACGGTACCCGTTGTTTAAGGAGGTCGGGACTTTATCCATGACACAAGCTCAGGCTTTCGCCTTCGCCATTCTGATTGGCCTGATGTTCGCCTTCATATGGGGACGGCTTCGCTACGACCTCATTGCGGTTCTCGCGCTGCTTGCCGCAGTTTTCACCGGCATCGTGCCGCACAAGGCAGCGTTCTCCGGCTTCGGGGACGACATTGTCATCATTGTAGCCAGCGCGCTTGTCGTAAGCGCCGCGATTGAGCGCAGTGGTGTCATAGGGGCATTCCTCCATCGCGTGGCGCCCAGCGTGACCTCTGTGCAGGCTCAGGTTGCTATTCTCGTGACGACCGTCTCGGTACTCTCCGTGTTTATCAAGAACATCGGCGCGCTGGCGATGATGATCCCAGTCGCATTCCAGATGGCGCGCCGGTCGAAAGCTTCCCCTTCGTCCTTTCTCATGCCGATGGCGTTCGGTTCATTGCTTGGCGGGCTCACGACCCTCATTGGGACATCGCCGAATATTGTCGTTTCCCGGATGCGCGAGGATTTGACGGGCCGACCTTTCAACATGTTCGATTTCACACCTGTCGGTATAGGGCTTGCCGCAGCGGGGATAGTCTTTCTGGCGTTTGGCTACCGACTGCTTCCCAGGGGACGCGAGGCGGTCCCGACAATGGAGAAGGCGCTTAACATCAAGGACTACATGACAGAGGCACGCATTACTGCGAAGTCGACGGTTCTCGGCAAGTCGATCAGTCATTTGTCGACCTTGTTGGACGAGGAGGTCCTGGTCACCGGCCTTGTTCGCAACCGGGTCGAGCGCCTGATGCCGCTGCCGGACGTCGTCCTTCGTCAGGGCGATATCGTTCTGTTGGAAGGAGACCCTCAAGCGCTGGAGCGAGGAATCAGTCGCGCGCGTCTGGAACTGGAGGGGCACGACCGCCCCACGGAAGCAAAAGGGGTCGACGAGGAGATTGCCGGAATTGAGGTGGTGATCGGCCCGAGATCGGTTTTGATCGGGCAAACCGCCAAGCGCTTGGCGCTGCATGATCACTTCAATATCAATCTTCTCGCGGTGAGCCGGAGCAGCAAGCGCTTCACCGAGCGTTTGCGCGACATCGCGCTAAGACCAGGCGACGTTCTCGTTTTGAAGGGCGATCTGGTGCTTCTCCCGACCAGGCTGATGGAACTCGGTCTTCTTCCGTTGGCCGGGCGTGAGATCCGCTTGGGGAATCCGCGAAAGGGCCTGATTCCGGTGGTGGTCCTGGCTGGTGCCATGGTGCTAACGGCATTAGGCCTGCTGCCCGTTGCCACAGCCTTCTTTGCTGCTGCTGTCCTGACGGTACTGCTCGGGTCACTTTCGCTTCGGGAAGCTTACGAGGCTGTCGATTGGCCCATCCTGATAATGCTCGGGGCTCTCATTCCCGTGAGCGAGTCGATCCGTACGACCGGTGGTGCCGACCTTATCGCCGGCGGCCTCGCTCAATTTTCCAACACCTTGCCCCCCTACGGCGCCCTTGCAATGATCATGGTGGCAGCAATGGCGGCGACGCCGTTTCTGAACAATGCAGCCACCGTTCTCGTGATTGCCCCGATCGCGGTAACCCTTGCTCAGCGCCTTGGCTACAATCCGGACGCGTTTCTGATGGCAGTCGCTGTGGGGGCGGCCTGCGATTTCCTCACCCCTGTTGGACACCAGTGCAACACTTTAGTGTTGGGTCCCGGTGGATACCACTTCGGCGACTATTGGAAATTGGGGCTGCCGCTCTCGTTCATTGTGATCTTGCTGGGTGTGCCTCTGATCATGTGGTTTTGGCCGCCCGTTTAGCGCGCAAGCGACGTTTCAATTCCGATTTCAAGTTTACCGTGGCGTCGGCCTAATGTCTGCCCATAAGGACCAGAAGGAGCAGACAACCGCCACGATGCCCCTAGAGATTCAGCTCATGGCTGTCGCCTGTGCTCAAGGTTGCACCAGCGTCAAGTACAATATACCTGCGCGTAAACAAGGCTGCGTTCAGACGACTCGCCCATCAATGACCGCTTCTGGCGCGAAGCTGCCGTCCGACTGGGCGATATTCAATGTCCGCTTTAGACCCTGATAGTGGACTCAGCCCCGGCGCTGTTACGTCGATACAGATTTGCGTCCGTTTGATGAAATCGATCTAGCTGCACGCAGGTTTTCATATCGCTTCGCCGAAACCAGATCGCACGACCGCAGCGAAGCGGAGGGTTGCCGGCCGTAAAAACGATCTGCTCATCGGCGCGCATCCGCAGAACTTCATGGGGCAGGATTAACGGCCGGGCGGCCACCTGCTTTGACCGCGTTCTCGATGATCCTCGCGACTGAACGCTGCGGCTGACCTGATCGATTTCGACCGTCGTCATGCCGCACCTGCGGGAAATGTAGTCGGCAGTCTCCGGATCGTTGATGGCGGCGAAGCTGATCCAGCTCGCGCTTTCAAACCATTTGCTGGATGCATCCCGACCACCGTAGGTTTCGCGCAGCTGTCCGATGGACTGATAGATCATCGTCAGCGTGATGCCATATTTGCGGCCGGCGTCACGGGCCGTCTCTAGGATGCGCATGTAGCCAAGTCGGGCAATCTCATCGAGAAGGAAAAGCGCGCGTCCTTCCATTACGCCGTCGCGATTGTAGATGGCATTCAGAAATGATCCGATCACAACCCGCGCGAGACCCGCATGCGTCTCCAGCGTCTTCAGGTCGATGTTTATGAACACGTCGGTCGTCCCCAGCGCGATGTCCTCGGTCCGGAATGTCGAGCCTGACACAAGGGCGGCATAGTTCTGGTACGATAGCCAGTGTGTTTCCTTGATTACATTGGCGTAAACGCCGCTGAATGTCTCTGGCGTCATGTTGACGAACGCTGCGACGTTTTCCTTCACGAAGTCGGATTCGGAATTGTCGTAGATTTCCTGTAGGCGCTGGCGCAGTTTCGGCTCGGGCTCGGAGAGATTGGCCCGCACCTGACGCAACGTCTGTTGCTCCTTCGGTGTGTGTTCGGAGAGGCAAACGTCGGCGATGATGGCTGTCAAAAGCTGCAGAGCCGAAGCACGGAAGAAGTCGTCGCGGACGCCGCTGGTCCGGCTACTATCGCTCATGATCCATGAAGCGACCGACGCGATGTCCTCCTCCTTCGTGCCGCCGAACCGGCCGATCCAGTCGAGGGTGTTGAAGCCGGTTTGCGGGCTCTTTGGGTCGAGCGTCCGGATCCTCCGTCCTGCCTGTTCGCGGTGCATCGCGACCATCGGCGCCACCTCGTTCGACGGATCCAGCACCACAAGCGCTCCACCCCATTTGAGTGCCGTGGGGATCGTCACAGACGCCGTCTTGAAACCACCTGAGCCGGCAAAGACGATGCCGTGCGATGAGCCGAAACAGCCATCGAAACAAAGGAGTGGCGAGGTGCCGCCGGCACCCCATGTCTCGCGACTGTCTGCTCGAAAAGCCTGCACCGACGTGCTGTCGCGGTCGACCCGGTAGCGCTCACCGATGACAACACCGCCCGCCTCGCCGAACAGCTTCTGCGCGACCGCCATCGTCATCCAATCGGCCTCGCCGTGCATTGCTCGCTTGCCACGGATCCGCTTCGGCTCCGCGCGCGCGAACGCGGCGTTGCCGATCAAGGCGACGCGGAGCGCAAAGCAAACGACCATCACGGCGGATGCCGCACCGATCGCCGTTGCAGGATCGAGATAGGCGACGAGGGACTTTCCCGCAGGCAACTTTCCAACGAAACCCGAAAGACGGATCGCCTCGCGCAGGGCGGCGATAAAAACTGTCGCCATGCCACCGGCCACGACACCCCAGCCGGCGGACTTGATGCTGGGGGAGCCTGCGCTTGCAAACACAAACACCATGCCGATGATCGACGCACAGACATAGGGAAGTGCGATACCGATTCGCCCGAACGTCAGCCGCACTGCTTCCGTCTTTCCGAATGCAGCAATCCATGAGGCCGTCCCGGTCGCTCCGATCACTACGGCCATCATCAAGGTCAGGGGGATGACAAAAAGCGCGAGCCTATTCGCCGTCATTGGCGAAGGCCTCCGCACCGATCGCCGTCAATCGCTCGCGCTCACCCGGGTCCGCCTTCAAACGGCGGCCGAGTTCGATGAGAGCTCCGAGCAGCAGGGCCCGTTTCTCGAAGCGAAGGCCAGCCTTTACGATCAGGCCGCCAAGCGCGATCTTCTCATGGGCATCCTTCTTACGGGCATTGGTTGCCGTTGTCCGTTGCATGCGCTTAAGCCTCGCCACCGCTGCCCTCAGCCGCGCCAGGCGTAACCGGCGGGGTTTGCGACGAGCCAGCCAATCCCCCTTTCTTTCCAGTCGAGCCGGCTTGACCTCCGCGAAACCGCTTCGCCATCTGCTCCAATGCTGCCTGCAATTCGCCTTCCTCGATATCGAGATCCCCTAACCCGGCCCTCAACGCTATCCGTCCGATCCGTTCGGCTTCCCTGGTTTCGGCATGCTTCAACTGATCCTGGAGCTTGGCGATTTCTTTGCGGATTTTCGAGGATGGCTTTTTCATTTCGTCAGGTCTCCTGGTGAGAAAGTATGTCTTTCAAGCCGCAGTTTCCCGGTTTGCTGTGCGGAACGCACTACTGTGAATCCTACAATCGCCAAGGGCGATGCTCTGATGAATGATCCCGCCGCTCGACAAGAGCGGCTCCGAAGGGCGCAATTATACGTCGCTGATGCGACGCTCTGCTTTTGCCCTTAGGCAGAAACCTCCGCTCCCGACGAACCCATTGAATCGCTCAATCGAAGGAGCTGTTGCTTCACATGGCCGTCCCGCATTTCTCAGTCAGTATCGTCGCCCGCGGCTCCGGCCGCAGCGCCGTGCTGTCGGCGGCCTACCGGCACTGCGCGAAAATGGACTACGAGCGGGAAGCCCGGACGATCGACTTCACTCGCAAGCAGGGACTGCTGCATGAGGAGTTCGTCATTCCTGCCGATGCGCCGGAGTGGTTACAATCGATGATTGCTGATCGCTCGGTGTCCGGCGCCTCGGAAGCCTTCTGGAACAAGGTCGAGAACTTCGAGAAGCGCTCTGATGCGCAGCTTGCCAAGGATGTGACCATCGCCCTGCCGATTGAGCTCTCCACGGCGCAGAACATCGATCTCGTTCGGGATTTCGTTGCCAGGCACATCACGGCCCAGGGCATGGTGGCTGACTGGGTCTTTCATGATGCACCGGGCAATCCGCACATCCATCTGATGACCACTTTGCGGCCGTTGACCGAAGACGGATTTGGGCCGAAGAAAGTTGCCGTGGCCGGTCCTGATGGCAAGCCACTCCGCAACGATGCCGGCAAGATCGTCTATGAGCTTTGGGCCGGTGGGCTTGATGACTTTAATGCGTTTCGTGATGGCTGGTTCGCCTGTCAGAACCGGCACCTGGCGCTGGCCGGTCTCGATATCAGGATCGATGGCCGATCCTTCGAGAAGCAGGGTATCGAGCTGACACCGACCATCCATCTCGGTGTCGGCGCCAAGGCGATCGAGCGGAAGTCAGCGAGCGCGGAGGAAAAGGCTGTCCTCGAGCGCCTGGAGCTGCAGGAGGAGCGGCGCGCGGAGAATGCCCGCAGCATCCAGCGCAATCCGGACATCGTGCTCGACCTGATTACGCGAGAAAAGAGCGTCTTCGACGAACGCGATATCGCCAAGATCCTACATCGGCATATCGACGATGCCGGTCTATTTCAAAACCTGATGGCGCGCATCCTGCAGAGCCCAGAAACGCTGCCGCTCGACCGAGAGAGAATCGACTTTGCCACCGGCCTGCGCTCACCGGCAAAGTACACCACACGCGAGCTCATCCGGCTGGAAGCCGAGATGGCCAATCGTGCGATCTGGCTCTCGCAGCGGTCCTCGCACGGCGTTCGACAGTCAGTACTCGACGCGACGTTCGCACATCATGACCGGTTGTCGGACGAGCAGAAAACGGCCATCGTGCATGTTGCGGGCGAAGAGCGGATAGCCGCCGTCATTGGCCGCGCTGGCGCGGGCAAGACGACCACGATGAAGGCCGCGCGCGGGGCATGGGAAGCGGCCGGCTATCGTGTCGTCGGTGGTGCGCTTGCCGGTAAAGCGGCGGAAGGTCTGGAGAAGGAAGCGGGTATTGCCTCCCGCACGCTGTCGTCTTGGGAACTCCGCTGGAGCCAGGGCCGCGGACGGCTCGACGACAAAACGATCTTCGTTCTGGACGAGGCCGGTATGGTGTCGTCGCGGCAGATGGCGCTGTTCGTCGAAACCGTCACCAAGGCTGGCGCTAAACTGGTGCTGGTCGGTGATCCGGAGCAGCTGCAACCGATCGAAGCGGGTGCCGCCTTCCGGGCGATTGCCGACCGTATCGGCTATGCCGAGCTGGAAACCATCTACCGCCAGCGGGAGCAATGGATGCGCGATGCGTCGATCGATCTCGCCCGCGGCAATGTGGGCAAGGGGGTCGAAGCCTATCGGGCCAACGGCAAGATAATCGGCGCAGAACTGAAGGCTGATGCGGTCTCGAAACTCATTGCCGACTGGAACCGCGACTACGATCCGGCGAAGTCCACTTTGATCCTCGCGCATCTGCGGCGTGATGTCCGAGTACTGAATGAACTGGCGCGCGCCAAGCTCATCGAGCGCGGGATCATCGAACCCGGTTCGAACTTCAAAACGGTCGACGGCAATCGCAACTTTGCCGCTGGCGACCAGATCGTCTTCCTTAAGAATGAGGGTTCGCTTGGCGTCAAGAATGGCATGTTGGCCAAGGTGGTCGAGGCGGCTCCAGGTCGCATCATTGCGGAGATCGGGGACGGTGAGCATCGTCGTCAGGTCTCGGTCGAGCAGCGCTTCTATAACAATGTCGATCATGGCTATGCCATGACGGTGCACAAGAGCCAGGGCGCTACCGTCGACCGGGTCAAGGTGCTCGCCTCTCTCTCCCTCGACCGCCACCTGACCTATGTCGCGATGACCCGCCACCGTGAGGATCTCGGCGTCTATTATGGCCGTCGTTCTTTCGCTAAGGCCGGCGGCTTGGTCCAGATCCTGTCGGGCAAGAACGCCAAGGGAACGACCCTCGATTATGCCGGTGGCAGCCTCTACCGGCAGGCGCTTCGCTTCGCCGAGGCGCGCGGCCTTCACATCGTCAATGTGGCGAGAGCCGTTGCCCGTGACCGTCTCGAATGGACAGTTCGGCAGAAACAGACGCTCGTCGACCTCGCCGGCAGGCTCGCGGCCATTGGCTTCAGGATCGGCCTTACCACGAGCATGACGAAAACAATTCTCGATGCAGCACAGGGGGCAAAGCCAATGGTGGCCGGAATTTCTACGTTCCCGAAATCGATCGACCAGCTGGTCGAGGACAAGCTTGCGGTCGACCCGGCGCTGAAGAAGCAGTGGGAGGAGGTGTCGATGCGCTTCCATCATGTTTATGCGCAACCAGAAGCAGCCTTCAAGGCGGTCGACGTAGACGCGATGCTGCGGGATCAGGCGACTGCGATAAAGACGATTGCGAAGATCGCCGGCGAGCCGGAAGCCTTTGGCGCGCTCAAGGGCAAAACCGGCGTCTTCGCGAGCCGTGCAGATAAGTCCGATCATGATCGGGCGCTTAAGAACGTCACGCCGCTCGCCGACAGCATCAGCGACTATCTGCGCCAGCGCGGCGAGGCTGAGCAGCGAAACCACGCGGAGGAAATCGCTGCCCGCAGGCAGGTCGCGCTGGACATCCCTGCCCTATCGGCCAAGGCCAAGAACGCGCTCGAACGCGTGCGTGACGCCATCGATCGCAATGATCTGCCGTCAGGGCTGGAATACGCGCTCGCGGACAAAATGGTGAAGGCCGAACTCGAAGCTCTTGCAAAGCTTGTATCCGAACGTTTTGGCAAGCGGACCTTCCTTCCTCTCGCGGCCAAAGACATGAACGGCGAAGCGTTCCAGCGGGTTACCGCGGGCATGAACACCACGCAGAAGAGCGAAGTCCAGCAAGCCTGGAGCACGATGCGGACGGTGCAGCAGCTGTCGGCTCATGAGCACGCCGTTACAGCGCTTAAAGCATCCGAGGCGATGCGTCAGACGAAGAGTCAGGGGTTCACTCTCAAATGACGGTTTCAGTTGGAAAGATAGTGCCGCTTTCGGCCAAGCGAACTTGGTTTCTCAGCGCGGTGCTGGCCGCGTTTGGGACGGTCGTGTGCTTGGGTATTGCTGGCTTCAGAGCCAACTTGACACCCAGCGAACCTCTGGGCCTCTGGCGGATCATCAACCTCGATCGCGCTGTTCGCATTGGTGATCTGGTCTTCGTTTGTCCACCCGTCACCGACATCATGCGCGAGGCGCGCAGGCGCGGCTATCTTCGCCGTGGGCTGTGCGCCGGTGATATCGCCCCGCTGATCAAAACCGTGGCGGCAGCGTCAGGTCAGGTCGTTGAGATAGACGGCGACGTGCACATCGACGGCAAGCGACTTCCACTCTCGCAGGTAATGCTCATGGACGGACAGGGGCGCCGGTTGGTGCCGTATGGGGGTGGCGTTGTTCCGTCCGACGCGGTGTATCTGCATTCTGATTTTCCAGGGTCTTTTGACTCCAGATACTTCGGCCCGCTCCCGACAGAAAATATCCTCGGTTTGGCGCAGGAGGTATGGACCTATGCGCCGTGACTATTTTCGGGGGGCGTCGCTCGTCGCGGCCTCCTCTGTTGTCGGCTGGGTTGGTTGGAGCGGAAATGTTCTCCTGCTTCCGGCGGCCGTCGCGTTCCCTGCCATCTGGTCATTTGCGATAACGCGCTGGCAGGCGGCGGGTGTGTCCGCGGCCTACTTTCTCGCCGCCTCGCGTGGGTTGCCGCAGGGCGTGGCGAACTTCTATTCGTCCCAAATCTGGCCCGGCCTGTTGCTGTGGCTGATCGCTTCGGCCGCATTCGTGATCGTGCATTCGGCACTCTGGACGAGCCGCGCTGGGTGGAGAAAGCCGCTTCGCTACCTGGCGGCATGTGTTGCGATGTCAGTCCCGCCCTTCGGGATCATGGGATGGGCGCATCCGATTACGGCTGCAGGCGTCTTGTTCCCGGCCTGGGGATGGTGGGGCTTGGCTGCGATGGCAGCCGGCCTGGCGCTTGTAACGACATACCATTGGCCGGCTGCAGCCATCGCCATGACAGGCTTTTGGCTCTGGTCCGCCGCACAGTGGACGACACCGAGTTCACCTGCGTCGTGGCAGGGTGTCGATCTTCAAATCGGCGATTCTCTGGGCCGTGACGCCGGCCTCGCGCGGCAACAGGGGCTTGTCGACCTCGTTCGCCTGCATACGCCAGGAACAACGGCCGTTCTCCCAGAGAGCGCGTTGGGCTTCTGGACACCGACCGTCAGCAGTCTTTGGGAGTCGATGCTCGCCGAGACCGGGATCACGGTCATCGCCGGCGCAGCGATCATCGACCAGGGTGGGTATGACAATGTGCTTGTGAAGATATCGTCTGACGGCAGTGACGTTCTTTACCGCGAGCGTATGCCTGTCCCAGGATCCATGTGGCAGCCATGGCTGACGTTGACGGGTGAGGATGGCGGAGCCAGGGCGCATATCTTCGGCGATGCCGTCGTTTCGGTGGGCGACAGCACGATCGCACCGCTGATTTGTTACGAGCAACTTCTCGTCTGGCCCATCCTGCAGTCCGTCTTCCAAGGTTCCGATGTCGTCGTTGCGGTTGGGAATGGCTGGTGGACGGCTGGGACGTCGATCGTCGATGTTCAGCGGGCAAGCAGTACGGCATGGGCACGCCTGTTCGACCTACCTCTTGTCATTTCTTTCAACACCTGAAACCTGAGCTCGCATGCTGGACGCTGTGTTGATCAAGGAATGCGCCGATCCATCGTTGAAGCCGGCGATCGTTGAGCAATTCGTCAATGCTGTGGGTTCCAACGACCCGCTCGCCATTACAGTGAAGTCTGGAGGCCGCCTGATCCTCGTCCCGAAATCGAAGACGCCTGAACAAGCGATCGAGATCGGGCGAGAGAATATTGAGCGATCGGTCGTCCGGGTGGGCCTGACGCAGTTTCCGGCTGGAGTTGGCGTCAAGGATGTATCGGAATTAAAACCCGATCTGGTGGAGCCCTGCGCCAACCTGCGTATGAGCACAGCGATGTTCGCGAAGATCCTCCGCATCGTTACCAGATGGTATGGCAATCCCACAAATGAAGATGTGTTCCTCAGCTGTTCGATGATGCGATCCACGCTTGGCAGACTGGAAAGTTCGAGGGCGAGAACGTGTTTCAGGCGCAAGGTCCAGGTGGGGTGATCGTCCAGAAAGGATCCGTCGTCTCAAACGTTGAAAATGATGTCGACGAAGCCGATTCGGCCATTCCTGATCAAGTGTCGAATGAGGCTGAAAAAGGCAGGAAATCCGAATTGACCTTACGAAGATTGGCGGTCACGAGTGATGCGTCTCCGTCTAGGATCGCCAGGAAAGCCCGAAATTAGTGCCTTCCATGTGACATGGAGTTTAGGGGTATCCATGGGCAGTGGATGCCCTTACGCCATTCATTCGAATGGTGGCCCAAGTGCTGGACTAGAGGATCTCGATAGAGAAAAATCTCGTGAAGCAAAGCGTCTTCCTGCCGTCTGATCGAGCCATTTCTTAAAATTGGACGTTGCGCGAATTAAAAATAGACGAGTGTACACTTTAAATTAGACGGGCCATTAGAACCGGCGATCGAAGATGAGGTTGTCCTGGGCAAAGACATGATGAACGTCGTTCTCGCCGGCGGCTATCCGGAAGTCTGAGGCGAGCTTCTTTGGCCAGACGCGTCGCATGGCTCGAGGATTATGTCAGTCTGATACTGGTTCGCGACGTGCGGGACATCGCGAACATTGATCAACTCGATCGTTTGCCCCGCCTTCTCAACATACTGGCCGAGCATGCGGGGCAGCTGACCAACAATAGCAGCTTCGAAGGATTGTCCGGAGTGACGACCCAGAAGTACATCGCCATCCTCGAACGCCTGTTTCTGGTGAAAACCCTGGCCCCATGGTCGAACAATCGGCTCAGTCGGCTCGTCAAAACGCCAAAACTTCATTTCATCGACACCGGACTGCTCGCCACATTGCATGAGGATGAGTTGGCCCGGCTATCTGAACAAAGCCCGGTTCGGTGCGCTGCTGGAAAGTTTTGTCGTCTCGGAGCTTATGAAGCTAGCATCCTGGTCCGAAAGGCGTATTTCGTTCTCACACTACAGAACAAAGGATCGCGATGAAGTCGATGTCGTGATCGAAGATCGACGCGGCCGGATCATTGGCATCGAGGTAAAGGCTTCCGCGACTGTAAGGCCAGATGATTTTCGCGGGTTACGTCAGCTACAGGACGCTGTGGGTGATCGCTTCGTGCGTGGCCTCGTCCTGCATGATCATGACCGCATCATTCCCTTTGGGGAGCGCCTGCAGGCCGCTCCGTTGGCATCACTGTGGTTGATGTAGGCATCGAATACGTCGGATCGCGCGTATCGTCACCCGGCGGTACGGCAGTCCGACTAGGGCTTGCGCTTCTTTGGTTTGATTGGCGGTATAGGGAACATAGGCGGTGGTTTGGCCTTGAAGGCCTGGTCGCCTGTTCAAGGGGCGCCGATGACAATAAACTTCTTGGGTTTCCTCCTCGGTACATCCACCTTGATGATTGAACTCCCGCCCAAGTACGTGCCGCGCTTTGCCACCGCCCGGCCCCGCTCCCTATAGGCGCACCGGTCACATCCCTCTACTTCATCACAAGCCGAGACACTCAACTATCTTTGGTGCCAACCGTCCGGACGATCGCTGCAAGTGCCAGCATTCCAGGATCGTCAAGTTCCATGCTTCTTTCGGGCCACAAGCGGGCCCGGCCGACCCGGCATGGCCTGCCTCTGAATTCCTGAATCGCATCTTGCGCCGCCGACATTGCAGCAGATGCGATTTCACTCGGCGATGTACAGGCTTCGACTGAAATTGCGATCGCATCAAGGCCGTCTATGATCGTCTTATCGCCCAGTTCCGAACGCCCCAATGAAAGCATCTCGTCGCGCGCGGTTTTCAGAATGATCGACAGATCGGTCAGTGGCAGGCTCGCGCGATCGCCACAGCAGCGTCCCATCGCTAGTAGCGCAGCGCTGACAAGTGTTCCGAGGCTGGAACCCGTGCTGCCCGAAGCAGCCTTAGCCATCGCTCTGAACGTCTCGCCCAGGTTACCGCATGCAGTGGTTGCTTCGACCGCGGTCAACAGGCGCGCGAGCATGGTTCCGGTGTCGCCATCGCCAAGACGACTGTCGGCCAAATTCAAGTCCGATTCCATAGAGCGTGCCGCAGCCGCGCAGCGGCTTGCTATGACAACGATGTCTTGGCTTGTTACCATCATTGAACCCTCCAGAAAGGCGATGCCGCCGGCGCGATGAACAGCGGTTCGGTTTCCCGATCGACAAAGCAGATGCTGATCGACAGCCCGGCCATTTCCATCGATGTCGCAAAGGATCCGACGAAGGAATGAGCAATTGTGATCCTTCTCGCTGTCAGGACCTCATGTGCCCTCCGCACAGCGATGTAGAGCTCGTCCACCGGGGTCGCACCGAGATTGTTGACGAGGAGAATGGCTCTGTCGCCCTCACCCTGGGTCCCTCGGTCGTCAACCAGCCTTTCGACCATTTCGTCCACCAGAGCATCGGCCGGTCCCATCGGCTTTCGCCAGATTCCGGGCTCCCCGTGAATACCAATCCCAAGTTCGACTTCGTTGGACCCCATGTTTGCAAGGGGCGCCTCGGCAGCCGGCAGTCGGCACCCGGACCAGGCAAGCCCAATCGAATATGTTGAGGCAATAGTCTTCTCGGCAATCCGAGCGACGTCATCAAGGCAAGCGCCCGCTTCTGCTGCAGCGCCTGCGGACTTGAAGGCGAGTACAAGACCGGCAACGCCGCGCCGCTTTTGACGTTCCTGCCGCGGGGCACTAGCGACGTCGTCTGTACCCAGTACACTGCGCACTGCTGCAACACTTGCCATTTTTGCGGCCATCTCGAAATTCATTCGATCGCCCCCGTAGTTTCCATAGAGGAGCAAGACGCCGGCGCCGCCATCCGCCATATCGATCGCGTCGACGCAAGACTGTAGTGTGGGGCCTTCGAAAACGTTGCCCACAGCACAGCTGTCAAGCAGTCCATGGCCGATGTAGCCGCAGAAGAGGGGCAAATGGCCAGATCCGCCACCGGTGGCGATGCCGACCTTGCCCCGCCTTGCGCCGTTGCGCCGCACGATAGTTCGCCCGGTCTGGCCTGCCCGTACCAGGTCGGGATGGGCTGCGACCAATCCTGAAAGGCTCTCGTCGACATAATTCGAAGGGTTGTTCATAAATTTTTTCAAGATTTCCTCCTTTGGTGCTCAAATTGCTTGTGTAGCCAGCGTTTCTGCCGCTTTGCCACACTTGGATTGCCTTCCTCTCGATGCCAGGCCCCTCTCAAGGACCCGCACGGCCAGCGAAGCAGACCAGGCGATCGTGAAGTACAGACCCGCAGTCAGCGCAAAAACGTGAAGCGGTAAAAAGCTTTCCGACATGATAGCGCGCGAAATCAGGGTGAGCTCGGGGACGGCGATCAGCGCACAGATCGAACTGTCCTTGAGAAGCGAGATAAGGTTGACAAGGAGCGGCGCCAGCATGTGGCGGATTGCCTGCGGGAGCAGTACGAGGCGGAACGCCTGGACTGGCGTGAGACCAACCGCGAGGGCTGCCTCGCGTTGGCCGGGCGCGATGACGGCCAGACCCGCTCTGAACACTTCAGACAGGAATGCGCCGTAGACGAGTGCAAGTCCCAGGGTCCCGGCCGCAAAGGCGTCCAGGACAATGCCTGCGCCTGGCAATCCGAAGTACAGAAGATAGAGGATGACAAGGACTGGCACGCCACGGGCCAGGACGACATAAGATTTGGCAATGGCGCGCACAAGTGCCGTGCGGCGAGTCCGAAGGTACTCGATGATCAATCCGATCAGGAACGCCAGACAGAACGCTACCACGGTCAACGCCAGGCTTGTCCAAAGCGCGTCCAGCAGGCGTGGCCCCCAATCGGCGAGATTGGCGTATATTGTCTGCAGAAAGAGCATATCAATACTCCAGCCGGCGTTCGGCCAGCGCGAACATTTGGCCCACAACGAAGGTGAGTGCGAGGTAGAGAAATGCCGCTGCGCAGTAGACCCAGGCGGTCGCGAATGTCTCGTTCACGATCTGCCGTGCATTGAACATCACTTCCGGAGCGGCAATGGCAGCAACGAGGGAGGTATCCTTGACGAGGCCTACGGCATAGTTCCCGAGCGGAGGCAACGACAGCCGCAAACCCTGGGGCAATATCACCAGGCGGAAAGCCACAAGGGGTGACAGGCCGATAGCCGCCGCAGCCTCGCTCTGACCCTTCGGCACTGACCGAAAACCCGCCAGAAAGATATCGACGAGCACGGCGCCGCCAATCATTCCAAGACCCACCACCGCCACGGTCATCGATGACAATCGCACCCCGGTGGCGGCTAACCCGAAGTAGAGTAGAAAAAGGAAGGTGAGGCTTGGAACGTTCCGGAGCAGTTCGACATAGATACGGATTGAAACGACCGCCAAACGGTTGACCGTCCGATGTTCGATCGTGGCCAGTACCAAGCCGATCAAGAGCGCCATTGTCAGTGCGCCGGCGCTCACCTGAACGGTGACGACGGCTCCCGACAGCAGCGCATGGAAAATTCGTTCAAAGAGAAGGGCGTTCATGCGCGGTTCTCCGACAGGCTAGAGAGGAAGCGCTGAAGCCTCGGCTCTTTCGGCCGGTCAAGGAGTTCCCGTGCCGGGCCTTCCTCGACCACAGTCCCACCATCCATGAACAGGATGCGATCGGCGACTTCGCGCGCAAAGGCGATCTCGTGTGTGACGAGCACCATGGCACGTCCTTCGCGAGCAAGTTCCTTGATGACATTCAGCACCTCTCCGACAAGCTCGGGGTCGAGCGCGGACGTCGGCTCGTCAAAGAGCAGAAGCTTGGGGCGTTGCGCGAGCGCCCGTGCAATCGCGACCCGTTGTTGCTGCCCGCCCGAAAGCCGGCCCGGAAACTCCCGAGCCTTGTGCGAGAGGTGAACCTTTGCGAGCAACTCGTCGGCCAGTTCGCCGGCGGCGGCTGCGCTTAGTCCCCGCACCTTTCTGGGCTGAAGTGCCACGTTTGCTCGTACATCGAGGTGAGGCCAGAGATGGAAGTGCTGAAACACCATGCCAATTTCTGCACGTTGGGGCGCCAGCTCAGCATCGGTGAGCTGGCGGCCACTCTGGTGCCGGCCGACCAACTGTCCGTCGAGCCTGATCTCCCCGCTTGTCGGGGGATCGAGAAAGTTTATCGCGCGCAGGCAGGTGGATTTTCCGGAACCGCTTGGACCGATCAATGCGATGCGCTCGCCACGCCGGAGCGCAAATGAGACATCCTTGAGGACTGCGAGGTTGCCGTAGCATTTGGTGAGCTTTTGAACAGTGAGAAGTGTGTTGTCAGGCATGACGGCCTCCACGCGGGATTGGGTGCGACCGGCGAACCGGTCGCATGAGCGGTTATTGTCCGCAGACGGGCGGCTTCCAGGTTTCCGGGCGGTCGACTCCGGCTCGAAAATTCTTCGGCGAAGGTGCGTAGTTCGCCTCGCTGACATTCCCGTACTTCCGGCCAATGACCTTGACCTCGCAGGTTTGCCAGAGCTTGCGGATCTCGGCGCTCAGCGCATCGGCCAGATCCTTGTTTTCCTTTGACAGGCCGAAGACGTACTGCCGGCCGACACCTGTCAGGAGCGGAAACTCGGGGTTGTTGTCGGTGAAGGGCAGATTGCTGAGCCCCCAGCCAGGATTTTTGGAGATTGCATAATCGATGACCGGTGGGTCTCCGACCAGCGCCTGGATGCGACCGGTGGTCAGGTCTCGCATTGCCGCATCCGAGCTGTCGTACAAAGCCAGCTCCAGACCGGAAATGCGCCGAAGCTCGGGCAGAAATGAAAAGCCCGTGATCGAGCCGACCTTCTTGTCTTCAAGATCGGACAGTACATGCCAGCCGGTTTCCCGCTTTGCCGTTATGCCGTTCTGGAAATATCCGGTTGGATCGGTCAGGGACAAGGCGTCGGCCCGTTGCTCGGTCCAGGCCACGTTGCCGCCGATGATGTCGACGCGGCCTGTCTGGACAGCGGCAATCGCTCCCGACCATTCCATCGGTACAGGCTTCACCGAAAGGCCGAGGCGATCAGCCGCAATCTGCAGAATCTCGCCGTCATAGCCGACAAGCTTGCCATCACGCACCACAAGTCCCGGCATGTCGCCTGTGATTGCGACCGAAAGCATGCCAGGCTCGACAAGCTTGTACTTCGACGTGTCTGCCGCGGGCGATAATGCTGGATTGAGCCCAGCCAGCAAAGCGATCGTGCCACCGATCATCAGCATCAGTTTATTTCTCATCGTTGTCATTCCCCTTCCTCTTTGTGTTGACTGCAATTGGCCGGCGGTAAGGTTGTCGCCACCGGATCTGGCACCCCGGCGAACCGGGTCATGGATAGTCCTGCAAGGCAGGTCGGCGATCGGCCGTCGATGGCAAGCTCGGCCAGGACTGCCCCGACAGCGGGTCCGAGTTGAAAGCCGTGCCCGGAAAACCCAAAGGCATGGTAGAGGTTGGCGATCGTGGGACTGGGGCCGACGACAGGCAAATTGTCAGGCATCCGGCCCTCGATGCCGGTCCAGCTGCGAACGACAAGAACATTCGCGAGCGCGGGCACCATGTCGATCGCCGCCTTGGCCGCGTCCATGGTCACTGCCGCAAGTGGCCTTGCCCGTAGGGCGTCCCTATCGGCGATTCCAACGCCCGACCCGAAGATGACGCTTCCGTGTCCGCTCGCCTGCCTGATGTAAATTCCGCCGCCACAGATGCCGAGATTGGGACCGATCAGCGGGGCGATCGGTTCTGTGACGCACATGTTCGGCGCCATCACGTCTTCGTGGACGGAGTCGCCAAACCATCTAGCGACATTGGCGCCCCAAGCTCCGGCAGTGTTGACCAGGCGATGGGCACGGATCGGCGTATCTTGGCCGGTGACATAGATTTCGAACCCGAGCGGCGACGGGACCGCGCGTTCGACTGGGCATTCTTCCCGTACATCGGCGCCCAGTTGCCGGGCTGCGCGCGCAAATGCAGGGGCGGCTAACCGTGGGTTTGCCTGTCCGTCATCAGCGCAAAGAGAGGCGCCGTAAAAGCGGTCGCCAATGTAAGGAAAGCGGCGGCGCAAATCGGCCCCGTCGAGAAGTTCAATGGCGATGCCGTGATCCGCAGCGACGGCTTGATGGGCGACCAGATCGACCATGTCCCTGTCGTTTCGGGCGAGTTTAAGATGACCTGTCGCGACGAATTCGCAGTCGCAGCCGACAAGGGCGTGGAGCCTGCCCCATATTCCTCGACTGCGCGTTGCGAGCGGCAGCTCCGCGGGGTGGCGACCTTGCTGGCGCACCCCGCCATAATTGACGCCGCTCGCCTGCCCGCCGCATCGGCCGCGCTCGAGAAGGATGACGGAAGCCCCCTTCTTCCTCGCGTGCAACGCCGTCGAACAGCCTGCGAGTCCGCCGCCGATGATGGCAAGGTCAAATACCGTCATCGCGGCCTCCTGCCAGCGTTGCAAGGGCGATGGGCTTCAACGGCGCCTGACCTCGAAGCCTGCCAACGTGAAGGATATCGGTCGATGCCGCAGCTGCGATCAGTTCGGCGGCAGCCGGACCGCAGACGCGGCCCTGACAGCGTCCCATGCCAAGCCGTGAAAATGCCTTCACGCGATTGATGTCGCTTTCTCCGGACAGTTCCACGACCTGGCGCACAGCCCCCGCAGTCAGTCCTTCGCAGCGACAAATGAGAGCTTCATCCGGAAGGGTTTTCAGTTGATCGGTGGGAAAGGCAAAAACCGAGTCCAAGGCTTTTCGAAACCGCCGCGCCCGCCTGATTTCCCGACGTAGCGCTCCGGCTTGCGGCGCCTCAGAACCATCCATGTCCGACAATAGCGCAAGTGCTGCGAGCTCACCGGCAATGGCGGCAATCTGGTTTCCACGGACCGAGACCCCGTCACCGGCAAGGTAGACACCATCAACGCAGCTGCGACCATCAAGATCTGTTGTCGGCAACCACTGGCGCTGTTGCGGGTCGAAATGAAAGTCGACCCCAAGAAGATCTGCGAGTTGCGTCTCCGATTTCAGGCCATAGCCGATCGCAAGCGCGTCGCAGGACAAGATGGTCTCACGCCCCTGCCCCTTCCTGCGGTAACGCAATCCGCTGGTTCTGCCATCGGATCCATGCAGGATCTCAAGCGGCTCGATGCCCGTCTTGATCGGCACGCCATGTGCTTTGAGCCAGGCAATATAGAAGACGCCTCCTGCGAAGGTCGCTCCTCCGGACGCTATTGCCGGTAGGTCGGAAAAGCGACGGAAGGGTCGCCCGGCTTCCAACACTGCAACAACGCGTGCACCCGCGCGGGCGTATTGGTAGGCCACCAGGTAGAGCAACGGACCGCTACCTAGAAAGATGACGCTTTTTCCAATGATCGAGGCCTGTGCCTTGAGCGCGATCTGCGCTGCACCCAGAGTGACGACGCCGGGGGCCGTCCAACCTTTCGTCGGGACGATGCGGTCCATGGCGCCGGTCGCGAGAATGAGCCTCTTCCACGGCTGACATATCGCCTTGTCGCCACGCGCCAGATGAAGGAGGCCGGGCTCAACCGCCCAAACCATTGTTTCGGCGTGGTAAATGATCGAAGGCAACAGTGCGGAAAAATTGTCGTGAAGGCGCCGGGCGCGGCGGGCGTCGAAACCGTAGAGCTTTTTGTCGCTTTGCTGCAGTGGTGACGGTGGGCGACGAAAGACCTGGCCGCCTGGAAACATTCCTTCGTCGACGAGGATTGGTCTGTGCCCGGCATCCACCAGTGTCCGTGCCGCGCTGACGCCCGCAGGTCCGGCACCGACCACGACGATTGGCGGTTCGGCCGTCATCGGCTTAGTCCCGAAGCGGCGGTGGACAGGCACATACCGTCTTCGACCAGGCTGGAGCACGCACGGATGCGTTCTCCAGAGTCGGTCCAAAGCCAGCAATCCTGGCAGGCACCCATGTAGCAGAACCCAGCTCGCTTCTCGTCACGAAACTCGAAGTCGCGGATGTGGCCGAACTCGGCATTGAGGGCAGTCAGCACGGTCTCGCCCTGATGTGCCGAAATTCTCCGCCCATCGACCATCAACTCAACCTGAGGTGACATTGAGCGGTCCAGCCGTCCCGGTCCTTTCGATTGTTGTCGCTGCAACTCGCTGGCTCCTTCGCACAGTTGATAGTTGCAGGCTAGTGAGCCATAATATGGATGTCAAATGATGAATCACCCATAATATGGAAACTCTAGCTACAGGTGTTCGAAAGTTCTCGACGACCTGGGGTAGTAGTCGAAAGGATTCTTATGCCGAATGCCATCAGTCAGCTTGCAGCTTTCACACGTTCGACTACCGAGGTGCCGCGTAAGCAGCGCGATGCCGCGTGCAGGGCGCTGCTCGATACGCTCGGGGTTGCTGCAAGCGGAGCGGGAACACCAGCCGGTATGGCGTCGCTCGATGCAGCGCACAAAATCTGGGGCTCCGGCCCATCAACGATCTGGTTCTCCGCGAAGCGGCTGACGCCATCCGGCGCAGCTTTCGTCAACTCGACCTATGCCTCAAGCCTTGACCTGGACGACGGCCATCGGGCGGCGGCGGGCCATCCCGCTGCCGCAATCGTCCCTGCGGTTCTGGCATTGAGCGAAAATCAGGTGATATCGGGTCACAAGATGCTGTCGGCAATCGCGATCGGATACGAGGTGGCGGTTCGTGCGGCTGCTTCGCGCGACATCGATGGCCTTAGAACCACCGACACCGGTCTTTGGTGTGGTTATGGCGTGGCCGCCGCCGCAGGCTGGCTCATGCAGTTGTCTGAGGACGTAGCTGCCCATGCCATGGCCATCGCCGGTCAGACAGCGACCGGCCAGTTCGGAACGGGCTGGACCCGTCTTGGGCACACGGTCAAGGAGGGCATTCCCTGGGCAACCGCGAATGGACTTCAGTCGGCCTTTCTCGCAGCCGCCGGGCATACAGGTCCGCTCGACATGCTTGACGAGGAATCGCTCTACGACCAAAGGCAGCTACTTTCGGGACTGGGAGATGCCTGGGCTATCGAGCATGCCTATTTCAAGCGCTACAGCTGCTGCCGATGGGCTCATGCTGCGATCGATGCGGCGGTCCAATTAAAGGAGCGTCTCGGGGTTTCGGTTCTTGAGATCGACGAAGTCGTCATCGAGACATTCGCCCGTGCGCTGTCTTTGCCGAACCAGGCGGCCCCTGTTTCCAGCGAGGCTGCGCAATATAGCATTCCGTTCTGCACTTCCGTTGCCCTTGTTCGTGGGGCGGCGGCGCTGATGCCGCTCAAGCATGAAAGTCTTGGCGACGAAGAGGTGCTCGCTCTTGCTTCGAAAATTCGGATTGTCGCCAGCCCTCTCTATGCCGGATCGTTTCCCGCGACCACGCCAGCCAGGGTGACCCTGATCGTCGCGGGAAAGCCGGTGACACTGGAGATCGTGCATCCGAAAGGTGATCCCGGAAATCCGATGAGCGACCAGGAACTCAAAGATAAGTTTGCAGCGCTGACCTCGGGTGGGCCACTATCGCAAACCCAATCGAAAGCGGTCGCCGACGCCGTACACGCTCTTTTGGACGACGGGCCGACCAGGCCGCTGTTCGATGCCCTTTGCAACCCGTCATAGTCATTCTACAAAGCTGCCATCTGACAAAGAGTGCTCGACAGACGGATGGGGTTGAAATGGCAAAGGACGAGATCGCGGCGACAGGCACACAGCTGCTCGACAGAGCGGTCGCGATCTTGAAGTTCTTGGGTGATGTTGGTCAGCGCGGTGCGACAATGGCCATGATTGGCGAGGCCATGGGGTTAAAACAATCGACGGCGCATCGAATTGTGACGGCGATGGAGCGCCATGGTCTGGTTGACCGGGAGCGTGAAACGAAACGCTACCGTCTTGGGCTTGCCTTGTTTGCCATGGGCGCTGCGGCAGCCGACGGTACAGGCTTGAGGACAGTTGCACGCCCTGCCCTTGTGCGACTTTCTGCCAACACAGGAGATTCAGTCTTCTTAATGGCACGAGCCGGGTTCAATACCGTCTGCGTCGACCGCCAGCAGGGGACGTACATCATAGACAGCCTGACGGGCCATACTGGAGGACAGATTCCAATGGGCGTCGGGCCGGCGAGCCAGGCGATCCTTGCATTCTTGCCCCCAACGGAAGCCGAGGTCGTCATGACGACAAACGCGCCTTTGTACAAGCAATATGGCGGACTGACTGAAAAGAAGGTCAAGGACGCTTTGGGCGAGATCCGCCAAAGCGGCTATGCGATTGATCGGGGCGCGCTGGTGGCTGGGATATCTGCGATCGCAGTGCCGATCCTGCCGCCTGGTCGGGACGCGGTGGCCGCAATCGCTATAAACCTGACAAGCGCGCGCTTGACGGACGAACGTCTTCCCCACTTGGTCGAGATGCTGAAAGGCGAAGTTCGAAAGATCGAGGCATCTCTCAACCCCTTGGATGAGCTGCGTGTCGGATAGTCGTCAGCCGGTACATAGCAAAGGGCAACCTCAGACCGGTCCGCCGCGGCCTTTCAAATTCCAGGAAAATGCGGGCAGTACCAACTTCGGGGAAACGTTGTTATCCAAGCACAATTGATGCAGTCGCTCACATGCGAGGTTTTGTTGTCGAAGCGTATCCTTGTGCAGGCCCGTCAGCACGAGCGCTGCATCGATTCCCGCTCTGTTTGCGCCGGCCACGTCCGTCTCAAGGCTGTCTCCGATCGCAAGAACCACATGTGCAGGCACACCGAGTAGGTGAAGGGCATGCGCATAGGCTGGCTGGAACGGCTTGCCGTGGTAGAGGACGGCTCCGCCGAGGAGTTCATATCGTCTGGCAACGCCGCCGGCGCATTCGATCAGCTTGTCTCCGATGAGGACGGTTCGATCCGGATTGGCGCACACCATGGGCAGGCCCCTCGCACGAGACTGGCCAAGAACCCGTTCGAGTTCTTCCGGTGGCTCTGTCATTCCGGTTGCAAGCATAAAGCTCGCTTCATCGATCGACCCAGCCGACGTTCGGCCGGAGCCCGCAAGGAGGTTGGCGAGTTCTGCTGGACCAACGTGTAGGTAGCGATCGCCGAGATTGTCGCGACCCGTTTCCAAGCTCAACGCCTCAAAGACAAGTTCGCCAGATGTCACAAGGCCGCTATAGAGATCCGACGTGAAACCCATTTGGGCAAGCCGCATCGCAACCTCCTTGCTCCGTCGCGGGGAATTGGACAACAGGCAAACCGCAATGTCCCGCCTTCGCAGCTCATGAAGAGCGTCGACGGCGCCATCCAATGGCGTTATGCCGTCATGGATTGTTCCGAACAGGTCAAGAATGATCGCTTGATAGCCCTCTACGATATCGTAAAGGCTCACCACCTCCAAGCTTTATCGGGATCGCTGCTGCAGAAGATGGGCGGCGATCGCAACGATGATGACGGTGCCGCCGAGCATGCTTGGCGTTGAGGGATGTTGGTCGAAGAACAACCAGACCCAGAGCGGGGACAAGGGCGTTTCGACAAGCGACAGGAGTGCCACTTCGCTGCTCGGAAGCAGTCGTGCGCCTTTGCCGTAGAGCACGAGGCCCCCTGCCATCTGAAAAATCGCAAAGCACAGGAGTGTCGCAACCTCTGTGACGCTGACGCCCATCGCAGGCGTAAACCACGCGGCCACGATGGCCGCGACGGAATTGGATGTCCCGACCATCCAAAGGGTATTGCCGCTGTGGCTCGCGCGAAGCGAAACGGTCATGGCCGCCATCGACAGGGTCATGAGCAGGGCAAGGAAGTTGCCAAGTTGACCGACGCTGGAACGCCCTGTTCCTGCAAATATCAAAATCGCGCCAAAGAGGATGAACCCGGAGGAAATAAGAGTAGTTCGGGTGGGTCTCTCGCGCAGGACAAGGCTGGAGGCGATAGCGGCAACGAGCGGAAGCGAAGCGTGGATCATCGCAACGTTGGCGACGGATGTCAGCTGGAGCGCCGGGACAAAGGCGATCATTCCGAGCGCTGAGAATAGCGTTGCGATCACGACTGCCCGATCCAGCAAGAGCGGTTTGGGAGACGCGCACCATAGCAAGGTTGCCACGACGAACACCAATGTCGCGCCAAAGAGGCTGCGCCAGAAGAGGATAGTCCAGACGTTCATTGACGCGAGCAGCCCCATGAACAGGCCCGCGGTGCTCCAAAGTGTGGCAGCGGCAACGACAAAAATCCTACCGGACTTGCGGTCATTCATGGACTACCCACCTGTGGCTGCCAAAATCCAAGGGGCGTCATGACAAGGCTGGCGTAGTGTCGGGCGACAGTTCGCTCCAAGCCTGATGAGTAGCTCTTGGGGAATGGTATGGGCCACTTTTGCCATTGTCTCGATTGGCAAATGTGGTCCTATGAATTCAACGAGTTGTCCTTCGGTGCAAAGTTTCGCTGGAACGTCGCTGAGATCGACAGCCACGTATTCCATGGCGACGCGGCCAACGACCGGGGCTTTATGCGCGCCGATCAGGACTGCAATGACATTGCCTGCCGACCACGGCAGGCCTTGCGCGTAGCCCAGTGCGACAATCCCTATTCGCATTGACCGGGTGGCGCGAAAACTTGCTGCGTAACCGACGGCTTCACCGCAATGAACCGCCCTGACTTCGGCAATTCTGGCGAAGAGTTGCACGACGGGGCGGAGCGGATTTGGTTCGACACCGGCATTGTTCAGGCCGAAGAGAGCCGAACCCGCCCGCACAAGATTGAAATGATAGTTTTGCCCGAGCCAGACGGCTGCCGACGCGGCGAGACTTCGCCTGCGTGGATTGACTATTTGGCACATCGCGACGAAGCGGTCGCGCTGCAAGCGGTTCGTGGTATCGATTGGGTCATCGGCGCAGGCGAGATGACTGATTGCGAGGTCGGGCTCGCGACGGACCCTATGTTTGAATGCTCGAACTTGCGCAAATGTAAGGCCGAAACGTGAGAAACCGGTCTCAAGGCCTAGAACGAGCTCTGGAAGCTTTTCAGCGGCAAGGATTGCATCCTCCAAGCGACCGCAGACAGGTGCAAGCCGATACGTGCGATAGACGTCCAACGCGTTGTCTTCGATTCCCGCGAGAATGTTTATCTGTACCGAACTTGCCAGCTTTGTTCGGATTTGCATTGCCTCACGGAGGTTTGCGACAAAGAACGTATGGCAGCCAGCCTCCAGAAGCACCGGAACGACAAGGTTCATGCCAAGACCGTAAGCATCGCTTTTGACTACCGCTGCGACTTCGGTGTTGGACCCAACAAGTGATCTGAGATGATGGAAGTTTGCCGCGATCGCCGAGAGATCGATCTGCAATTCGGGCTCCCTTTTTTGATAAGTGTGCGTCGGCATCCGCAACCCCAGGTAAGGAATGTGCTTGCAATGTACCTAAATGTCGATCAAAATACAACCAGAGATTGTTAACACAGGCTCGGAGGGCTTGTCATGGCCAGGGAGAAGCGGAAGACAATCATTCTCATTATTGGAAGCGGTGTACTCGGTGGTGCTGTCCTTGATTTCCTGCTTCAGAGCAGACGGGACTACGCCTTGGTCGTCGGGGCGAGGACGCCTGAAAAGGCCCTGCATCGGATCAATCTGGCGCGCTACACCGCGATGAATCTCGGTTGCGAGGAAACGGCGGTTTCGATATCGCCTCTAGACCTGATGGATGTCGATCAGACTGCGGAGCGATTGCACAGGCTACATCCCGACATCATCTTCAATGCCACCACCCTTCATAGCTGGTGGATCATCACCAGGCTTCCGTCCGAGGCTTACAAGCGTCTGGATATGGCGAGGGGCGGTGTGTGGACGCCAATGCACCAGGTTCTCACGCGTCGCCTGATGAAGGCGGTCAGATTGGCAGACAGCCGTGCGACGGTGGTGAATGCATCCTATCCGGATGTCGTTAACGCCTCGCTTGCCGCCGAGGGGCTCGCACCTGCAGTGGGCATCGGCAACATTGCAAATGCAGTGCCCGGAATTCGTCTTGCCGCCTCCTACATGCTCAAGCGCAGTCCTGCCGCGATTGATGTTCGGTTTTTCGCCCACCACTACATTAGCTATCGCATGCCAAGCACAGGAGGCACCGACGGAGCTCCCTATCACCTGACGATCTACGCAGACGGCAAAGAGGTTTCCCCTTTTGAAATCGACCACGATCGCCTGTTTTCGCTTGTTGCCGGTCGATTTCGCCGCATCAAGGGACTTGCCGGGCAATCCGTTACCGCCTCGTCGGCCACTGCGATGCTGCATGCGGTGGCTGACGGCTCTGGTCAGGTCGTTCATGGACCGGGACCGCTCGGGCTCGTCGGCGGTTATCCAGTCCGTATGACGCGATCGGGCCCACTGATCGACCTCCCGTGCGGACTGACACTCGAGGAGGCGATCGAAGTCAACCGGCAATGCCAGCGGTTTGACGGGATCGAGAGCGTCGATGATGACGGGACCGTACGGATTACGGATGAATCCGCGAACATCATGAGGGAGGCGATGGGCTATGAATGCCATGCGTTCCGTCCCGATGAATGCGAGGAGAAAGCTGCTGAGCTTGCCTCCCGATTTGCGGAATATGCTCGTCAATTCGGCATGAGTAACCTTGCCTCTGCTTAGGCAGCGCTCTCATGGGCGAAGTCAAATGCGTGGTAGACGCCACGATCCGGTCGCCCGAGGCAGATCGAAGCACGTCGATCCCTGCACTCGAAGACGACCGAGAATGCTGTCTGCGTCGGCTCGCGCGCCGACGCGGTTTTGCAGATCGCGTCTGGCGCGCCAGTCGTGTTCCGTAGGAGGCGGTGAATGTCACCGATGCTTTCAAGGCTCAGATTATTTGCCGAGCGCATCCGCTCTCGGCTGGAAGGATATATCCGTGCCATCGCTTCGATGTCTTCCATGATGGCGACCGGTGGCGTGATGGGATGATTGGTATGGACGATCTGGTTGCCGGTCAGGGGGACACAGCCAATCGATGGCGAAATCTCGCACCCTGACACATTCCCGGAGGCGTCGCCGACAAGATAGCAGCGACCGGAAAGATGATTTGTCATGCGCAGCCTCGCGAGCACCCCTTTAACGTCCTGTTCCTGCAGGAGCAGGCGCCGGACGACGAGACTTGGAACTCCCTGCGTGGCGGTATCGACGATGAGATCATTGGTAACGAGGGCTAGTCCGGCACAGTTCATGCCCACCCAACCAAGCGTTCCCGGTGAAGCCACCATTACAACACCATGGTCCTTGTCCTGGTGAAGGAGCATTGCAAGTTCTTGTTCGGTGCCAGGTAGGGCATCCCAGTTTTGGGCCACGACGGCTTTCTTGCCGTCCGTCACTGCAACTGTCGTGCAGCCTCCGGGCGGCGTGGCGTCGAAAAACTCGAAACCCGAAAGGAGATAGGCGCAGAGCGGTGATATTTCGCTGCCCTCGGCGATGCCCCGGATTTCGGCAACGATTTCCGGCGCTAGCACTTCAAGCTGCAGCCAGGAACGTCCCGCTAGGCGTTCGGCACGGCTCCAGGTCTCGTTCGTTGACGATCGTTTGAGGCGGGAAAGTGACGCGTGGATTGCGGTCGCCAACGCCTCGCCATGTTGTCTTCCACGAGAATAGGGATCTCCTCGCAACGTGATAAAAGGCATTCTTCCGGTGTTCATATTGCAGACCTGTCGTAAACTTGCATCCACATTATGGATGCTTCGCTGCCGGCGTCTATCCGCATGCAAGTCGTCGCTGTATGAAAGTTTGGCGCTACCGTGGATAGAACCGCCACGGACCTCCTTGCCTCGCCTTGTAAGATTTAACAGTTCTTGGCCGGGGCTTTGCCCTGCACACTGCTTGGGCATGCATCAGGGTAACCAGCAGGGGGATGCAATGTCTCACTCTTGTGATCAACGAAACCAGGTTGCTGTCAAAAGGTGGATATCGAGAGCTGCTCTTTTCAGAAAGAATGGAAAAGCGAATTGTCGTTCACTCTCTCCAGACCCTGAGCCGACGGAGTAGCGCGATGGGTCGGCGAGGTAAGTCACTCACGGAAGGTCCGGACGCCGAGCAATTGGTGAAGGCGTTCGTGCATGATGAGGCAAGCGCCCTTCTGCGGATCGTCCAGGAGATCTCGCAGCGGTACCCGGGGCGCGATGACCTTCAGCTTCTCCACCACCTGCTGGGCATGGTTGTTCAATTGACACAGCCGGAAACGGTGCCGCACAGCAACTGATGAACGGGGTCCGGATGAAATTATTTGCAATTAAGAGTTGTTTCGATATGATTCAGTCCGAGGCAATCCTTGTTGTCTTGGGGCGTGGAAACCCCGATTGAATCGCTACATGCGCGCAAGTCGTGCCTTTTCTACGATCCGCAAGGGTCGGGGAACCTGTGACGTATGCAAGAGGCCCATCGGGCTAAAGGTCACGGGGGCCTGTCAATCGGCTTTCCAATTCCCCGACTTTTACCATCGCGTCAGGCGTACCAACCGCCTGGCGTCGTGTAGGAGCTGCGGAAAATGGCGCAACGAACGACGGCGCAGGCACTGGCCTCATCCAGCACAATTATTGACGATACCAAGCTACATCCGGTCGATCGAGAGGTCGGAAACCGAATTCGGGTCAGGCGCTTGCAATTGCGCATGTCGCAAACGGCGCTTGGAGCCGGCATCGGCGTCTCTTTTCAGCAGATTCAGAAATATGAGAGCGGCGTCAATCGCGTGAGTTCGTCCGTACTCTATGAGATCGCCGATGTCCTCGATGTTCCGATGACACACTTCTTTGAAAAGCTGCCACCTCCGGGAAAAGGCAATACGAAAGGTATCATTCAAAGGGCGGATGTCCGCCAGGATTTTGTTGCAACAACTGAAGGACAGCGGCTTGTCGACGCATTCTTGGCGTTGCCCCAGAAGACGCGTTCGAAATTTGTGGCGCTCATCGAGGTCTTCGGCAGCAACGCGTTGTAGTGC
The DNA here is from genome assembly GCF_014851675.1 of Rhizobium sp. ARZ01. NCBI lineage: Bacteria > Pseudomonadati > Pseudomonadota > Alphaproteobacteria > Hyphomicrobiales > Rhizobiaceae > Rhizobium > Rhizobium sp. ARZ01. Next base: position 121,151 of record NZ_JACVAE010000005.1, read on the forward strand.
CTCCGAGCATCGACACATTCGACTGTCAAGCGGCCACGCCGTTGGTTGTCAGGTTGAAGTCCGTCAGTCTTGACGCTATATTGCGTCATAGTTCCTGGCATCGATCAACTGGAGGTGCACCATGGGTCTTGCACAATATGCTGATGATGGGCTCTTCGCACCGCGCAAGATCGCCGACGCTTTCCGCACGACCAGCGAGGAGGTCGCCCGCACTGCCGGTTTGGGAAAGGATGCGGTTCAACGCAAGGACCGCATTCGCTCAGACAAGACACAGCGGCGTCTGCGTGAGATGGTCGAAATCGTCAACAAGGTCGAGCCACGCTTCGGGTCTACCTTGTTGGCCTATGCTTGGTATCGGTCGGAACCACTGTCCGGTTTTTCCGGTCAGACAGCGATGCAACTGGTTCGAACCGGTCGTGCGGACGACGTGCTCGATTACATCGACGCGGTCGACGCGGGCGTTTACGCGTAACTTGTCGGATGCGCTTCACCGGAAAACTCTACCGGGCATTGAACCCGGTCTTTGCACGCGATCCAATGTCAGGCCGAGGCGCTGAACTTTATGGAGGCCGGTTCAACCCGAAGGGAATGCCTGCGCTCTACACGTCTCTATCGATCATGACAGCGCTAAGAGAGGCCAACCAGGTTGGCAATCTCCAGCCGACGACGCTTGTCTCCTACGATGCGGATATCGTGCCTGTCTTCGACAGCCGTGATGAGGTGGCGTTGAAAGCACAGGATATGGATGCGATGGCAATAGCCGATCCAACGTGGCGCGATCAAATGCAGGCAACCGGCGAGGCCAGATCGCAGGTTTTTGCGCGGCGGCTTGCAGCTTCCGGCTACCAAGGGCTGCTCGTCAGGAGCTTCGCGCCTGGCGCGACCCATGACGATCTCAATCTGGTTCTCTGGAACTGGGGCGACGTCCTTCCCTCTCGCCTTTCGCTGATTGACGACGAGCACCGACTTTTGCGTTAGCAGGAAGTTCTTGTCCTTGCCCGGCAGCGATGAGCGCTAGTTGGCGCATATCGCCGCATTTTAGCTGCCGAACAGGAAATCAGCGGGCGCATGCCTGTTTGGCTGATCGCCAAAGAGCGCCAGGCAATTTGGGATTTGGGGCTTTAGATCAGGTCGTGGTCTTTGGCGATAGCTACAAGTTGTGGAACCGTCGCCGCTTCAAGCTTCCGGCGGGCGTTGTCCAGGTAGTGTTGGACTGTCCGCTGCTTGATGCCCGTGAGTTCGGCGATTTCAGGCGCAACCTTGCCTTTGGTAGACCATGCAAGGCATAGCATTTCTCGCGGTGACAGCAGCCTTTTTGGACCACGGGCGATGGCCCCGCCCATACTTTTCAGTCGATAGTGAATGGCAAGTACGGCTTGAACCGCCTTCGTCGGTTCCAGCGATAGCAACCTACTCGACTGGGTGGTTGGCGAAGCGAAAGTCAGCATGATGGTCGCCCCAAAGCCCCCTTCCACGGGGAGCGTGATCCCCGAACGCAGTCCGTGATCGATAGCATGGTCGCGAAATGCTCGCATCTGCGCAGATCCCCTCGTCGGCCAGCTTTCCGCGGTCCAAGCAAACATCGCCATACGCCGCTTTGCTTCAGTCACAACCGGATCGATACGGGAATATTGGTTGCGCAGGTATAATGCTTCCCACTCAGCAGGATAGGTATTGAAAGTACGGATCTCCGCTCCCTCAGTTTGAAGATATGCGAAGCGCTCAAATCCACATGAGTGCGCGAAAGTGGTTAGGGCGCTTTTGATCATCCATGGATTGTGAGCAGCGTCCACCATATCGATGAGAGAGCGAATGTATCGGTTCACAATCTGACCTCCTGGCTCGGCTACGCGCGGCTCGTCCTGGCAGCGCTGGCACGCTCCTCCACTCGTGCAGCCGAAGCGATCTCGTTTTGCGCCAGCATTTGCCCCCGGGCTCTGAAAAATTGCGCGGCGCACGGGTAGATTGCATTGAATTTTGCGCTCGCCTGCTTTTCTGGGCAAGTTTAGACAACAACTGCTCGGTCTTCAGGCCTAAATGAACCCACTGGCGTTGCAGGACTGACACAGTAAAATTGACTGGCGTCATGCCATGTCGTCAGGGTTGCACTATTCAGTGCGGTGCCGAATTTGGGAAGACGATGTCCTGATCGACCAGGATATTGAACTTGTAGCCCGGGCGTACTCGCACTGTTGGCTGAATATTAAGATTTCTGGAAATGGTTTGCTCGGCGGCACGGCCAAAAACTTCGGCGAAATTTCGGCGGGCTGCGTCCGTGGCGGTATCCTGTGTCGCAAGCGTTGAACTCTCCGGGAGCGACATATCGATACCAGTGCCAATGATCGCGACGAGGGCGGCTGATGCGAAAGTGCGCCATAGATGCCGATCCAACTTGTCGCTGAAGCCGCCGTAACCCTCGCCATCCGATCCGGCCATTCCGCCGATCTGCAATGTCGAGCCGTTCGGGAAAATCAGATCGGTCCAGACGACGAGGACGCGCTCTTGGCCGAACGAAACCCTGGAATCGTAGCGTCCGAATACTTTGGCTCCCTGCGGGATCAGGAGCCGGTAGCCGGTGGCGCTGTCATAGACGTTTTGGCTCACCTGCGCGATGATCCTGCCAGGTAGATCGGAATTAAGGCCGCTGATCAAGGTCGCTGGGATGACAGAGCCCCGCTTCAGTTCGTATGGCGACATTGGCGGTACAACCCGATTCGGCAAGTATCCGAGCTCCTGAATGTCCTGGTTGAAAAACGCTTCCTTGGAAGCCTGCCCGTTCGGATCGCCATTTTGGCTGAACAGTCCAGACTGCATTGCTGCAGTGTACAAGTCGGAGGTGCTGTTTGCTGAGACGTCTTTCTGGCGCCGCGCGCTTATCGTGTTTTCGGCGACGGTCTTCTCTGCCGTGGAGACGTCGACTTTAAGGGGAGAGTCGAGGGCCGTGGCACGCGCCTGCAGACGGGCCATCCGCTGGCGATGCGCCTCGCGGATATATTGCTCATCCTGCTCACGTTTCAGCCGCGCCCTCCATTCGGCTTCTGACTCGCGCCTCGAACGCTCCTCGTATTGCATTGGCCGCTGCTCGTTGAGCGGTTCTGGTATCTGCGCCTTTGCCGCGCCGGCGGGTGCAGGCTGGAACACGTCCTGCTTTTCCGGCTCGCCGATGATGCCGTCTGATATGCCCTTCTTCAGCTGATCCCCGAAATTCGTCGCAGGCGTTTTCGATGCGGCGCCGAGATCTCCGTTCTGGTTTGAGGCCAGGCCGCGCCACGAAAGGCCAACGAAGACGACCCCAAAGAACACTACGGTGATGACGACCGCGATCAAAATCGGGAGGCGATTGAGGCGGCGCATGTTCTGTCGATCGTCGCCATTGGTGGAAGGACCAAGTTGCAGCGACTGGATCATGGTTCCCCTCCCCTTCAATTAAGCTGCATGACGGAAAGCGGGCTCGATGGTGTCGCCCCTGTTGTCGTTGGCGTATAGACGCGGCCAAGCGCGATGGACGGCGTAGTCAGCCGAGCAAGCACTTCGCCTTCGGTATCATCAATGGCATAGGTGAGCTCGATCGCCTTCTCTTCCTTTTCCACTTTTCCATCTGTGATGACGTTATAGCCCCATCCTTTGAGGGCCGCTTGCAGTGCGTTAGCGTACTCGGAACCATCCTTGTCCATCTTGATCGCCGTAACGTCAGCCGGCCCGATCTGTTCGGCAAACTTGGTCGCCATGTCCCCGGCAATGGCGCTCGCAACAGGCCCCGCGACTTCGGCTGAGGGTAAGGTGGCGGCGATTTCATCGGCAGTCTGGCAGCCGGAGACAATCGTGACCGTGAAAAGGAGGCAAAGCAGCTCACGCATGCGTCAGCCTCCGCGCCGGATTGTTATCTTCTGTTGGCGCCAGCCGACCCCGGAAACGAGGATCGCCTTGTCGATAGCATAGTCGACGATCATCATGTCGTTCTTCATCCGGTAGTTGACGACGCGGTTTTGACCGCCGCTCACCACAAACAGCACCGGAGCATCCTGATCTGAAATCGACCTCGGAAACCGGATGTAGGTTTTTGCTCCGTCTGAGTAGACCTGCTTTGGTCTCCATGGGGCACTCCCCCTGATCGTATAGGAAAAGTTCAACTTGTCCGGTGCTGGACCTTGAATGCCACCTGTTTCAAGTCGAGCATTGATATCGGCAAGCTTGTTGGAGACGTCCTCCGGATACTCGAAGCCGACACGAGCCATGTACTGGCTGGGGTGGGATTTTAACTGGATATGATAGGTGCGGCGCGAGGTCGTGACCACCATAGAGGTGACCAGGCCAGGCTCCGATGGCTTCACCACCAGGTGGATCGCCTGTCCGCCAGTGGCGCCGGACGTCGCTGGCTCCACCTTCCATCGGACGGTGTCACCCACCAGAACATCGCGGACGATCTCACCACCCTGAAGCTCTATATCGCAAACCTGAAGCGGCGAGCAGATGATGGAGGGCTGCGTTTCGGCGAAGAGGAAGATGACCTTGCCGTCCGGTCCCGTCGTTACGAGGCCTGGTGCTCCACGCCACTTCCTGGAAATATCGGCCCCCTTTGCCTCATTCGGGGTCATGTTCTGGGCCATAGCTCCATCAGCAAGGGCGAGCACGGCCATGCAGCCCGCGGCGGCGATGTTTCCTATTTTGCGCATTGTTGAAATCCCCTGCCCCTCAGAGCTGTGCGGTCCAGTCGAAGTCGTGGATATAGAGACCGATTGGGTTCAGACGGATGGTTGCCTCGTCCTGCGGCACAGTCAATGTGACCGTCGCAATCCCTCGGAAACGGCGCGTTTCGATTTCCCTGCCCTTGCGGTCCCGCTCATACTCCGTCCAGTCGATCTGGTAGGTATGAGAAGACAGCGCCACGATGTTGTTGACCTCGATTGCGACCGTTGCCGACTTCGCTTTCTCGAAGGGCGAATTGCCCCGAAACCAGGCATTGATCTTCTGGGTCGATGGATCGGACGTGCGCAGCAATGCATAGGTTCGGTCGACGTATTGCTTTTGAACAACCGCATCAGGCGTGATCGACCTGAAGCTTGCTACGAAATTGCCGAGCGTGGCCCGGACGACGCGTGCGTCGGCATATTCGATCTGTTGCGGGAAGCCCGCGGTGACTGACGTACCGAGCTTGTCGACCTCGACGATGTAAGGCACCAGCTTGGTCTGAGTGCTGAGATACATCGCGTAAGAAAAACCGATCATGGCCATCGTGAGGCCAAGAATACCGACGAGGCGCCACGCGGCCGCGGCCTTGACATAGGATCCGTAGCGCTCGGACCATTCCTGTCGAGCGGCCAGATACGGGTTTTCGGGGGAGCGGTTTGTAGCCATCATACTCTCGCCTACTGACTATCGGAGGTCATTGCGTTCGGGCGGCGGTTTCAGTCCTCTGTGGCCGCTGCGGTTCTCCTCCAGTTTGGCGTTCGCCAATCCGAGGATTGAGCCCGCGTAGGCGCCAGGAGAACTGATCGCCTTTTCCTTGGCCGCAGAACCTGCGGCCTTGCTGACAGAGCCGATGCCGGCGCCAATCCCCCGCAGCGCAGCGCCTGCGAATGAAGACCCAGCAGCACGCGCTGCTTGTCCTGCTGCGTACCCTGCACCCAGTGCGCCTGCGGCAAGAAAGGCGCCGCCCGCGGCGAATGATGCCGCCTGCCCGCCATGGCGGATCGTTTCCATCCCGTTCGATACCGAAGCACCCTGCACGACACCTTGAATGATGGTCGGAGTGTAGATTGCGACAATGAAGACAACGACGGCTATGCCGGCAATCGCGAGCACGGTTTGAAACTGGTCGCCCATTTCGGGTTCATCGGCGAGCCCGATCAGCACCTCGGATCCAATGCGAGAGATCATCACCAAGGCCATCAGCTTCATGCCCACCGAGAATGCGTAGACGAGGTATCGGATCGCAAAGTCCTTAGTGAACGAAGAGCCGCCAAGACCAAGCATGATCATGCCGGCAAGCAGGCCAAGATACATTTCGGCCATCACCGAAATGAAGATTGCAGCGACAAGGGAAAACGCCACAACCGTCACGACCATGGCGAAGGCGGCCGAGATCGCCAGCGCGTTGTCCTCGAAAAGACCGAAGCGCACTTTTTCCGACATCTTGGTGGCAACGGCCAGGCCCGCATTGAAGACATCGGCGGGAGAGGCGGTGCCTCCTCCGGCGCCTATCTGGAAAAGACTGTCGACGACAGCCTTGGCAAAGGCTGGCCCCTGAGCCAGCACAAATGCAAAGAAGCCCACGAACATGATCCGTCGGACAAGTTCGGCGAACCAGCTGTCGAGAGAAGCCGCCTGCAGCGCAAGCCAAACTGCCGCGATACCGATCTCGATCGTCGCGAGAATCCAGAACAGGGATCTGGCCGCATCCATCACGGTCGTTTCCCAGCCCTTGGCTGCTGCGGTGATCTGGTTCTGCAGTGAGGTCAGGACAGAGCCTTCCTGTGCAAACGCAGGTTGAGCCGTCCATACAGTGATGGCAAAGAGGAGCGTAGCTGCTCGCAATTGGGGACGGGTCGGGATCATGGGCTTACCACTCGACCTTCATTTTCTGGCCACCCGATGTCGGTGGTGCGGTCGCTTTGAAGAACTCTTGCCTGCGCTTCTGTGCCAAATCCTTGTCGGTTTGCTCTGATTGCAGCCATGTCCCGGTCATCGTCATCTGCTGGGAGACGAGGCCGCGCAGCTTTTGCATCTGTGCAACCTGTTGGGCGGCGATCTCGTGGCCGATCTGCAAGGCCTTCATCTGCCCGTCCGCTGATTCCGACAATCCCCGAAGGGCGCCCATCGTGTCCTCTTCGCTCTCGAATTGATCGGCCGTTAGGTTTGCGGCCCTGAGCGTGCCGGCGATCGTCTCCCGGTTGGTGTCAGACCAGCTCTGGTAGGTCGAAGAATAGCTTTCGGCGTTTGGCAGATTGGTGTCGAGATCGGCGTAGCTCTTGAAACGCTGCTTCAGGACGTCGTCCGAGTTTCCCATCGAGAACGCGATGGTCTGTCCCTGGCCCACGATGTTGCGAAGCCGGTTCAAGTCGCTTTCGACCTGGCCCCAGACGTGAGCTGGGAGTTGCGCCGTGTTCTGCAGCATGTTTTCGTAAATCTTCAGCTGGTTCTGGATCTGCTCCGCCAGCTGGCCGATTTGCGTCAGCTGATTGTCGACCTGGATTCCAGAGCTTTTCAACAGATCGATAAGCTGGGCATTGTTGGCAAGCTGGGTCCATTCGGTCGCAGCACCCGTGGCCGCTCCTGCGTATGCAGGGCTGGTCGAGCCGAGAAGGATTGCGATCGCGGCAAGGCCGCCTAGCGATCTATGCGAAGGTGAGTAGAGACGCGGCATCATTAAGCCCCCTTGTTTCAAGCCAACGGACCGGCCAGTGGTGGCCATGCTCGGATTTCAGCGCGCAGATGCGCTTGAGGTCTTCCTTCCCCGATGCACCGACGAAGCTTAAGGCCACCGGTCCGAGCGACATGTCGAAGAGCCGCCTTCCTTCCGGCGTTGCGACGTAGTACTCGCGCTTGGGAATGGCGTTCGAGACGATCTCGATCTGCCTTTCGTTGAAGCCGATCTTCTCGTAAAATTCGCGCGTTCCTGGTTCTCGCGCGGTGCCGTTCGGAAGGCATATCTTTGTGGGACAGGATTCCTTCAGCACGTCGATGATGCCCGAGCGGTCGGCGTCGGAAATGGATTGCGTCGCAAGAACGACAGCGCAGTTCGCCTTGCGGAGCACCTTCAGCCATTCGCGGATCTTGTTCCGGAAGACCGGGTGACCGAGCATGAGCCAGGCTTCGTCGAGAACGATCAAGCTTGGAGTGCCGTCCAGGCGCTTCTCGATGCGCCGGAACAGATAGGTAAGCACGGGCACCAGGTTGCGCTCGCCCATGTTCATGAGCTGCTCGATCTCGAAGCATTGAAAAGCCCCGAGCGTCAATCCGTCTGCCTCGGCATCGAGCAATTGCCCCATTGGTCCATCGACAGTGTAGTGATGCAATGCGTCCTTGATCTCACGCATCTGCACGCCGGAGACGAAATCTGAAAGAGAGTGCTCGGGGGCACTGGCCATCAGTCCGATCTGGCGCGAAATCGCATTTCTGTGGTCCGGAGTGATGGAGACACCCTGCAAACCGACCAGCATCTCGATCCACTCGCTCGCCCAGGCGCGATCGCCATCGCTTGAGAGCTCCGAAAGCGGGCAGAACGCAAGCGTCGCCCCTTCGTCACTGCCGATTTCGTAGTGATCGCCACCGGCGGCAAGCGTCAAAGGCAGGAGCGACTTGCCTTTGTCGAAGGCGAAGATCTGGGCGCGATCGTAACGGCGAAACTGCGCGGCGATGAGAGCAAGCAATGTTGATTTGCCCGAACCCGTCGGGCCGAAGATTAGCGTGTGCCCCACGTCATCGACATGAAGGTTCAGCCGAAATGGTGTTGAGCCGCTGGCAACCTGCATCAGAGGCGGTGAGCCCGATGAATAGAAGGGGCACGGTGCGACTGCGTTTCCGGACCACACCGAGTTGAGGGGAATGAGGTCGGCAAGGTTTCGGGTATTGATCAGCGGCTCGCGGACATTGCAATACCAGTTGCCCGGCAGGCTTCCGAGATAGGCTTCGGTGGCATTGAGCGTCTCGATCCGCGCACCAAAGCCTTCAGCTTGCACAAGCCGCCGGATCGCCTCTGCTTTTTCCTGCAGCGTCTCCTGATTGTTATCGAAGATTATGACGACGGGCGTGTAGTAGCCGTAGGCGACAAGCTTCGAGGAGGCCTGTGCGATCGCATCCTCCGTCTCCGCAACCATGGTCATGGCGTCCTGATCGAGCGAGCGGCTTTGCGTCTGGAACAACTGGTCGAAGAACGGTCGGACCTTTTGCTGCCACTTCTTCCGGGTTCGCTCGAGTTTCTGTCGCGCTTCCTCAGCGTCCAGGAAGATGAAACGCGACGACCATCGATATGAGACGGGCATAAGATCGAGGCTGTTGAGAACCCCGGGCCAGCTTTCAGCAGGCAAGCCGTCGATCGCCACGACCCCGAGAAAGCGGCTGTCGACTTTCGGGGTCAGACCGTGTTCGAACTGCGCGGTTGCGATCCAATCCAAGTACATGGGAACGTCCGGGAGCCGGATTGGGTGATTCTCGCCCGTGATACAGAAGCGAATGAATTGCAGGAGTTCGTCGTAGCGGACAATTCGCTCCCCACCGCGTTCGGTCGTTTGTCGCGTTTCCATCCGCCGGATCGAGAGTGTGTTTGCAAGATATTGCTCGATTTCGCGAATCGCATTGTTGAAGAGGAGGAGGACTTTATCCGCATAGGACTTTTTGCGGCTTTGTTCGTCGGCGTAGATGTATCGACTGAGCGCAGTTTTCTTCGTACCGAGCGGCCTGTATGTGAGGATCACGGCGTGTTTGCTTTCGAAATGTCCTTGCTCTCGCTCGAAATGCGCCCGCCGCTCAGCGTCGATTGCCCGGGTGATCGGGTCCGCAAAATAGCAACGATGCTCCGAGGGATATTCGACCGTTGGGATGCGAACGGCCTCGACCTGGATCATCCAGCCGCTTCCAAGGCGGGACAGAATAGCGTTGATCTGTCTCGAAAGTTCGTTGCGCTCCGTGTCCGTGGCGCTTTCGCAGTCAGGTCCGGCAAAATACCAGCCGGCCATCAGGCTTCCGTCCTTCAGGAGAAGAACTCCGTTATCAACCAAGCCGGCATAGGGAACGAGATCGGCGAAGGACGGGCCGGTATCCCGGAATAGTTTGAGAGCGACCATGCCCATCTCCCCTCAGTACTTGCGCCAGGGCGAGGTCGTGGATTTGTAACAGGGCTTGTAGGCGATATGCCGGACGTAGACCTGTCGCATGAGCGGATCGGATTTGGCCATCATCCGCAGTAAGCCGACGAGCGCGATCCAGACCGACACCCCGATGAATGCCGAGTAAACCGTCAGGACCACAAAGATCAGGATGATGGCTGCCAACCCGGTGATCAACACCAGTTCACGGTCGGCGCCCATCAACAGGTTTGGTCGGGACAGGGCCCGGTGGATGCGATTGCGCTGCAGCCCGGACGCAGATTCAGCCATGACCGCCCTCCCCTCGCCCCCTTGGCTGCATGTTCGTATCGTCAGCAAGACCGATCGAGGCGCCCGTTGCCCCAAAAAGGCCAACGATGGTCGTGGCGCCGAGCAAGATGCCGGCGACGAGGACGACGTACATCAGCCGTCGTGCGAAATCGTTCAGCTCCCCGCCGAAAATCAGCATGCCGCCTGCGATCGCCACCGCAGCCAGTGCGATGTAGCCTGCAACCGGGCCGGTGATCGACTCCTGGATCTGCTCAAGCGGCCCCTCCCAGGGTAAGCTGCCTCCGGAACCCGCCATTGCCTGCACTGCTGTGAACAGCATGACAGGCACGGCAAGAAGTACGATGCCGGGCTTTTGGGTATTATGCGACACGACGCTCTCCTTCGTTGTCGGATCACTGTTCCGACGCGAACTCGTACTGGCCATTGACGAAGCGCTCGACGCGGATGATATCGGCCACGCGCCGCCCTCGCGGGGTCCTTTCGATCGAAACGATCAGGTCGACGGCTTCGCCAATGACGCAGTTCATAGGTTGCTGACTTGCTTCGGCGGTGAGTTGTTCCAGACGTCGCAATGCCGATTGGGCGGTATTGGAATGTATGGTTGCCACGCCGCCGGGATGCCCGGTGTTCCATGCCTTCAGAAGAGTCAGTGCTGCCCCGTCCCGAACCTCGCCGACCACGATCCTGTCGGGACGCAAGCGCAAGGTGCTTTTGAGAAGTCGGGCCATGTCGACGTTATCGCTGGTGTGCAGGAATACTGCGTTCCCGGCAGCGCATTGGATCTCGGCCGTATCCTCGAGAATGATGAGGCGGTCATGGGGATGGGATTTCACCATTTCGTCGATGACGGCGTTCGCAAGCGTTGTCTTGCCCGAACCTGTTCCCCCGGAGATGATGATGTTCAGACGGGAGCAGATCGCGCCGCGGATCGCTTCTGCCTGAAGGTCGGTCATGATGCCGGACCGTATGTAGTCTTCGAGCGGGAGCAGACGCGAGGCCCTTCTACGAATGGTGAAGGCTGGCTTGGATACGATAGGTGGCAGCAAGCCCTCAAAGCGATGGCCGCCAATCGGCAGTTCACCCGATATGATCGGCTGGTCGGCGTCGACCTCGGACTGAAGCGCGTGGGCTACGGTGCCGATGACCAGTTCCGCAGCCGAAGACGGCATCTTGCCTGCCTCAGTCACTCCCTGTCCGAGACGCTCGATAAAGAGCCTGCCGTCGGGATTGAGCATGATTTCGACGACGTTTGCATCATCGAGTGCGATGCAGAGGTCGTCGCCAAGCGCGCCTTGGAGCTTGCGCACCAGCCGGTGGTGAGAACGGAGCTCAGTCACGGAAATCCCCTAAGCCACCTGGCGGACCGCAACGAGGTCGGAGCTGTAGTCGGGCGGGCAGAGCTTTTCGAATGTCTCCATATCCACCGGCAACGTGCCAGCGACGGCCATGGTTGCGCCAATTCTTCGCGGCTCACCTAGCCGGTCAAGCGGCCACCCTGCCCGGGCAAGGATCCGCTCGAACCTGAGGTCGGTTACGGTAACGATTTCGGTGTATAGATTGACGATACACCATTCGATGATGCCGGCGAACATGGTTAGCGTCGCCGCATGAATCCAGCCATCTCCCCTCCCCTCAGCGAGATTGGTATCGACGCAGAAGCGAGAGCTTTCGACCATTGCGGGATGGGCGTGCAGTCGTCCGTCTGGAAGAAGAAAGGGAAATACGCCTGCCAGCATCGTTGGACCGATGGCCGGAAGAAGCCTTGCACATCCTGCTATTTTTCCGCCTTCCAGTACGGCGAGAATGTATGTCGGCCGGAACCGATCGAAGCTATCACACTCCCGGCCATCCCTGACATCAACCTCCCAGCCCAGGCGCTCGGAGAATATCTTTGCGCGCAGACGATGCTGAGCGTCGACCAGTTGGCTTTCCTTTGTGCTTTGTGCTGCTGAAATCGCCACAATTCGCATCGTTCCCTCCGCCGTTCCGGTTTGAAGGAATTTTCAGCACGGAAGCCGGCGATGGGGCAGTTGTAGAGTTCGACAAGCCACAAATGGCTGTCGTCGCTCAGAACCTGCCTCGACCGACGGACGATGTTGCCAGATGAAGGCGCTTCTCACTGAGCCCGGGCAGGTCGTAGAGCTGTCTTCAGGTGAGTCGCAGCCAGCCACCTGATTCTCTAGATCGGATGACCTGACCCGGCAGGGCGTTTATTGTATGATTCACAGGTGAACGAACGGCGTACGTGCAACCGCAGATTCTGATCTATGTAACTGATTAGACAGAAGAAATCCGCGTGTTACTTGATTTTGCGCGGTGCGGGCTGCAAGCCCGACAAACTATTGATTCACCTATGCTCCTTGCCAGCGCTGGCGAGAATCAACCATAATAACGGTTAGATTGGCGCTCAAAGCCAAAAACCGTTATTTGGGAGCTCTCCCTTCATGAATGCTACTACGCCGCAAATGGCAGCAATGCGACCTATGCATTTCGAGGAGATGATCCTCGAGCAGGGCGATTTGATCTCCAAGAAGCTGCATTTGCTAAGCATGCAGCAATACCCGCCCAATGCCAAGAAAGGACTGCGCCACTTCTCGCTGGCAGAGGTCGCTCAGTTTGTTGGCGTTTCGCAAAGCACATTGAAGAAATTGCACCTGGAGGGAAAAGGCCCCCTTCCCCAGACGTCATCTTCCGGTAGACGCTCCTATACTGCCGAGCAAATGGGCGATCTTCGCCAGTACCTGGAGCAGCATGGTCGCTCCGAGGCGAGAAATTACGTTCCGCACCGTCGCCCCGGTGAGAAATTGCAGGTCATTGCCGTTGTGAATTTCAAGGGCGGGTCAGGCAAGACGACAACGGCTGCGCACCTGGCCCAGTATATGGCGCTAACCGGCCACCGTGTCCTGGCGGTCGACCTTGACCCTCAGGCCTCGATGTCTTCGCTTCATGGGTTCCAGCCTGAGCTCGATCTTACGCCGTCGCTCTATGAAGCAATCCGCTATGATGAAGAACGGCGCTCGATTTCGGAAATCATTCACCCGACGAACTTCCCAGGCCTTGATATCATCCCGGCAAATCTGGAACTCCAGGAGTTCGAGTACGACACGCCGCTTGCCATGTCCAACAAGGGTTCCAACGAGGGCAGAACCTTCTTTACGCGGATTTCGCGTGCCCTTGCCGAAGTGGAAGATCGCTACGATGTCGTTGTCATCGATTGCCCGCCGCAACTGGGTTATCTCACGATTACCGCCTTGACGGCTGCAACGAGCGTCCTCATCACAATCCACCCCCAGATGCTGGACGTCATGTCGATGGGACAGTTCCTGTTGATGCTGGGTGGAATATTGAAGCCGATCAGGGATGCAGGTGCTGAGGTCAACCTCGAATGGTATCGCTATCTCATCACTCGCTACGAACCAATGGATGGGCCGCAGGCTCAGATGGTCGGATTTATGCAGACCCTCTTCCACCAGTTCGTGTTGAAGAACCAGATGCTGAAATCAACGGCAATCTCTGATGCGGGTATTACCAAGCAGACCCTCTACGAGGTTGAGAAGAACCAGATGACGCGCGCGACCTACGAGCGCGCGATAGAGTCTTTGAACGCAGTCAATGCCGAGATCGCGGATCTGGTGCACGCGTCGTGGGGGCGAAAAGTTGTCAGCTGACAAAAACGGCAATTTTTCCTTTAGCTTCAGGCAGTTGCAGCGATCGGGAACGAAATAAATGGCGAGAAAGAATTTACTGGCTGGTCTTGTAGACGACGGGGAGGCATCCCAAGCGGATCAGCCTCAATCCTACCCCATGCGCGGGGCCTCGCGAAGCATGGTTCGCTCGCTGGATGAGTTGTCGAAACAGGCGGAGAAATTTCTGGAAGGCGAGGCAGTTGTTGAGCTGACCCCCGATGTTATCGACAGCTCATTCGTGTCAGATCGAATGGAGGACGATTCAGATCAGTTTGAGGAGCTCAAACAGGCGATTGCTGAACGTGGCCAGGACACCCCGATCCTTGTCCGGCCGCACCCCGTGGCCGAGGGACGCTACCAGATCGTCTTCGGTCATCGACGCGTCCGTGTCGCCCGCGAACTCGGTCTGAAGGTCAGGGCCGTCGTCAAGAATCTCGATGACCGTACACATATCATCGCGCAAGGCCAGGAAAACTCCGCGCGCGCCAATTTGACCTTCATCGAGCGTGCCTCCTTTGCACGTCGGCTGGAGAACTTGGGGTATGATCGGGGTGTCGTCTCTTCCTCGCTGGCGGCAAATGCTGCGGCGGTCTCCAAGATGATGTCCATTACGGAACGGATACCAGCCTCAGTGATCGAGGCGATCGGCTCGGCCCCGGCAGTCGGGCGTGAGCGCTGGCTGGAACTCTCACTGCTCGTCGGCAAGAATGCCAACGCGGAAAAGGTAGGAGAGTTGTTGCTCGAGCCGTCGTTCGCCTCGTTGAACAGCGATGCGCGGTTCAATCACCTCTTCAAAGCACTGAACAAGTCTGGAAAGCCGGTCAAGAAAGCCGCGATCAATGTAAAAGACACGTGGCAACCGGCAGACAAGGCCGTTTCGGCTCAGTTCACGAATACAGGAAAGGCATTCGCGCTCTCGATGAAGTCGAAGAATGCAGGCCGATTTGGTCAGTTCCTGGCAGGGAATCTGGATCGGCTTTATGCCGAATTCCTCTCAGTTGATGATGGTAAGGGAGACTAAGCCGCAAAAGAAAAAGGCCCCCAGACGGTAACCATCGTGGAAGCCTCTCTCATCGTTTAGCAGCCTGAGAATCGCATTTCCACGAATCACAGTCAAGAGTCTTTGGCACCGTTATTGGTGAGCTGGTCTTCTTTTGCCTATTGGAAGGTGAAGGAAAATGCAGAGTGGGAATGTGACGACGCCCTTCGGGCGGCGGCCGATGACGCTTGCCTTGGTGAAAGGGCAGTTTGAATCAGCCAACATCTGGGCGGGAAAGTCCGTCGACAAATGGAAAATCTATCGGGATGCCTGCGATGCTCGCACGCTGCTCGGGCTGCGTGATCGAGCCTTGGCAGTTTTGAATGCGCTGCTGTCGTTCTATCCGGAGACTGATCTGTCTGAGGAAGGCAATCTCATCGTCTTCCCATCGAATGCACAGCTCTCGGCGCGGGCAAACGGGATTGCTGGGTCGACGCTGCGCGAAAACCTGGCACTCCTTGTCGACGCGGGCCTCGTCCATCGCAACGACAGCCCGAACGGAAAGCGCTATGCGCGCAAGGGCAGGGACGGGACCATTGAGGCGGCGTATGGCTTCAGTTTGGCACCGCTGTTGGCACGCTCGGAAGAGCTCGCCCAGATGGCCCAGCAGGTTGCCGAAGAACGGCGCCGGCTGAAGGTCGCCAAGGAACGCATTTCGATTTTCCGCAGGGATCTCCGCAAGCTGATTTCTGCCGCAATGGAAGAGGGGGCTTCCGGCGACTGGGGCATGGTCGAGGCCCACTACGTGGCGGCAGTCGGACGGCTTTCGAAGGCAAAAACCGAGTCGGAACTCACGGAATGCCTGGAAGAAATGACGATGCTGCATGCCGAAGTGGTCAACTTGTTGGAACTTCAGCTGATTTCGCAAAAAAGCGACACCAATGGTGCCGAATGCCGTCAGCACATACAGAATTCAAATACCGAATCCAGCAATGAACTTGAACCTAGCTCTCGACAAGAGCAGGGCGGACCGGCTGTGCGAACCAGCGAGCCTTTGCGGGAGGCGATCAAGGCGTTTCCGTTGGGAATGGTGCTGCGGGCTTGCCCGGAAATTGTGATGTACGGCCCTGGGGGCGCCATTTCGAGCTGGCGCGAACTGATGACCGCGGCCGTCGTGGTCCGCTCGATGTTGGGGGTCAGCCCGTCCGCCTACCAGGAGGCCTGCGAGGCAATGGGGCCGGAAAATGCGGCCGTTGCGGTCGCCTGTATCCTTGAAAGGGCAGGGCACATCAATTCGGCTGGCGGGTACTTGCGCGACCTGACGCGAAAAGCGGCGCGCGGCGAGTTTTCGCTTGGGCCGATGCTGATGGCCTTGCTGCGCTTGAACGGCAAGCCGGTGCAGAGTACGGGCTGATTGGCGGCAGACTGTTGGTAGTCGTTGATCGAAATTGGCGAAGAACGGAACGGTGGAAATGACAGCGCAGTTTGACATGTTTGCGGATGATGCGCCGACCGGGGGCAGCCGAACACGCCCGGATGGACGCGTGGCGCCGGCCATGAACGAGGACGAGATGGTCCGGCATCTGCAGGCGACAGGCCGCTATCGGATCCTGTCAAAGCTCCAGCCTCGACCTGTTGCCCGTCTGCTAAATCCGGCCTTTCCGTTGCGCGGGGTCATCATCGATACCGAGACGACAGGTCTCAGTTCGCGCAAGGATGAGATCATCGAGATTGGCGCGGTTGCCTTCAGCTTCGACGAAACCGGGATGATCGGTGAGGTGACCGACGTCTATGGCGGACTGCGGCAACCAAGTGGCCCGATCCCGGCTGACATCACTCGGCTCACGGGCATCACTGACGCGATGGTCGCCGGGCAGGCAATTGACTTCGATCGGCTGAACGCGCTGGTGAAGCCTGCCGATCTGATCATCGCCCATAACGCCGGCTTCGATCGGCCATTTTGCGAAACATTGTCCGCAGTCTTTGCCGACAAGGCCTGGGCCTGCTCGGTGTCGGAGGTGGATTGGCAGGCGAGGGGCTTCGAGGGGACGAAGCTTGGCTATCTGATCGGCCAGGCCGGCTATTTCCATGACGGGCATCGGGCGGTCGACGATTGCTTTGCACTGCTGGAGGTTCTCGATCGCAAAGACCAAGGCCAGGTCGGATCTGCGTTCGCCGAACTGTACGAAAGAAGCCAGCGCTCGCGTGTCCGCATCTTCGCGGAAAATTCTCCCTTCGATCTCAAGGATCACCTGAAGGGCAGGGGCTATCGCTGGTCCGACGGCAGCGACGGCCGTCCCAAGGCTTGGTGGACCGAGGTAGCTGAGGCTGATCTCGAGGACGAGATTTGCTGGCTACGTGCCGACATCTACCGCTATGAAGCCAACCCGCCGATGAAGCGGCTGACGGCATTTGATCGTTTCAAGGGGTAGTCAAAGCGGCAAAGGGTGCGGAGCCGTCAGCAGCACCCTCGCCATGAGGATCTAGAACCGTATTTTCCGGATCGAGGTTGTGTCGGCGCGGATGTTATTCAGTACCGAGCAGACCGTCGAACACCTCGAGCAACGTATCGACAATCGTCTGGCCCAATGCGTTCGCTGCTGCGGCAATTGCCTCGTCACTGCCCTCACGTGCGGCGAGCGCGAGATTGCCACCCTGTTCTGCGATGATGGCACTTGCACGTTCGATCGCCCATTGGGCGAAATCGGCCCGTGACTCGATGGTCGCTGTTTCCATGAACAATTCCTTTCGCGTTCAGGATGTCTTTAGTGTTTACCGGGATAGTGGCCGGGCGCGTTTGGTGTTGCGTACGCGCAATCCAGCCTGACCTAGACAATCAAGCGAGCAGCCTTGCCGCGCCGGCGCTCCGGGTTGTTGTAGTAGGCGGCGGCCTGGGTCAGTGACCTGTGCTGCGACTGTTGCATCGCCTCGGGCAGCGGCACGCCGCGATTGGCGGCCTCGGTAAGATAGCCGGAGCGCAGGCCATGGGCAGAGAATTTTTGCGGATCAAGCCCGGCCTTCACACACCGCGCTTTCAAAATGAGGTTGATCGATTGTGACGTCAGCGCGCGGCGATCGACATTGCCCCACTGGTCGATGCGGCGGAACACCGGGCCACTGTCGATCCGAGCCTCCTGTAGCCAGCGCTTCAATGCTTCGACGGGTCGGCCGATCATCAGCGACCTGGCGTCGTCGTCCGGGCCTGTGGTCTTGGTGCGGCCGAGGCGGATCGCCAGGCAGGGGAGGGGAGCGGAGGCCGGATCGTCGGGTTCGGAACGAACCGGCTCTTCCTCGACCAGATCCTCTACGCGCAGGTTTGCGATCTCCGAACGCCGGCGGCCACCGGAGGCAAAGGCGGTCAAAAAGATGGCGCGATCGCGAATATCGACCAGCCGGTCGCCGGCACAGGTGGACAGCAATTGGGCGAGAATATCGGCGGTGACGGCGCTCATGCTCTTTTTCTGCCGCGGCCGCCCGGTTGCGCGGACGGCAAGCCGCAAGGCACTCTTCAACGACGGGGCGGAGAAGGCGCCGGTGAGCCCGCGCCAGCGCGTCAGGATCGACCAGGAGGTCAACCGCCGCCGCACCGTGGCCGGCGCATGCGGACCCTCCGATCGCAGCAGTCTTTGGCCTCGCAATCCGACCTCTACCTCCGCCGGCATGCCGTGGGCCGAATCGTCTTCACGCTTGGCCAGATCCCAAAGGTGGTGGGCGACGAACTTCAGCAGCAGCGCCTCGGGGGCGGGCCAGGGGAGGGGCAGGCCAGTCGCCAGCACACACCAGGCCTCAAGATAGGCAAGGTCGGAGGCGAGCGCGCGCAAGGTGTTCGCGCCCATGCCCTCCTTGGCCAGATGCTTCAGCGTGGCAACGTCGTCGTCGGTCAGCAGGATTGCCAGCTGATCACGCCGGTCGAACGGCAGGATTGCATTGAGCGCGTCCAGTTCTTCGGCGCGTTTGAGGGCGGATGCTGAGGAGACCTCGTTCATTTCGGCAGGCCGTCGGCGTCGTAGAGATCGTCGTGTGCCGACGTCATATCCTGGTTCGAGCCCGCCTTACCGTCAGCGGCGCGAGTCCAGGCCTTTTCGATCGAACAGAAACCACCGGCCTGGGTCCGTTTGTCGCTGTGGGCGGCCCCCGCGATGTCCGCAGCGGCTTCATTTGCGGGAAGCCCATCTTCCTGAGAGAAAGCGGTGAGCTGCGCAATGGGCCGCTCTCCGCGGCAGACAAAGACATCATCCCCCCGGAAGGCCAGTTCGACCAGCTCTTCCAACCGCTCGGCAGCTTCCTCTACATCGACGAATATCTTCATCGGCGTGCCTACCAGATGCGTTCGTGCAAGACCGTGTCGAAGGCGCTGTCAACGGAGACAAACGCGCAGTGTTCCAGCCGCGTCTGGGCCGCCAGAAGGCGGTCCCATGGGTCGCGGTGATCCCAGTCGAAGCTTGCCGCCAGTTCGGCGTGCAGATCGGTGATGGCAAGTGTCTGCAGGCCGCTGTCGGCAACGGCGGCCCGCAACTCCTGTGGCCTGAGATCGAGCTTTTTCAGCCGCATCTTGTTGTCGAGCTCGTAAAACGAGACGGCGCTGACAAGAATCGTGTTGGCCTTGTCCTCGATCATCGATCGTGCCGTCAAAGAAAGCCGATCGCTGCCGATCGTCCACCAATAGACTGCGTGGCTGTCGAGCAGCACCTTCATGTTGGCCGGCCGTCGGGCTTGCCCTGGGAAATACCGACATCGTCATTCCAGTCGCCGGCATCGATCGCGGCCTGTTCGGTGTCGAGTTCGTCGAACAAATCCTCCGGCAGGCCACGCTGGCGCAACAGGCCGAACGGCCGTTTGCCGCCGTCGGCCGGGCCGATGCGCGCATAGACTTCGTTGCCGCGCATGATCATGATTTCCTCTCCGTGGCTGGCGCGTTCGAGTACCTCGGCAAAATGCTTGCGGGCTTCGCTGATCTTGTAGCTGGTCTGGGGCATCGACGCCTCCGTTCATTGGCTTGAAGCGGCACGATATCATGGCTTCGATGAGCGTACAATGCACCTGTACACATCACTATCGATACTTGGTCCCTATCGATAGTGACGACATCAACCCACAATCATGCCCAGTGAGGAACTCTAACTTTGAGATAGAGTTCCTTTAACGAATCATTTACCATGATTTCAATGTCTTACGATCTCGCGAATTTGCCCGTCCAGAGCCTGCTCAAGCCCATCTCCGGGGCTGGGACCGCGCTAGCGCGGCTCGACGAGCGCATCGCCCGTTCCGAGGTGGGGAGTGGATGGATCGAACGGTCGCATTTCGCCGATGCCTGCGCTTCGCTGTGGATCGACGGCGAGCTCGTCCATCTCGAGGACCTCGTCCTGCACGATGCCAGTCATGATATCCGCACGCCAACGCATGAACTGACCATCGCTCGCGACGTCCTGCGCACCCGCCGGCGGATCGCGGCGCAGCCGCCCGGCTGGGCACTCACCCCGGACGGTCTCCGCAGCCTGCGCCGCCACAACGTCGTTGCCGGGCAGGCGTGGCCTACAGCATCTTTGGGTGACGGCGGCATCGCCGAAAGCGAAGCCCCCGCGGTGGATGCCGATCTGGCTGGAGAAGGGGAGGGGGAGCACATCGATGACGGCGCCAGCGCACTCGACGCCGAGCTGGCCGCTATCGATGCGGTCCTGGCGCGCTCAGAAGCGGTGTTAAAGAAGGCCGCCGCACCGACAAGTCGGTCGCGGGAGCGTGACCCGCTCGTCTACGATCTCGACTGGGACGAGGACGCGCGGCTGGAGGAATGGCGCACCGTGCTGCGCCAGGCGGATCATTATCCGCCGGTGCTGCAGGCCATCGTCGCCCTCGATGCCTGGAACCAGCTCGAAGTGCTGCAGCACGCGCCCTGGCTTGGCCGGGACCTCGCTGCCTCGATCCTGCGCCAGGCCGGTGTCACGACGGGCCCGCATCTCGCCGCCATCAACCTTGGCCTCAAAACCATTCCCGTCGATCGCCGTCGGCATCACAGCCGCGAGGTCCGCCTGCTGGCGATTGCTGATGGTCTGATCGCGGCCGCCGAGATTGGGCTCAAGGAACATGACCGGCTGGCGCTGGCTCGGAAAATGATGGAGCGGAAGCTGCAGGGGAGGCGGGTCTCGTCAAAGCTGCCGGAGCTTGTCGAGCTGGTGATGGCGACGCCGCTTGTTCATGCCGGGACCGTCACCAAGACGCTCGGGGTTACGCCGCAGGCGGCGCGGCGGATTGTTTTGGAGCTGGGCTTGAGGGAGATGACCGGGAGGGGGAGGTTTCGGGCGTGGGGTTTAGTGTGATGGCCTTGCGGGCGATCTCGCTCCTTGCAGACCATCTCTGATTAGCCGGCCTCATTAAAGGCATCATAAGCAAAATCGTGCTCCGCAAGTACCTGTGTCGCCTCATAAGGGATGCCTATCCCGTTGATCCTGCCGGCTTCGGCAATGAGGTGCAGGTTTTTCCTTGGACGTGATGCAACGACATAGAGCAACTTGCTTGCACTCTCCGCAGCATTCGGATCTGAAAAGTGCGGGACCATCCCTTCGAGCAACGCAAAAGCGATCACCGTATCGAACTCCGCTCCCTTCACCCCGTGGATCGTCGACACGGTTATTCCGGTTCGTGTTGCGAATACACGCCTGAACATTGCAACGCTCGATACACCTTGAACCCCTGCATTCTCCAGTCGCTGGATTTGAACTCGAGAGCGCTCAAAAAAGGCGACGTAGTGCTCCTGAAGCGCTGGAAAGAGTTCGAGATCTACGTCGAGAACCAACAAGAGCTCTGCAAAAAATAGCTCGAGATATTCCAAACCGTCTTCCACGGTGATATCGATCCCATTGCAGATGCGAAGGAGATCACGCGGGGAAATTTTGGAGACGTCCACACCAGCGGATCCGAGGTGATCAAGGACCTCCCTAGCCCATCGAGTACGTCGGATGAAGATCTGCGGATCGGGCCGAGTTAAGGCAAGACGTGAAACCTTGAACCAGATGTTGTCCTGATCGCGAGAAAACGGCGCCATGCCGGGGCCGTCGAAGCTATACTCCGGGAGAGCTGCAACCAGGCGCCTCGTGACTGCGGCCAGCTGGATCCATTGCGGCCCCACAACGCAAATTTCGTGAGGGGCAATACCAAGTGTCTCGATATTGTAGCGTATGAGCCGAACGATTTCGTCGTCCAGCTCCTGCTGGTTAACTTCTTGCTCGAAAGAAATGAGGCTTGGAAACTCCCTGACAGCGCCGACGGCATCGATGTTTGCTGGCACAACAGAGTAGGCTGAAAAATAATCGACGATCCGCTCTGACGACCGGTAGTTGCTCGCCAGGCTTTTTTCCACGATGTCGACACCGGCGAGGGCCGCGAAGTCGACCCTTGTCATCGCGTAGCCGCCAAGTGAGCCATAGATTGCTTGGTTGGGATCTCCAACGATGAAGATTCTCGTATTTCCACCAGACGCATTCACGATTCTGGCTATAATATTATATTGTATTTCTTTGGTGTCTTGATACTCGTCGACCAAGATGTATCGAAAAAGAGACGCTAGGAGAATTGAAATAGACGGCTGGCTAACAATGAGGTCGTAAGCGCAGCTCAGGATCATCTCAAAATCTATTAGGCGGTTCTCTTCCAGGTGCTGCCAATATTGGTTTAACACGGACAGAGCGGCCAAGCGCCTATTCGGGTTCGCGTTTTCCAGCTGGCAACCGGCTGTCGTGTAATAATATCTGCAATCGAGTGCCCGCACCTGATGTGGCGATTGACCGCAAAGTTCGTCCAGAATGACCTCAGTCTCGTGCTGGTCGACCACGCGAAACCCGTTTTGCAGCTTCTCATGGTAAATGGCGTAGGGACGTAGTATCCAATCAAGGCAAAATGAATGGATTGTTCCGATCCACAGCCTGTCTGTTGCCACACCCAATCGCTCGATCCTCTCGGAGATTTCCTCGGCGGCGCGGTGCGTGTAGGTGATGGCAATGACCCAATGACGCTTGCTATCGAGCTTGGATAGCTCTAGCGCGATTTTATAAGTTAAAGCTCTGGTCTTGCCGCTCCCGGGGCAAGCGGCAAGGAATACGCTCCCTTCGTGCTCGATGGCGTCAATCTGCTCATCATTTAGGTCACCGTCTTCCCAGACAAACACCATCAGGCATGTCCTAGAACATCGATAATGACATCTCCTGCCATTGTGCCAATGATCGCCTCTCGAAGCGGTTCGATCTCCAGATCGCCAATGCGAAATGCTTCAACCTGGGCGCGTAACGCCACAATCTGAGCTTCTGATATGACCGCTGGATCGGTGTGAAATTTCAGGCGGTGATCAATCATGTTCGCCAGCACCCGACGACTCAAAGGTTTGTGGGCGGTGAAAATCGCCTCAGTCAGGTAACTGGGGATTCGCGTTGTTCCCGTGACCAGCTTGGCCATCTGAATTGCAAGCCAACCCTTCTTGGCATAGCTCGCCATTGCGAGGATTCGCTTGCCGTAGGTTGCCACGTCGCCGGACCTCAGCTCCGCGGTCGCGGTAACAATGGTTGCGGCGTCGCTGTACACGGAATTGAGCACTGAAACTGTCAGCTCAACGTTCCCGGCCGCAACGAAGTCAACTTCGAACGTACGTGGCGCGTAATGAACCGAAATCCATTCGTTTCCATCCTTGAAGGCCGTCAAACGAGTGCGCCGCGCGATGCCGGCTTCCTGCGAGCCGAGCGCCTTCTCCTTGGCGTTTTTCAACGCTTCAGGATCGTCTGGATGCGGGTCGGTATTGAAAAAGGTAGCATCCAGATCAGTCACGATTGCGCAACGGCGACGAATTCGATCATTGTGAAACAGAACTGCGACGTTTTCGAAGCCGGTGCTGCGAATATTGATCAGACTTATGCCCAGTTCATCGAGGCTTACTCCCAGCACCTCTTTGACCAGCACCGGCACGAGGATTTCTTCCGCGTCGCCCTCAACCAGGATCACGCTTTTCGCAAACAATAGATTGCTGCGCACGGCGTCAAGATACCGCTGAATGCTTCGGATTTTCGGTTCTTCTAAGCCAGCACTAGGCAGGAATGCTTCGCAGCGCGAGCCGCTCCGACCCAAGATGTTGACGTTCTCGATGTTGCTTACCTCGGAGATCTGGGTCGAGTGGGTTGAGTAAATCACCTGGGTGTCGGGGTAGCTCAACCGGTCGAAAAGAGTTTTCTGGATATGTGTGTGGATGTGAGCCTCGGGCTCTTCGATTACTAGAAAATTCGCGCAGGCTTGTTTCGCCTTTTGATATTTGAATTCGAGGAGCTTGAGAGTAAGAAATATGAGGTTCGCTCCGCCGAGACTCAACTCGTTGATGGCTCCCTCGTATTGATCATCCGTCTCGCCAACAAACAATTTCAGTGATTGGAAAAGTCGATCAGCCTCGCCCGGGACAGCTGATCGGACTGCAAGGCTCGCCGGAGAGTAGGTCTCGCCTGCGGCATCTCGGATCGTTTGGCGAATATCTGCTCGGATTTCTCCGACGTCTGGAATTGCTTCGATTTCACTGTTCAGCTCATTCACGCGCTCGGTGATGGGCGCAAGCACTGCTGGGTCCAAATCGCCGCTTTTACTGCGGAGGAGCGTCAAAAGGGGATTAGTTCTTTGCCCCTGGAACTCACTTACGACGTCACGAAGAGCTTGAATGAAGGTGAAGCAAACCTCCTTGCTGACCGACATGATGCCTGGAACCTTCCCTCCGAGGGAGGCTGGATGCAGCTCTGCCGGAAACTGAACGGTCCCAAAATTTCCGACGAGTTCTTCGTAGACGGCTGGATCAGAGAAGTCCGCGGTGCTTTTGCCGGTGAAGACGGTCTCATAGTCGTCCAACGTGACCGTATTTAAGATAGCGGCCAGCCCAGGCTGATCGCCTTCATCGAGTTGCGCCAGACGTGACCGAACCGCAGCATTCGGACGGAAAATGAGATTGTATGTAGCGCGAGCAATGGCTTCGTCTTCAATTACTCCGGTTCCATGAAGGAAAAGCGCCTGCACAGCTTCGTCCTGTGACACCTCCGCAAACTCGATGCTGATAATAATCCAGTGACCACGCCAATTGCCGATACCGCGATGAAAATCGCCTTCCTCTAGGCGATAGGCCCAACGAAGGAAGTCGTCATCCAGCATTAGACGCATTGCACGGAACAGGTTCGTCTTACCCGATCCGTTTTCACCGATGATGGTGTTGATGCCTGTATTGAAATGAAAACTTGCACGCTCGAAATTTCGATAATTTACAAGCTGAACACGAGAAATATGCATGTCGCACCGTCGGTGAATCGCAGATTAGAAATTGTACACGCAAAGCGGAATAGTTGCATCGGACAAGGCGATCATTCCGCTCCCATCCACTATCGAGATGTCAGCGGTGGTTTTACCTCTCGACGGATTTTCATCGCGGATCACTCGCGATTGAGAAGGAACACTGCCAGACTACAAGCAACACTCACGACGAGTTCTGCCTCGGCGGCACTCGCATTGCGTCCCTCCTGGACATGGCGGCCATTTTGCGAGGCATATCCCCATAGCTTATGGACCGCTTCGCCAAGTGGAGGCGTGAAAGCTAGACCGTTAATGATCTGACCCAGATTTAGATTGGGTGAGTCTGTCATGTCGCGCGCGACACATTCAAGCGCTGCCATCGAGTGCTGAATCGCTCCAGTTCGATCCGGCTCTGGTCGTCGAGAAATATCCCTCAAAGCTTCTCGAATCTCGCTAGCAGCTGTGTAGCGACCAGTTTCTGCGAATGCTTCCACGGCTCGTTGCGTCGCGATTTCGAACGTCTGGTCGCCGCGGAACACGATGCCATCAGGGCTCTTCAACTCCCAGCCAATGCCCTTTTCTCTGAAGACCCGGTTGAGATCGCTTTCAAAACGGTCTTGTTGGTCTGGTCGGTATTCGAATGAGCGCCAAATCGCTTCCGCAACATCATAGACCTTGTACCATTCGCAGCTTGCTAAAAGGCCTAGAACCTCTTCCCAGATATTCGGGTATTCGCTCCAATTATTGAGATCGGGGACTTCTAATAATATGTCGCAAACAATTGCGCGGATTGCCCTGGGGCTGAGTTCACAGTTCCGGGCAATACTCGCAACCTGAAAACGTAAGAAGTCCGGCGCATCTTCGCGAACAGTGATCTTCGGATCCGGCGTGCCATAACCGTGCCTGTCGGAAAAGAAGCGGTTCATATTATCTCCATGGGAGCAGTGTCGATCGTTCGAATTTGCGCATCTCGCATTCCAGAAAGCAACCGAATCTGCATATTTTACGAGGGGATAAAGTCGAGGCGCCCCATGGGAAATGTTACTGTCAATCCACTTGCACTTGCTACGCCTGTACTAAGGCCAGAGATTGCCGAGATCCTGGATTTCGCGAGTGGCGAGTTCCTTGACGCTGCTGCCTATATAGCTGCAAAGCGATATGATCGGTTGATTGCCGAGCGTGTCGACATCCGCGAGGGCCTGGACAACAATCCGCGCTTTGGGTGCGCCCTTTGCGCAACCCCGGTTTATCTTGTCGCTTCTGGAAAGAAGCGTTTTTTCTTCCGTCATCGGCGCGAAGACGGTTCCTGCCCTTCCGTAACGCGGTCAGGGCTCTCACGTGCAGATATCCAAGCGCTGAAATATGATGGCCAGCGTGAGAGCCTCGCTCATCTCCGCATCAAAGAGCGAATTGTGCGAAGCCTCACTTGCGATCTCTCAAATAGCGAGATTGTATCGGAACGCCAGTGGAGGTCTGCCCGGGACCCGGCGAGCCGGCGCCAACCGGATGTGCAAGCCATGACGGTGTTTGGCCGTGTCGCGTTCGAGGCACAATTGTCGACCACCTTTCTCGATGTCGTCGCCGGTCGACGGGCGTTCTATAGAGATGAGGGCGCATTGCTGGTGTGGATCATGGCGGGCTTCGATCCTGACTATCGTCGTATGACCACTGACGACCTTCTGTTTTCCAATAATTCAAACATCTTGGTCGTCGATGAAGAAACAACGGCTCGGTCGGAGGAAAGCGGGACCTTTCACGTCAGAGTTCACTATCGTGTCCCCGAACTCTCCAATGGCTCACCTGTCGACCATTGGGAATCAACGATCTGTCCGTTTCGGGACCTGAAAGTTGATCTGCACGCGCAAACCGCTTGGGCGTTCGACTACCAAGGGCAGTCCGAAAAGCTTCTCAAAGCGGAAATGGAGGCTATTGCAAGAGCGGACGACAGTTTGAGGGAGCGGCTATTCGAGTTTTGGAAGTCGCGAAATCAACAGACTCCAGATCCAATTTCTCGCGAGGCAGTCTGGCAAGGACTAATGGAGGATATTTCTGCCCGCGGCGTCACGCCACCGACTAACGACCGCTACGATCGCGCCATCACCGGTCTCATGAACGGAATACTAAGTGTCAAGGAAGGGAGTCCAATAGGATGGGATTTCAAGCACTTAGTTGAGGTTGTACACCGGATTTGTGACGGCTATCCGGAACATGTCCTGACTATGGGCTATGCGATCCGGATCTATGGGCGCGAAGCGTTGATCGCTTCGCAGGACAAGAGCGGAAAATGGGCCAAACGCGCCCTCTCTATTCGCAAGCTGATTCTTGAAGGCGACCAGCGTTACCTGCCGAACGAAGATACTCTTCCGTTCTTGACGTTTGTTTTTCCGGAAGTGGGATCCAAAGTGGAAGCATTTCTCGCATCAGATCGCGCGAGGTCGCGGCTTTAAGTGTGGCGGAATAGATCTTGTGTGGTCGGAACTGCGCCCGCCGCCGTGTCTTGGTCATCATCGAACGGGAATGAGGCGCCGGATCCTCAGTAGGGGTCCCTTCGATGTCACAAGTTCTAACTCTCTCGCAGTCCAGAACGGTCTAGCTTTCCCACGGTCTCGAGGTCACTCGTCGGTGTTCGGATGAGCGAGACTGTAAGCGCCCATGTGCACGCCGACTACCGCCGACTGCAACCGACTGATTTTCCCACCCACATCGCGACTACTTTTTCGCAAATCGGCGATCCGGCTTTCCAGCAGCTCAAGCTTGGCAATCATGTTCGCGCGCCGGAATGCCACTCGTAACTCCGAAGCCTTCACGGCGAGATCGCCGGCGAGAGCGCTCATCATGCCTGGGCTTAGGCGCGCGTCATCGATCGCGAATACGCGATGGTGGATCTCTTCGCTGATTTTCCATGCGTGCAAGTATATGGGGTCGGCCATGGCGCTACTCTTCGCCGAGGATTTTCAACCGCGCCGGAAGGGTGGTTAGTCTTGGAGCCAACATCGTCAGCCTTCGCTTTGGCTCAGACTTTTGTTTCAAAGCATCCACTCCCGCTTTGGTTAGTCGATAGCATGGAACGGCCGGATCGTTGGACCACGGTGTTTTGGTTGCGTAGCCCTTCGCCACGAGACGTTCGGCCATTTCGGCGCTGATGAAGGGGATGCGATTTATCGGGTCATCAAAGCTTGCGGCCTTCAGGGCATTGATCGCCTTGATGATTGCAGGCGGTTCTCGCATCAGCCGAACTCGATCTGGAGCAAGTTCGGTCCGCGCATCTTGAAACGGCCGAACTGCAATGGATCGCCATGCTCGCACGTTCCAAATATGACCTCCGCATCATCCGGCAAATGCGCAATGGCGTCGCGGATATCTTTCACGGTCAAGTAGCCATCGCCACTCCCGGAAATCATGGTGCCAGAAGCCTTGTGCCGATGATTGTAATTGATTTCACTCACCGCTTTGCTCTCCCGGTATTTCCATCATACACAAGGAAATAAGCCATGGATCGGCACACAACTGAAGGACATTGCCGATGAACGTGCAAGTTTTAGGGTGTTAACCACAACTATGAGGTTTGCGGGCAATCGGGAGCTCCAAACTAGATGACTTCTATTCTTGACGACGCCCTCGCGAACGCGCGGGCGGCTCTTTTTCCGACCCGCTCCGCTGCTAGGTCGACATCCGAGGGTCGGCTCGCCGGTTCCTATCATCAGCTTGTTGCGCTCTCCTCCGGCCGATTGGCCATGATCGACGATGGCCTCGGCTTCCAGCTCGTGCTCTGGTCGCCTTGCCCCTCGAGGAAGCAGTTCGAACGCTATGTTTCTTGTTTGTCCGCGATGATGCTGGCGTGGATTGGGAAGTCGGCTGCAATGCGGCCTGGGGGTTGTGAATTTGAGCCGCCGGTTCTTGTTGGGTGAACACAAATATTGCACGCTCTTTGGAGAATTTTGAGAGCGAGTCGATGTTTGCGAAAGAGTTCGACGAAATAGCACTTTCCGATCTGCAAGCACTTGTTGATGAGGGAATCCCCGAAGGCAGGCAACTAGAATTCAAGCGCGATCATTACGGGCGCAAAGACGAAGACCGGCGCGAGTTTGCTGCAGATGTTTCCGCCATGGCCAACGCCGTCGGTGGATATCTTATGATCGGAGTCGACGAGCGGAACGGCGTTGCCTCAGACGTCAGCGGCGTTGCGACACCTGATCCTGATGGTTTGGTTCGAGCGGTTTCCGATAGCATTCGAACGTCGTTCGAACCGCCAATCCTCGAATTTAGGGTAAAATGGGTTGCTATCGAGGGTGACCGCGGCGTTCTGGTAGTCAAGATGCCGCGGAGCTGGAGTGCGCCCCATCGGGTAACTGTCGCCAAGGATCATCGCTTTTTCATCCGCGACGAAAACGGAAAGCATCCGATGTCAGTAGAAGAGTTGAAGCGAGCGTTTCTGTTTGCATCGGAGGTTGAAGAGAGGATCAGACGTTTTAGAACCGAGCGGCTGGAAATCCTGATCAACAACGAGGGGCCTTTGGCGGTTGGCGCCGATGGAGATGCTCGACTGGTCATGCAGGTCGTGCCGCGAGCCTCTTTTACAGATGGTATCTCACTCTCGTTTGATGAACGTGGTGGAACGAAGTGGCCATGGCCTCTCGGCGCCAGCGGCGCAAATACAATGTACTCGCTCGACGGTCTCGTCGCTTATTCAGGGCCGGAAGAGCAATTTAATACCGTCCGCGCATTTTCGACGCTTTTTCGCAATGGTATCGCGGAGGCCGTTGCAAAGTTGAACGTCGGCGGGACGGACGGTCAACGCAACATTTATCTGACCGGTGTCGAGCAAGGGATAGCGTCCGGTATTCGGCAGATCCTGGGCGAATACGAACGGCGGTCGATCCCGGCGCCATACACGGTTCTCGTGAGCCTCATCGGCATTCGTGGCGTTTCGGCCCCGATTGATGAGTGGCGCGGCAGCATTACTTATCCGTATCGTTCTGACCGGATCATGCTACCCGAACTCAATATTGATGTGAGAGGCGCGGCGGATGTTCCAGAGAATACCCTTAAGCCTCTATTTGATCTCATGTGGAATTCGTTTGGTCATCACGGCTCGCCTAGTTTCGACCAGTCGGGAAAATACGTCCGACGCTGAACGCTGTCGTTGTCCTCTATCTCTATCGGGCGCTTATGCGATGCAATGAAACTGCATGGATTCTTCGGTTTTTGAGCCTGAATGTATTGACGGTATTCATCTACTGAGGCGTCTACTCATTTTGAGTGCGTTCTTCCCCTGCGAAATTATGGTTTTTCAATAGTTTAGCTAGAACGAAGTGCATGCCGCAGGTTCGAGTCCATTCAAGAGCGCCGTGCCCGCAAGAACTACAGGGAAAGCCGTTCCCGGCAGATCGTTTCCACCAGGCTCTGCAAAATCTTCACCCTTTCAACAAGCCAGGTGAGTTCCTCGTTGCTGATCGCATATTTTGACGAGTAACGCGCTTCCACATAGGCTCTTGAAAGCAGCTCAAAACAGCGACGTGAAAACCTGCTATCGCGCGGCCAGGCGGCAATCAGCCGATTGTCGATCCGTTCAGCCTGGGACCGAAGGACCTTGATGCGATGAGACTTGGGGCTGTAGAGCGTCAGTGTGAGCAGGGCGCAATGGTAGGCACGCTCCGTCGCTTGATGAAGCATGAAAGTTCCATCGCGCCAAATGTTATTCGCGATGCTAAATTCCGCTACCCTCAATGCATCATGAGATAACTGGAGCCACTGCTCGAGGTATAGCTTAGCTTCTTCAAACTTTTCGTCTACCGTTAGCGGCTTCGATTGCGCTAGCGTATGGCCGGGCTCCTCATAGAGGACGAGCCCGTCTCTAGCGATGTCGACGAAGAAGGGACGTCCGCGGGAAAGCTGGTCGTTGACGTCCTGCAATGTGTGCACGATCGGGACGGCCGGTGTCTCGATGCGGTGGGCGATCTGCTCCTTCAGCAGCTGCTCTTCGATGCCTTCCCACAGGTCGCGTTCATCGGCAAAAGACTTGGTGCTGACCACAAGCAAAAGGTCATAGTCTGAACGATAGCCGCTCAAGCGGTCCTCGACCCAATCGCCACGGGCGTAGGACCCATAGAGGATCACCTTCAGGATCTTGCCGCCGCTTCGCTTGCCGGACAGCTTGGTCGCCTGGAACTGCTCGACCTCGGCAAACAGGATTTCGACAATGCGGGCGAGCTCGCGGCGCTTTTTGTCCGGTAGATGCTCAAGATGATCGGTCAAGGTCAAAGCAGCGTCGAAGCCTTCGGTGTGAATCGCATCCATCGTAGCGTTTCCAGCATGATTGCGCACCTGAAGCTTCTACGCGAGAAGGGCGACGTCCACAATTAGAGGATTATGCAGTCCAACTTGGTCTGCCAGCGAGATCCTCCCGTGGAAGGGACGGTGGGGCAAATCTAGCCGTCTAATCCTCGTGTCCATCCGTATCGGCGGCAGCGACGTAGAACCGCAAATTGCCGGACATCCTTCAGGATGGTCGACTAATACACTCAGAATTCTGGGGATATGCGGAACGTCCCGGGCGGGGCAGTCGGATCCGCCTCCCCTGCGGGCGCTATGCTGAGGCTCCCGCGGCTGGCCTTTAACCGCCTGTGACGTGTCGAGAACGCCCGAAATCCCGCCTTTGGCGGCGCTATGCTGATTTCTCCGGTACTCTTCATCTTAAGCAGAGCCGACGCGAGACCGCGGTTTTCATCGAGCATCGCGGCAAACCCGATGTGGTTTACCGGCCGCTCGCCGATGCCTGGCGGAGCGCCGAAATACGGTGATCACGCTGCGAGGATGGATGTTTCGCGCCGCAGTGGCCTGAGATCGATGCTGTCCGTCGGGGTCCAGATGTAATCGCCGGTGAGACTGATATGCTGCCACCCGAGCGGGGTGATGTGTTTGATAATGTCGGGCGGCGTGGCGATGCCTTCCCGGTTGAGCTCGGCGAAAGCCGGTTCGAGATAAAGCGTATTCCAGTAGACGATGGCATTGATCAGAAGGTTCAGTCCTGACGCCCTATAGAACTGGCTCTCGAAGGTCCTGTCCCGCAGTTCTCCGAGACGGTTGAAGAACAGCGCGCGGGCCAAGGTGTTCTGAGCTTCGCTCTTGTTGAGTCCGGCGGTCGCGTTCCTGCGCATTTCGGGGCTCTGCCACCATTGGGGCAGGAAGATGGACCGATTGATGCGCCCGATGTCGCGTAACGCAAGCGCCAGTCCGTTCTGGCGCGAGAATGCGGACAGCTTCGCCAGCAGGGTCGAAGCTCGCGAATATGCCGGTCGTGCGCCCAGGCGAGCTGGCGCTTGGTTATTCCGGGGGAAACATCCGCCATTCTGGTGAGGCCGAGATTGATGCCGTCCGCCAGAATGGCGGTGAGGAGCGCAAGCTTGTTGTCAACCGTCCGACCGCTGCGCAGATGGGTGAAGGTGTTGGAAAATCCCGTGCGGGCGTCCACCTCAAGCAACAGATCGGTGATGCGGATCGCAGGCAGACGTTATGGCGAGGAGTTGAAGGTGAAGTACCCTGACTTGTCAGATCTGGAATTTTGGTTCCGGGGGCCTGATGACACCGAGACTTATAAAATTCGCCGGTTTGATGGGAATCGAAGTGACGAACCCGCTTAGCGAAGAGTTTATCTCGCTCGAATTTCATCTGCGCAGCCTTGCGGCATCTTTCGACGGCGGCAGTCCGAACTGACGGGCATATTCCCGGCTGAACTGGTTCGGACTTTCATAGCCGACATAGAAAGCAACGGACGTTGCGTTCCCCTCCCCGGCAATCAGCAAGGATCGCGCATGGAGAAGGCGAACATGCTTCTGGTACTGGAGCGGGCTCAGCGCCGTTACCGCCTTGAAGTGGCGATGAAAGGCTGAGACGCTCAGTGCCGCCATTTCCGCCAGCGCCTCGACACGAAGCGGTTTGGTGAAATTCTGGCGTATCCATTGAATGGCAATGCCAACCCGCGAAAGCGCGGTATCAGGGGTCGCAATATCCCGTAGCATCCAGCCGAGCGGGCCCTGCAGGACGCGAAAAAGGATTTCCCGCTCATAGGCCGGCGCAAGGGCAGCGATCTCGTTCGGGCGCTCCATCAGCCGGAGCATGCGAACCCAGGCATCCAGTAGGTCCGTCGTCACCGGTGCCACGGAAAAGCCGGTGCTGTAAAGTTCACCTCCGGCAGGTTTGGGCAGATCGACCAAAAGGTTCGCAACGATTGCCGGTTCCAGTGTCAGGCTGATCGCCAGATAAGGCTCTTGGTTCGCTGAAGTATACACTGAGCCAATGGCGGGCAGATCGATCGACATCACGAAATAGGTCGCGGGATCATAATGGAAGGTCCGGTCGCCGACGGTCATGGTCTTCGATCCGGTTAGAATAATATTGACCATCGGGTCGTAAACGGCGGCAAGCCTGTGCTCCGGGATCTCGCCCTGCACCATCGCGACGCGCGGAATGCCTGTCTCGGTACGGCGGTTCTCTGCCCTGGAGGCAAGTTGCCTGAGTTCTTGAAGCTGTGTGATCATGAAATTCGTTGTTTCACAACAATGCTGCGCAATCAACACGAAAGCAGAAATAGGCAATCTTCAGAGAGGATCGTGCGAGCGATCACAAGCGGTCTGCGGCTATCTATTGCTTATCCAAATCGAAGGAGAAGCATATGAGCATCGTCATCATCACCGGCGGCAGCCGCGGTCTTGGGGCCAGTGCTGCGATCCAATGCGCCAAGCGCGGCATGGGGTTATTCTCACCTACAACAATAACCCGGAAGCGGCAGAGAACGTAGTGCGGAGCATTGAAGCCGAGGGCGGCAAAGTTGCAGCTTTGAAGCTCGACGTCGGCGACAGCGGGTCGTTTGCCGCCTTCCGCGACACGGTGCGCGTTACGCTTGGCAAGGTCTGGGAAAGCAATCTTCTTTCATCGTTCTCCTCCATTCACGCGACATCAAAAGACTTGCGGGTTGCGATGCGCCGAGCAGCCATCATGCCCGGACCTCCTGACGCTGGAAGGCGACATAGGCCAGGGTGAAGAGCAGGATCATGGCTGCGACCAGCCCTGAAAGCTGCGGCCAAACGACCAGCAGGCTTTGCATCGTCGGCAGCGGCGCTCCGGCGATGGCACCGTCGACCTGATCGAAGAACAGCGGGCCGACCGACCGGGCCGCCGGATTGAGCAGCATCGCCGTTACCTCTCCATAAAGTGTCTGCGGGGACAGCCGCGCGACCGCCTGCTGCGTTTGGTACTGCGTCACGACGGTCATCGGATCGAGAGGATCGATCGGCGCGACGGCGCTTGCTATCAACGGTGCGATCATGTTCCAGAAGACGGTCAGAACCAGCCAGACCGACAGCGCCGCGAGCGCTGAGGTCGCCGGCGAGCGGATTATGGTCGAGAATGCGATCGCCAGCGCCAGCCAGACACCGGCATAGGCGAGCGTGGTCGCAAGGTAAGCAATACCGCGCACGATGTCCGCGGCGGATGGCGGCAGGCCAAGCAGCAGAATGCCAAGCCCGGTCATCAGCAGCCAGAGCGTCAGCAGCGCGATCGTGATCACGAGAAGGCCCCCTAGGAGCTTGCCGAAAAGCACAGCATCTCGGTAGATTGGCTGCGCCAGCAACCGGCTCATCGTGCGGCGCGCGTATTCGCCATTGACCGCGTCGAATCCGAGCGCGATCGCCACCAGCGGCAGGAGAAACCCGAGGAAAGCTGCGAAGGAGGGCAGCGGTTCGCGCGCGACCGTGAGGAGTTTCAGGAACAAGAAGGGGTCCTCGGCGGTCGTTTCGGTAATGCGGCCGATGGCTCCGTAAACGGCGCCAATCGCGGTGAGCAGGACGAGCAGCATGATGAGATGCATGCGTGCGCTGGTCATGTGATCCGCAGCTTCCTTGAGCGCCACCGTTGCGGTGCCTTTGAATGGCGAGCCTTCACGCATCATGGCGGGCCTCCTTGAAGTAACGGCTGTAGGCTTGGTCGAGGCCGGCACGGTGCAGATCCAAATTCTTGAGCGAGCCGCCGGCCTCGATGACGAGGCGAGCGAGTTCCGGTCGGACATCGCGCTCGGCTTCGATCAGCCAATGTCCTGCGCGGCCCGGCACGATTGACTTCACGCCGGTGCTCGTTTCGCCTAGCTTCGAAAGATCAATGCCGTCCGCTTCGACATCGATGACAAAGGCGCCGCCGCCAGTTTTATCCGCCAGTTCCTCGACGGTTCCGAAGAAGCCGATTTTGCCGTCGCTGAACAAGGCTATGCGGTGACAGACGGATTGCACGACGTTGAGCATGTGCGACGACAGCAGAATGGTCATGCCGTCGCGGCTCAGCGACTGGATCAGATCAAGCAATTCCTCAGTCGCTTGCGGATCCAGGCCGGAGGTAGGTTCGTCGAGAATGCCGACGCTGCAGTTGCGCATCAGCAGCTCCGCGAGGCCGAGCCGCTGGCGCATGCCGCGGGAATAGTTTCCGACCAGCCGGTCGGCTACGTCAGTCAGCCGCACCTTGTCCAGCGCCGCTGCGATACGCTCCTTGGCTAGGTCTGATGATAGGCCGGCGAGGCGAGCCGTATAGGTCAGGTTCTCGCGCGCTGACATGCTGTCGTAGAAGCCGATAGCATCTGGCAGATACCCGACCTCTCGCTTAACGTCGAGCGGTTGGCGCAGTGGATCCTTGCCGAGGATACGCACTTTTCCTTCCGTCGGCTCGGTCAAGCCCAACAGCATCAGGATCGTTGTCGTCTTGCCCGCACCGTTCGGTCCGAGCAGGCCCACAACTTCACCGGCCGATACGGACAGGTCGATTCCGGCGACCGCGGTGACCCGGCCATACCGCTTGACGAGCCCCTTGGCTTCGATGACGATCGTGCTCATCGCCGTCCGTACCTCATCACCGCCATGCCAAGCACGAGCGCCGCCGCTGCGATGACGCCGAGACCCGCCATGCCCCAAACCGTCGAAGCGTTGACCTTTACGCGGAATTGCGCAGACTCCGATACAGGACCGCCGGTGGCGCGCACGGTAACCATGTAGTCGCCCGCGATCGCGCGTTCGGAGGGGGTAATCTTGACATTCACCTGGCTCGTGGCATCGGGCGCGATCATATTCACGCGTTCGGGCTCGAACTCGACTTTCCAGCCAGAAGGTGGATTGGCCGCGAGCTCTATGTCGCTTGCGGGCGCGCTGCCTGTGTTGACAAGCGTAAAGGGGAAACGTGATTCCTTGCCGGCCACGGCCTCGCCCGAAAGCCGTTCCTGCGGGCCAGTCAGGGTTACCTCAGGCTGCCCGGTCACTTCGATGCTAAGTTCAGTCGAGGTGCTCGTTCCGCCGCCAGAAACCTCCATCACCACCGGATAGCGTCCGGCCGGCGCGGACCTCGGAGGCGTAACCTCCAAGGTTACGTTCTCGCTCGATCCCGCTTCGATCGGCAGGCCGGTGATTTCTTCCGAACCGTAGCCGCGTTTGAAGCGCGTCTGGAAACCCTCGGGAGCGTTTGCCACAAGGTTGAACAGACTTTCCTCGGCGCCGTCGTTGGTCACTTCCATCCTGAAGCTAAACGTCGAGCTGGTCGTGCCCCTGAGTGCCGGCAACTCGGACTTTAGCTCCAGGCCGGCGCCCTCGTCTGCGTTCGACAATTTCACTACCAGTGGGAGATCGGCGGTCGCATTGCCGTAACGCGCCTTAACGTCGATCGGGACGCTTTCGCCGCCAACACCCTCAGGCGGCGTCAGTTCTAGATTGACCTCTTCCGTCGCGTTGGGCGCAACGATGACCGCCGAAACCTCGCGGTTGCCGCCCTTGAGCGACCATTGCCAACCGTCAGGAACCCCAGACACTTGCAGGGATGCTCGCTGCGGCGGCAGGTTGGCGTTGCGTAGGGTCAACTGAATCGATTCAGTCTTGCCTGGACGGATCGCCAGTTCCGGGTGCGGCGTTGTTAGCCAGAAGCCGGTCAATTCAGGCGCTTGCTGCGGCTGCTGGGCAACCGCTTCAGCACACGCAAACGTCGCTGCTACAGCCAGGGCTGTAATCCATCGAGCAGATTTCCTCATCTCCTTCTCCCATCGATGTTAACGTCATGCGTCGGGCAACCACCTACCGGATCACCAGCAAGTGTTTCGACCCGGCGCGAAACAGATCGAGCACTATCGGTTCTTTAACGCTGTCTCGAGTTCCCGCGATAGGCCGGCGATTGGCAGCAACGATCACATCGCCCATGCGCAGACCGGCTCGGGCCGCAGCACTTCCATCTTCAACGCTGGAAACAACCACGTTGCCGGCCGCATCCTGGAACTCAGCGCCCTCAAGGCGAGCGGGCATGGCTCCAGGCTTGGCAATTGCCTCGTCCGGCTCGATGCGCATTGACACCGTTTTGCGAACCCGATCGCGCAGAAATTCGATTTCGACTTCCGATCCGACCTGAGCCAGGCCGACACGATTGCGGAGATCTGCCGAGCCCGTGACTTTCCGATTGTTGACGGCGATGATGACATCGCCAGCTCGAAGGCCCGCCTGTTCCGCGGGGGAATCTGTCTCAACGTTGCCGACGACGGCGCCGTAGCTTTCCTCGATGCTGAGCGCTTCGGCGAGATCGGGCGACAGGTCCTGCTGGACGGAGATACCGATCCGGCCGCGCCGCACTTCGCCATGCTCGATCAGTTGCTCCATCACGGCCGACGCCATCGCGATCGGAACCGCAAAGCCGATGCCGACATTGCCGCCGGTGGGCGCGATGATTGCGGTGTTGACGCCGACCAGCATGCCGTCTGTTGTCACCAGTGCGCCTCCCGAGTTGCCGGGATTGATCGAAGCATCCGTCTGGATGAAATCCTCATAGCCCTCGAGATTGATGCCGCCACGGCCAAGGGCGCTGACGATGCCGGAGGTGACGGTCTGGCCAAGCCCGAACGGATTGCCGATCGCGACAACGGAGTCGCCGACCCGCAGGGCACCAGAATCGCCAAACGAAAGCGCCGTCAGCTTGTCGGCGACGATCCTCAGCAACGCTATATCGGTTGCCTTGTCGCTGCCCACCAGGTCGGCCGTGAAGCGGCGGCGGTCCTTCAGGGTTACCGCAATCTCGCCGGCGTCCGCGACGACATGGTGATTGGTGAGGATATAGCCTTTGTTGGCATCAACGATGACGCCGGAGCCCGCGCTCAGCCGCTGTTGTTGCTCAGGTAGGTTGAAATAGCGACGGAAGAAGTTGGTTTCGGCGGAAGCGCGAGACCTCACTGCAATGTTGACGACCGCCGGCGTGACGTCCTCCAAGACATCAGCGAGCGAGGGTTGCATGCTTGCCGACATCGCCGACTGCGGCCGTGCCGCCGGAAGCGGCGCAGGAACCAGTATGAGGACGAGTGCGGCGAATACGCCAACGTATTTCGACGAACGCGTGGTCATTTTTGGCCCCTAACTCTTTAGTTCCTCCTTCGGTGCAGGGGCGAGCCGTCGGGTCCAGCCTCATTGGAGTCACGATTTTGGCTCCTGCCAAACCAGCACCAGCCCGATAAACGCCGCGCCGATTCAGGCGCAATGCATCTCTTACTTCACAAGTCTACCCAAAGCCCGCGCCCCGTCGGGGGGCGCGGACCTATCATTGCAGTCAGAAGTCCATGCCACCTCCCGGCATCGGCGGGAGCGGTACATCCTTCTTCGGCTTCTCGGCGACCATTGCCTCGGTGGTGATCAGCAGGCCGGCGACCGAGGCCGCGTCCTGCAGCGCGGTGCGAACGACCTTGACCGGGTCGATCACGCCCTGATCGTAAAGATCACCGTACTCGTTCGTTTGCGCGTTCCAGCCATAGCCAAATTCGGTCTTCTCGCGCAGCTTGCCGACAATGATCGAGCCTTCGGCACCCGCGTTCTCGGCGATCTGGCGCACCGGCGCCTCGATCGCGCGGCGAACCAGGTCGATGCCGTGCCTCTGGTCGGCATTCTCGGTCTGAGCGTTGTCCAGTGCTTTGACGGCTCTCAGCAAAGCGACGCCTCCGCCGGGCAACACGCCCTCCTCGACGGCCGCCCGCGTGGCGTGCATGGCGTCGTCGACGCGGTCCTTGCGTTCCTTCACCTCAACCTCGGTTGAGCCGCCGACGCGGATGACGGCAACGCCGCCGGCAAGCTTGGCCAGCCGCTCCTGCAACTTCTCGCGATCGTAGTCCGACGTGGTTTCCTCGATCTGCGCCTTGATCTGCGCGACGCGGCCCTCAATCTCTGTCTTTGAGCCAGCGCCGTCGACGATCGTCGTGTTGTCTTTTTCGACGACGACCTTCTTGGCGCGGCCAAGCATATTGAGGGTCACGTTCTCGAGCTTGATGCCCAGATCTTCAGAGATCGCGGTTCCGCCAGTGAGGATCGCTATGTCCTCCAACATCGCTTTGCGGCGGTCGCCGAAGCCCGGCGCTTTGACGGCAGCGACCTTCAGGCCGCCGCGCAGCTTGTTGACAACAAGCGTCGCCAGCGCCTCGCCTTCGACATCCTCGGCGATAATCAGCAGCGGCTTGCCGGATTGAACGACCGCTTCGAGAACCGGCAGCAATGTCTGCAGGTTCGAGAGCTTCTTTTCGTGGATCAGGATGTAGGGTTCCTCGAACTCAACCCGCATCTTCTCGGGGTTGGTGACGAAATACGGCGAAAGATAACCGCGATCGAACTGCATGCCTTCGACGACTTCCAGCTCCGTCACCGCGGTCTTGGCTTCCTCGACGGTGATCACTCCTTCGTTGCCTACCTTTTCCATCGCTTCTGCGAGGAAGCGGCCAATCTCGGTGTCGCCATTGGCCGAGATGGTGCCAACCTGGGCGATCTCGTCGTTCCTGGTGACTTTACGGGCGTTCCGCCGCAGTTCCTCGACCACAGCTTCGACTGCTTTGTCGATACCGCGCTTGAGGTCCATCGGGTTCATGCCCGACGCCACAGCCTTCGCACCTTCCTTGACGATCGCCTGAGCGAGAACAGTCGCGGTGGTGGTACCGTCACCAGCGATGTCACTGGTCTTCGAGGCAACCTCCCGCACCATCTGTGCGCCCATATTCTCGAACTTGTCCTCGAGCTCGATCTCCTTGGCGACGGTGACGCCGTCCTTGGTGATGCGGGGCGCGCCGTATGACTTGTCGATGACGACGTTACGGCCCTTTGGACCGAGCGTAACCTTGACAGCATTGGCGAGGATGTCGACGCCGCGCAGCATCTTTTCGCGGGCGTCGGAATGGAATTTCACTTCCTTGGCAGCCATTTTTCTACTCCTTCCTGAGGCAGCATTCCTTGTCTGGCATGGGTCCGGATCGGCACTAGGCTGCGTTTCTCGCTGCGGCGTCGACCTCGATCACGCCCATCACGTCCGATTCCTTCATGATCAGGAGATCCTCGCCATTGAGCTTGATCTCGGTGCCCGACCATTTGCCGAACAGAATGCGATCACCCACTTTCACATCGAGCGGTCGCAGCTGCCCGCTGTCGTCGCACGCACCCGGGCCGGCGGCAACGACCTCACCTTCCTGTGGCTTTTCCTTCGCCGTGTCTGGGATGATGACGCCGCCGGCCGTCTTTTCCTCGGCCTCGATGCGGCGAACCAGGATTCGGTCATGCAACGGACGGAACGTCATATCGCTCTCCTCATGGACAAACAGATTTTTCAACGGGTCCTCCGCACCGCATTCGAAGCGAACCGACGCGGGGCGCGCCGACCTTTTCGGCATCGCGCGCAAATCGATCTGGTTTTTGTCTTTTCGAGTTTCAAGAGGGAATCAGAAATTTTTTAGCACTCTACCAGGTCGAGTGCTACCGGCATGAATTCATGAGACTATTTCACGTCGCTGGTGGTTGGGGGGTGTGGCTGCCTCTTGACGCAAGGCATCATGATCCCCACCTCATTCTCATCGACGCCCAAGTGGGTCGACACCAGTCCGGGAGCCCCAAGCTTCTTGGCGCTCCCTCGTACCTATGTTTCGACGAAGTCTTCCGCGGCTTCGGCCCGCCATCGTTGCTCGGTGGCACGTCGCCCTTCAATGGTTCGTGGCCGCACGTGGAAATCGAGGAGAATGACAACGAAATCCGCCTGATCGCGGAGGTACCAGGCGTCGATCCAGACAACATCGAGGTGCTGCTGGAAGATGGCGTGCTTACGCTTCGCGGCGAGAACAAATCGGAGACTGAGGACAAGGATCGCCGGTTCAGCGAGCGCTACTACGGGCGCTTCGAAGGGCGGCTGGCCCTTGGTCGCCAAGTCGATGAGGACAAGGTCGCCGCAACGTTCAAGAACGGTCTGCTCACC
Source organism: Rhizobium sp. ARZ01 (assembly GCF_014851675.1). Classification (NCBI taxonomy): domain Bacteria; kingdom Pseudomonadati; phylum Pseudomonadota; class Alphaproteobacteria; order Hyphomicrobiales; family Rhizobiaceae; genus Rhizobium; species Rhizobium sp. ARZ01. Next base: position 162,478 of record NZ_JACVAE010000005.1, read on the forward strand.
TTGACGCTGCCGAAGACCGAAAAGGCGCGAGCCAACGTCAAGCGGATCACGATCGACAGCACCAAATAATACCGACCGCGCAAGCCAGCCGGGTGCTAACGTGCCCGGCTGGTTATTCGCGTGGCAAAAACCGATGATGACGGAACCCCTTGCGCGAGACGGACAAACCGGCCGCGCTGACCGGAAGTCGTGGAGCACGTCAGCACAAGCCAGCCCTGGCGATTGACATCAACTGCCCACGACCAAACATTGATCCCGTAGCACGCATTTTTCGCCCGTCACGCTCTGTGATGACTTCGGCGCGCGTCTCGGGGCGACCCCAACCCGCGATGCCGCCATTGCCTACGCAAAGCGACAGAAACTGAATTGCACCGTCGTAGACGACAGGAGCCGCCGTCCCTAGTTTTCGTTGATATCAACGGCAAGCTCTACCATTCAATCCCCGTTGCTGCGCGATCGGCGCATCGATCGGCATCGCCAATTTTCGGAAGAGCCCGCCGCTGAAGCGGCGGGCCGTGCTCTCCTTTTCTCGATCATACATGTGCATGCGGGTTCCGCCGATAGTCCCAGAGTGCCCAGGCTGACACGGCGGTGACGAGCACGCCGAGGACCACATGGGTCCACATCGCGTTCATGTTCGCCGCGAATTGAAGCAGCCAGGGCGAGACCATCAGCCAGGAGAAGATGCCTCAACCGCACCACAGCCTACCGCTCCTCCAGGCCCAAAAAGCGGCCGCCGGAACAATAATGAAAAGCGAAAGCTGGCACCGTGCCGTCTGAAGAAGGCATTCTTTCGATGGGAACTGAATTCCCAGTCCGTATATGTTTGACGTGCCGCTCATATGAGAACCGCCCGTCGGAAAGCTGGCAAGGCTTTGAAGCAGGCGCCCAGATAACTCCGTCAGATATCGTACCGCGAATCGAGCTCTCGCAGGGCAGACCGAACCTCATCGATTGAAACCGGCTCAGGCGTTCCTGGCATATGACGGAGAGCTGGCTTCGAATCTATCGCGTAAAAGTCCGAAGCCCACGCGGCGAGAATGGCCCGTTTATCATCGACAGAAAGTGCAGGAGCCTTCACCACGTCCATTGGACGTCGAAACGGCGACCAGTGAGATGCTAGAACTTCCGGTCCGATGTTCACGGCAGTTGCGGCAATCTGCTTAAACATATCGTCCATCATCGGTTCACCTCAGCTTACGTGTGGATCCCGACTCCACCTCGGATAAGTCGCCGTTACCGGGTCAGTTTCCGGCGCAAGCAGGTCGTGTTTTTCCGCAAAGGCGGCAAACAACCCACGCGCGGTCTCAGCTTCGATCTCCCCGCGCAAGGCGGCGCCGCACGCCTTGAGCGCAACCGAATGCGGACCATCCCTGAGCGATATCGGCCACTCGACCAGATGGCGGTAAGCGTCCATCACGCTTCTCACTTCCGTCGGAAATCCAAGGCCGACGAGAATACGCACAGGGTTCTCGAACATATCGGGTTTCATAACTCTCTCCTTTCCAACCCGGTGTGCCCATGGGCGCCATCGAAACGGCGCCCATATCCGATGTTTTCGTTTAGGCGGCGCTCTGGGCTTCGATCTGCGGCGCGGCGTCCGGCCGTCTAAGATCGGAACCGCTTTGAATGCTGACCTTGCGCGGTTTCAATGCCTCAGGAATTGCCCGGACGAGATCGATGGTCAGCAGACCATTGCTCAATCCCGCTCCACGCACCGTGACATGGTCGGCGAGCTCGAAACGATGTTCGAACGGGCGGCCGGCGATGCCTCGGTGCAGGTAGGCTTCGGACGGAGAATCCTGCTTCTTGCCAATAACGGTGAGAAGATTGGTCTGGAACGTTAGGTCCAGGTCGCCTTCGGCGAAGCCGGCAACCGCAATCGAGATGCGGTAGCTGTCGTCACCCGTCTTGACAATGTCATAGGGCGGCCAATCGCTGGTCGAACGGTCGCGCTGGGCGTTTTCCAGAAGATTAAAGAGCCGGTCGAAGCCAACGCTCGATCGGAAGAGAGGCGTGTAGTCGTAAGATGTTGCCATAGCCATATCCTCCTGAAAGCAACATGGGTATGGAGCGCCGAAAGACGGCGCTTCCAGCATTGCCAGCCCTGTTGTCAGCGGCTGGCGGCAAATGATCTGGAAATCTCAGTGCAGCTTGAACTCACCTTCAATACGGCGCCATTCGTTCGGCCAGATCAGGCACTGATGCGTATAGCGAACGGAATGCAGCGGGCCGTCGAGATTGACTTGCCAGATTTCTGGTAGGCAGTCAGTGTTAGCGGCAGAAGGCTCAGACCGACAAAATCTAGCGCAAGCGACGGAAGCCATCAAATTGGACGCAGCCTATGTCGATAGATATCGCGACCATTAGACGTATTGCCCGCCTTGCCCGTCTTGCACTCAGCGAAGACGAGGCTGAAAAAATGTGTGGCGAGCTGAGCAAAATTCTGACCTTCATCGAGCAACTTTTGGAGGTTGATGTCGAAGGCATCCCTCCGATGACCTCGGTTGTGCCAACAACCATGAAAATGCGCCAGGACGTCGTGACCGAAAGCAATCATGCCGAAGAGATCGTGGCGAATGCTCCTCTCAGTGAGCGCAACTTCTTCCTGGTCCCCAAGATTCTCGAGTAAGCACAGACAGCCTCGGGCTTTGGAGCATTTCACGGCCGGCGATCGCCGCCAAACGATGCGCCCCTTTGCGTGGCGCGTGTTGGCGGCTTGAGATTTCCGGCCCACATCCGATGCTTCAAAAGCTTGCCGATCTCGTTTGTGATCGAATGATGTGTCATGGCGAAGGTCCTGTCGTTTTGCACTTAATCAGGTTCTTCCTCAAATTGTGTGGTTCACTCACCGTTAGACATGATGCCGCTATGGGCGGGGATGCAAACGAAAACGAAATGGTCGCCCGGCCCAGGTGCAAAAGTCCTGGGTGTCGCGCCCACTGCCTGATGACAGTTGGGTTGTTTCCGCTGCCGGTCCAGGGTTCGGCATTTGCCCTGATTGCGGCCGGAGGACTCGAAATCGGCATGGCTGGTCCAACCGGAGCCTTCAGGATCTGCCGGTCCAAGGAAAGGCAGTAACGATTAAGCTTCGGTTGAGCCGCTGGCGGTGCGCACACCAGAACTGTCAACGACAAACGTTTACCGATCGACTTCCGACGAATGCTCCCCCTTATGCGCGCCGGACAACGAGGGTCTCAGAGATTGTCAGTCTGCTCGGCCACAGTGCCGGCGGTTGTCCTGGCGAGCACTTGATGCGAAGGCTCGGCGGCATGGCTGTCAGCGATGCCGCGCTCGCGCGTTGCGACGCCACGATCCGGGTCGTTGGCATAGGGAGCTGGCGGCGATCCTGGCGCTACGGGGCCGGGTGCCACACGCTCATCGACAATCACAGCAGATGGTGTTCGATACCGTGCACGCCTTGCACAAGGAGGGTCTGTCCTGTTCGGAGAAGGCGAAATTCTCAAGGAAGCGCTCGAGATTGCCACCGGCCCAAAAAGACATCTGTTGCGCTCGCTGTCATTGCCGAATCACTTCGCGGTGACGGCGGTGTGCGAGACTTTGGGTGTTGCCCGGTCAAACATGGCAGAACGTGCAAAGCAGATCCCTTCCAAAGCCCGCGGACGGCGGCCGCTTGCTGATCGGGGACTGGTTGAAGAGATCAAAGCGATCATCGCCGACATGCCGACCTGCGGCTATCGCCGGGTTCACGCCATTTTGCTCGAAACGCCACCAACGAGGGGCGTGCCTGGCCAAATGCCAAGCGCGTCTATCGAGTGATCAAGCTGCATGGGCTGCTTCTTCAGCGCCATACCGGTGCTATCGATGCCCGCCGCCATGATGGCCGTGTTGCGGTCGAAGTGTCGAACCTTCGGTGGTGCTCAGTGCGCATTCCGGTGAAGTCGGCCGCTGATTCCGAAACGAAGCCGGCCACCTATTCCGATCGCACCGGCTATCGCCACTATCGCTCCGACCCGGCGATCTGCCGCGACTGCCCGTTGTAGGCCGCCTGCACATCAAACGCCGCTGCGACCCGCACCGTCACCCGTCATGTCTGGCCGATGCACGCGAGCGCGCCTGACGTCCTGGGGCAAGGCGATCTACAAACGCCGCAAGGGGACGGTCGAGCGCTCGTTTGCCGACGCCAAGCAGCTTCACGATCATCGCTATGGTCCTGACCAGGGCCCCTAACCCAAGGCCCGGCGTCGCGACGACACATACAAGCCGCCGCAATCCACTCGACAGCGCAAACCCTAAAACAAAAACCCGCCGAAAATATCGACGGGCTTGTCAGCAGTCTGAGCCCGCCGCTGAAGCGGCGGGCCATACTCCAATTCTCTATCATGCATGAGCATGCGGGTTCTGCCGATTGTCCCAAAGCGCCCAGGCCGACACGGCGGCGACGAGCGCTCCGAGGACCACGTTGGTCCACATCGCGTTCATGTTCGCCGCGAATTGAAGCAGCCAGGGCGAGACGATCAGCCAGACCCCGAGCACCAGGCTCGACCACTCTTCCCACTCAGCAAACGCCGACAGCGCGGCGACCGCCAGAGCGGCGAGCAAGATTCCTACAATCCGTGCGTTCCACGCCGGTATGGTTTCGCTGGCGAAGCCGAGCACCCAAGGTGAAACGAACAGGGCGACTGCGAGAACCAGATTGAGCCAATCCTGTGCTTTCTTGCTTTCCATCAGTCCATTTTCCATGACAACCTCGACGAATGAAGCTTGATCGACGGTGTTCTCGCGTGCTGTGCACGCTGCGCGAAACGATGTAATTTTGCGAAATACGATCTTCAAGAGCCTGATTATCTCCGTGGGCTGCAGCTACCACGACTAAGGCGATTGTGATCGACTGTCTCGGCAGATCGACGATCTTTGCGTAGGCGAACAGTGGCGGAACACACCCTTGGAGGAAGGCCCGCGACGAAAGAGCGCGGCCATGCTCTCGAACCCGCGGTCCGCCCCGGACCTTTGAGTTTGCATATAAGCGTGGATGCATAATGCACACTCCACCCCTTGAACTCGACAAGCCGCGAGAATAAATCTTTGACGGGCGCCATCCAAAAGCGCTTTCCTTGTTGAAAACCAACGAATTCAGTGAGGTGGAAATGCACACGAAGATGTTTGACCGACCAGTTTACCTGCGTGAAAGGAAGGATCTGGTCCTCGAAATAACAAACCTGGACGACGCGATCGATTTCCTCGAGGAGTGGTCCAAAGGAGATCGCGATATCATTCATGACGCGACCCTGAAGACCTGCTACCTGGCACATGACGGCCACAAACCAGTTCAGGTGGCGCGCGACGCGCTCCGCTCCTTTGCGCACAAGAAGGGTATCCTTGTGAAAGCGCCCGCGGTGTTGCCGTGGATGATCAAGGCCAAACCGGGCGGCGGTCGAGTACACCCGTAAACCGGCTTTCTGGAGTGGGGGGCCGCATTCGCGGCCTCTCTAGCTAGCGCGGTAAGCAGCGCTTGTTGCGTGGTTTTCAAGGTAGGCTGGCGAGCCTGCCTCCGAAGCCGCTTTCCTCCCATGGAAGTCATCGATAGCGCAGAGCTTCAACCAATAGCAGCAGCGCGAAGGCAGGCGATGCCAAGCGGCGGCTCGGATAGTAGAGGTGATATCCAGGAAACGAGGGACACCAGTCCGCTAGTACCTGGATCAACCGTCCTTTCTTCACGAGCGGACCCAGGTGGTCGCACGGCAGGCAGGTAAGGCCGTGCCCGTCGAGGGCGGCGTCGAAACGACGTCATTTTGCGGAAACTGATCTTCAAGAGCCCGATTGTCTCCGTGATGGGGCAGCCAGCCATGAATGACGAGATCTACGTCCCGCACCCTCCGCCGACCCGGTGGCCCAGGGGCCGTAAAGGCGAACATGGGCCTGACATGGTCAACCGAAATGCCCGGACATCGCGTCTGGCGGCTCTATCAGAACGCTTTAAAGGGGGATGGCGAATTGCTCCGGTGCGCGGGAGCGAATGCTCGAAAGGCTGGGGCACTAAGAAGTGCCCCAGCCTTTCTAGGCAAGCGAGCGTTGACCGCCGGTACCTGTCTTCGCCCCGGGCGGTCCATCCGCGCCTGTCGACATGCCCGCGTCTCGGCAGGCGTCAATAAACGCTTCGCGCGCGATGGCGACTGGAGTCACTCGGTTTAGAGCACGGCGGCACGTTTGAACCGCCCGATTGTATTTTCTGCCGCGATAGATGGGCCAATCCCTTTCGAGGAAATCGAGCACGTCGTTGACAGAAGCGAAGACCTGGGGCGCCCCGTCCTTCATGTGAACGGTGACGGGAGTCATCCAAACCAATTCCGGGTTGAGCATGATGTCCTCCTTTCGCATTCAAGCCGGATGAAAAAGAAGTGAAGAAAATATCGGCGCGGACAGAGCGGATTTCAAGACTTCCAAACACCTACCGCACGATCGACGTCGACTGACCATCCGAAAGCAGATCGACGCCTGCCTCAACACACTGGGTTCACGGCGTAGGCGCGGGGTATCCTTTCCACCGCCTTGACAGTCGACGATCTTCGCACAGAAGAACCGGTCGGGAGGAACCCTGACGAAGGAAGCCCACCATGGCCACCACGGACGATCAGCGCGAAATCCAACGTTTCTATGATCTTGGCGCAAACGTCTACATCACCAAGCCCGTCGATACTACGACGGTTTCGCCCATGCGATCCGCTAGCTCGGCTTGTTCTTTTCGGTGATGCAGATTCCAAGGCCGTCTCGCTTGGTGTTGTTGTGACCGAACTTGTGACCAACGCATTCAAGTATGCCTACGAATCGCGAGCCGTTGGCGAAATTGGGTTCGCCTCGTTCGAAGGGAGGACAACGCCGTGCTGGTCGTCGAGGACGACGGGATAGGCTGGAATGGCGGAGGAGATGCGAAGGGGACCGGCCTGGGCAGCAAGATCGTTCGCGCGATGGCGACGAATCTTGGAAGCATCGTGCGCTACGAGCCCTTATCCGCTGGCACGCGCGCAAGCCTTGACTTTTCCCCGTGATTGATCTCGTTCCGGGGTAGGCTCGGCCCCGGCATTCGTCTCGCTGACACGTCTTCACACGGCATGACGGCCATATTTGTTAGAGGCTGGCATCACGACAGGGAACCGGTCTTCAAGTGGACCGTCTGCTCTTCCAAGCCCCTCGCGGCTCCTGTGACTTTCGATGCCGTCATGGATGCGCTTCGCCGGCTCGATGAATTCTGCGCCCCAAGGCCTCGACCGGCCTCTTTCAAACGAGAAGGGTCGATAACGGAGCTGCTGACACAAAACGAGGAGACGAACCTTAGGCCGATTGAATTGCTGGCTGGCTGCGAACGCCAACCTTCCGATGAGGTTTCCCGTCAATCGGGCATCGCTGAGCGGGCGAATTTCGGCACGAATTTTCCGGCTTGGCGCTCCGTCATGACTTCGGCACGCGTCGGCAACCGAGGGTTGGTGTTTGAACGCACCCTTCATTGGTGGGCTACACAGGAGGGGATCATCATACGCCCAGGTCGAGCTTAAATTTCCCTGACGGGAGGCGCCCATGGCCTTCGCCGAGAGGCAAGAGCCCGAACTGCGCATTCACCAGAACTGCCTTGCCCGAGCGCTCGAACACGTCTCCGCGAGCCACGGAGAAGCTGGTCCAGGCACCGGCCAGGAAGCGATCAAAGCGCAAAAAGCCAGGCCGCTCGTTTCAGTGAGATCAGAGGCCGACCGAGCAAAGATTGATCCACTCTCAAGCAACGTCGGCCCTTGAAACGCGCGTTTTGCTCACCTACCTCATTCTTGCCGGATGCCCCTCTCGGATCCTGGCACGGGAACGATGGTCCACTCATGCGTTGGACCGGGTTCGGTTCATATCGCTTCGCAAGGAGGATATGGTCCGGCGTCTGCCCGACCCCCCACCTACTTGCGTAGCGCGCTGTGCGATCGACCGTCTCGGTCTTCTCATCGTCTCGTCCCGACAGCCTCCGATCCATTCGGCCCCCGGCCTGCACGTGCTTGGCACGTCGCAAGCAACATCGCTGATTAGGAAACGAAGGAGGAAGCACATGCTGGTATCGGATTTTGGCCGCATCGGGTTCGACCCGTTTCTGGAAATGCGGCGCATGCAGCAGGAAATGAATCAGCGCTTGTCCGACATGACAGCCAAAGCCGCCCAGGAGTTTCCACCCGTCAACCTCTGGATGGGTGAGGACAGCGTGGCGGTGACTGCTGAATTGCCTGGGATCGCGCCTGACGATGTCGATCTCACGGTTCGCGAGAACACCTTGACATTGACGGGCGAACGCGGATCGCCGGCAGAGGACGAGAAATCCGTTTGGCACCGGCGCGAGCGAGTATACGGAAACTTCTCTCGAACGGTGCAATTGCCTTTCCGCGTCGATCCGGAACAGGTCGAGGCGCGTTTCGCCAACGGGCTACTCGAAGTTGAACTGCACCGGCCTGAGACGGATCGGCCGAAGAAGATCCAGATCAAAGGATAAGGAGGCAAACATGGCTCAGGAACTGAAAACGACCGAGCGCCGGGTCCCAAGCAAGCTTGACGGTGGCGAACCGACCCGTTCGCGCCCGGTGTTTGTCCCGCGCACCGATATCTATGAGACAGAGGACAATGTCGTTGTTCTCGTCGACATGCCCGGCGTCGCCTCGGAGGGTGTCGACATCACCCTCGAGAAGCGGACGCTGGCGATTCGCGGCTACGCGACGGACCAGCAGCATGACAACTATCGCCAAATTTACGCCGAATATGGCGCGGGCAATTATGAGCGCATCTTCACGCTGTCCGAGGATATCGATCGGGACAGTATCGAGGCATCGCAGAAGAACGGCGTCCTGCGGCTGGTCCTCCCGAAGGCCGCGCCGGCCAAGGCGAGAAAGATCCAGTTGAAGATGGCGTAGTTCGTCCGGAGAAAGGAGGTTGACCATGCAGATTAGAGATCTGATCCCCTGGGGCAACAACAAGGGAACCGAAATTGCGAAGTCAGACGATGGAAACCCCGTCTTTTCTTTGCAGCGCGATGTGAACCGTATCTTCGAGGACTTCTGGAAGCGGTTCGATCAACCGTTCGGCGCTTTCGGGCGCTGGGATACCGGTGGGCCGCGAACGGACATCGCCGAAACCGAGAGTGCGCTCGAGGTTTCGGTGGAACTTCCTGGAATCGATCAGAAGGACGTCGATGTCTCCCTGACGGACAGCGCGCTCACGATCAAGGGAGAAAAAAAGAGTGAGCAGGAAGAGAGCAAGAAGGGGTATCACTTGTTGGAACGCTCATACGGGTCGTTCTACCGCTCGATCCCGCTCCCGTCGGGCGTCGATACGGACAAGGCCGCCGCGCAATTCAAGAATGGTGTCCTGACTGTGACGCTCCCAAAAACGGAGGAAGCGCTGTCGCGCGTGAGGAAGATCGAGGTGAAGGCGACCTGACATCGACTTCACGGTCGTGAGATGCGGCGGACGAAATCCGTCGCATCTCTTACGATTACTGGATGCGTCTCGTCCGGGGATACGCCATGAGCGAAGCGCGGGCGCGGGCGAGATCTTCGCGGGCGACGGTCAACATCGCGTCTGCCGTATCCAGAGCCGCGAAAGCAGCCGCAGTCGGATTGGGCCGTTCCGCAGTGATGCGAACCCAGGTGCGATCGATTTCAGCAAGAGCCGCGCGAACATTCGCGATCGCTCGTTCAATGGCATCGTAGAGAGCAATCTCCTCTTCGGAGACTCTTCGCGATTTGTCACCGGTCATCGATCTTTTTCCGGCCACACCGGTCCATTGTGCATGCTCGAATGGCAAAACTACCACCAAGAGCGCTCATTTTAAACAGTCAGCGTGGCAACGATAGGATCGAAAATGGGTGAGAAACGCCGAACCGGTGGGCGCCGATGCACGTGTGCTAGAGGCATCAAGGGTGATAGTCGCGGCCATGGAAACGGCTCATGAACGGTGGTTCACTGCCAATTCTCCCCTCTGCCTTCAACGTCAGTTTTCCTGAACGGACACGCCATTCTGGTCAAGCGGGACGTCAACGCCGGCCGGCTTCGTTTCCTCGCGATAGAGGTAGACGCCGAGGACTATGGCGGCGACAACCAGGCCGCCGATGATCAGGTCGAGGGTGTTGTTTTGCTGCATGAGAGCAATTTTGCCTCTAATAGGTGAAGGGAGGAGCGGTTAGCCGCCTGTGAGAACGGCCGAGTTTCGCAGTTCATAATTGCAGCTAACGGAATAATACTCGAAAAAACCAGCATGCCGCGGGCATGAGACGCCTTAGCGGTAAGCCTACGCTGCGGCGTAAGTTCGGAGGTGCCGTCTCAGGGGATCCGCAAAAATAGCGCGATCGTTCTTCCGGCCCGGATCAGGCGACAGTCCGCTCCGGGTCATGCCCGGCAAATGGAGGCGGCAACATCGTCCGTTTTCCACCCTTCTGCGACGCTGCGCTCGCCGTGCTTGCCGAGGCTCACTCCACTTCTCTTCTGCTCGCTCCACTTGTCTTCTGAATTTCACATAGTTTCTCGGCTTTGAGCGCTTCGTAGAGCGCTGTCTTGCCGATCTTTACGCGAGCGGCAGCTTCGCGAACATTGAGACCGGCCGCCAGATGCTGTTGGGCCTTTGCGAGTTTTTCCGGCGTTACCACCGCTTGTCGGCCGCCGCGCCGGCCCCGCTCCTCTGCGGCTTACGGCACTCGAAGCCATCACGCATGTGGCGATAAGGCGCGGTGTTCGCATCGCTCACCGGGCCCTGGCTGGCGGACTGTCAGAGGTCCAGAAGGTCGAACTGGATAAACTTCTCGACCCGCGTGAGGGGACGGGTGTGACAGTTCTTGCTTGGGCGAGGTCACCAGCATTGTCGCCAGCCGCCGTCAACCTCGACAGGATCGCCGAGCGCATTCGCCTTCTTCGGTCGTTGGCCCTGCCGGTGACGTTGATGGAGCGCATTCCGGTCACGGTCTTCAATGAATTCGCCGCAGAGGGGATGCGGATGAGCGCGCAGCATCTGCGCGACCTCAACACCGAACGCCGGCATGCCGTCCTGGCCGCGACGGTGTTGCACCTTTCCCGCCATCTGACCGACTGCGCCATCGACATGTTCAAAAAACTCATAGGCATCCTGACTCGGCGAGCCGACAACCAGGCAGCCGCTCGCGTCACCCGATCTGTCCGGGAGGTGCAGAAGCCGCTGAAGGACGTCTCGAAAGCTTGCCATGCGATCATCGAGGCCAGGGAGAAAGGCGAAGATATCGCCAAAGCGCTTGAACAGGTCATTCGATGGCCGGTCTTCGCGACCAGTGTCCGGGCGGTCGATACGCTGATCGCGCCGGATGTCATCGACGGTAGAATCGAAATGCTCCAGCGCTATCCGACGATCCGGAAAATGGCGCCGGAATTTCTCTCGACCCTCGTGTTCCGCGGTCACGCTCGCTTTCTGGAGCGTTGGAGCAGTCGCCTGAACGATGCCGTCGATCACGTCACCTAGAAGGTCTTCGGCGCGTACGTTGCCAACACCGCAAAACAACCCGACCAACGCGAGTGCCGTCAAAGCGCTGCAGATGATTCCACTGCGAGACATTGGCCGCTTCCGACGCTGCCATAGCTAGTCCGGTGAAAGATAGGTAGTTTCGACGACATTTGAAGAAGTCGGCACCGGCCATCCATAGGGGTTCTGCCGCACGAAATTCCGGCAAAAGGAAGCCCGCCGGAGTGGGCTAGTTGCCTTGGGAGGAAGCGCGAACGCATTACTCGTCGCGCTTTCATCCACGGTGCTCCTGAAGCGTATACATCCGGTAAAGGGGAAGCCCTCCCTCAGGCCACGACATTATGAGGGGGTGCCGGCGCCCGACGCCGGAGGGTATTCAGCGTCGGGCGACCCGGTGTGGGGCCGGGCATGGGAGCCGGGGAAACCTACCCAAACCGCAAACAGCGAAAATCGTCAGTAAAAGGGTGGGATTTTTATGGTGTTTTTGGTGAGCGCGCAGGGATTCGAAGCCTGGACCTACCGATCGAAAGTCAGTCGCTTGATTGACGGCGGGACGTCCACTTTCTCTAACGCGCAACCGAAAGCAGTCAGTCCGCTGCCGGCCCCAAACCGGCGCAAATCCGTGTTCTCTCGCATGGATGTTCTGGTTTTGGTCTTCGAAAGTCGCATAATGGATCGAGGGGAACTGCCGGTGCAGGCGAGCAACGAAAATAGAAACTGGTAGGGACACAGCTATTCACCGCGGTGGTCTGCGGTTCGAATCCCTTCAACAGCACGACTCTGCGTAGCCGCGGAGCGAAAAATCTCATTCTCCAACTGCGGAGAATAATTAATTAACATATAAACTCTATCGTGGAAACGGCATCATATTTTGATATTATAATCCATTACCTTAGATGTTCCTATGGCTGAGTTGTTAGACAAGGATGCACTGTCCATCGCGTCCAGTTCCGGTTGGATGACCGCGGAAGCAGTTTTCCACCATCCGGATTTCCCCGCCGTCGACAGACAACTTGCCGCCCACCTCATCAAAATTCATCGGGAAACGCCCCGGTTGGCGCGCCTTAAGGCTTCTCACCGAAAGTGGTTCATGACGCAAGCCATGTACGCCCTGTGCATGCGGCGGGCGACAGGCAATGATGCCGTCGGGCTTCATGCGAGCCGCTTTATCGAGGCCGTCACCTCGATCGGAGTTGCGAGCCGGAACACGGCGGATGCCTTTCTCAAGGAGTTGCTCGCCTACAAGTTCCTGCAGGAAATTCCTTCGCGACATGACAGGCGGATACGAAGCCTTGGGACAACACCGGCAAGCGACGCGGCCATGCGGGGCTGGTTCATGGGGCACATGAGTGGGCTGGACCGTATGGATGGCGGCAACCGAGTCGCTGCCTGCGGGGAAAATCCGCTGATCTTCCGCACTGCGCAGCCACGCGCGGCCGCAGCGCTGATCGCCAATCCCATTTGGCGTTATCCGCCTGACAGTATCGGCCATTTCCTTGCTTCGGAATTCGGCGGGATGATTATTCACGAGTTCATGTTCGAGATCGCGGACTTTACGGCCGTAGACGGCAGAGTGGTCGTCGGTCCCGTCAATGTCCATTCGCTTGCGATGCAGTATGGGATTTCCGCCACCAACATCAAACGGATGTTCAAGCGGGCGCAGGAGGAATCGTGCCTCGGCTGGGAAGGGCGCCGCGGGCACAAGGTCCTTTGGCTCTCCCGACACTTCCTCGACGACTATCTGTGGTGGCAGGCGCAAAAGTTCTCGGCCCTCGACGAGGCGTTTTATTTCTCTTTCGCAACGGTGCCGTCTGCAGGTTCGGGCGGGCGATCTCAGGGAGGCTGTGCAAGAGAGCGGAGGCCGCAGCCGACCGGCCCGTAACGGAAGAGAGGATGAATGCTCCCAGATTTGGTCCTTGAATGTGACGGGTGCATCTTCGCCCGCGCACTCGACTGCTTTAATCGCGTGGGGAACATTGTCTCGGAGCAGGGTGGATGAGTGCACTGGATGAGGGGCTTTTCCGCAAGGAAGCGCTGGAGCAGAATTTTTCGCCTGAGCGGTTGGAAGAGGCGGTGCGTATCAACACCGCGGCCAGTCGGGTCGGACTTTTTGCCATGCTTCTGCTTTGCCTCCTGTTCGCAGTGTGGGGCTTTGTCGGGCGTATTCCCGCTCGCGTCGAGGGTCAGGGCATCCTGCTGTTGGCGGGTGGACAGGTCATCGACGCTGCGGCGCTGGTGTCCGGGACGCTTGTGACGACTGTAAGCCGCGTCGGCGAAGCCGTTGCAGCCGACGCGGTGCTCGCTCGTATTGACCAGCCGGATGTGCGCCTGAGTTTTGAGGCAGCGACGCAGCGGGTGGAGCGTTTGCGGGAGAACCTGAAAGCGGTGGAGGAGAATGAGGATCGGGTACTTGCCGCGCGAAAGGCGAACGCTGAAGCTCTCCGTGCCGCCTATCGGGAGAAGATGGCGGATTCTGTCCGGCGGCGCGATACCTACCTCGCCCAACTTGCCCGGCAGGAGAAGCTGGCGAGTGCGGGGGCCGTCACGACCACGAACCTGCAGCAGACCCGCGAAGAGGTGGAAGAAGCCAATCAAGCCTTGTCCTCGACGCGCGCTGCCCTTCTTGAACTCGACGCCACGTTGATCACGGCAGGTGCCGAAAGGTTGCGGCGATTGCAGGATCTGCGGCAGGACTTGTTGCGCGAGACGGCCGACCGCGACCAGCTACGCCAGAAGCTGGATGTTTTCGGTAAGGTGGTCTCTCCCTCCGCAGGCCGGCTGATCGAATGGAAGGCCCCTTCGGGAACGCTGGTGGCGGCCGGGACGCCTGTTGCGAGCGTCGCCACGGGCAAGGGCTCTCTTCAGATGCAACTCTACCTGCCGCCCGCCAGCGGTAAGCGCGTGCGGCAGGGAATGCCGGTCAATATCGAGATCGCCGGTCTGCCACGCGAGCAATGGGGCACGCTTGAGGGCACTGTCGTTTCCGTTTCGGACTTTCCGGCAACCCGCGAGGGCATGTTTGCAACGTTGCGCAACGACGGATTGGTTTCGCGCTTTTCGGCAAAGGGAATGCCCTTCGTTGCGGTTGTCGAACTGACGGCAGATCCAGACACGCCCGGAGGCTACCTCTGGCGCGGCGGCCATGGCCCGGACGAGCCGCCGGGGCAGGGGGCAATCGGCACGGGCAAGGTGACGATCGAGGAACGCGCGCCCATCGATTTTCTCCTGCCGTTCCTGCGCACGTTGACGGGGACCTGATATGGGTCGCTTGCTCCCGGCGTCGAGACGACCGGTCCCGACGATTTTGCAGATCGAGCACGCCGAATGCGGCGTCGCTTGCCTCGCCATGGTGCTGGCCTGGCACGGCCGGCATATAGGCCTCGACGAATTGCGCATTCGGGCGGGCGTTTCACGCGACGGCACCAAGGCCAGCAACCTGTTGCGTGCCGCACGCTGGGCCGGGCTGGAAGCGCGGGGTCTGCGCGCTGAGCCCGAGGAGCTACGCGATATCGAGGGACCAGCCATCCTGCACTGGGAGTTCAATCATTTTGTCGTTCTGGAGCGCATTGCAGGTGGGGTCGCCACGATCGTCGATCCGGCCGAGGGGCGGCGGACGATATCGATGCGGGAACTTGCTGGAAGCTTTACCGGCGTCGCGCTGACATTCCGGAAGGGCGAGCGGTTTTGCCCCGGTGGAAAGAGGATGTCGCCGCTGTCGTCGCTCGGTGAGCGGTTGAGAGGAACGCGACCGGCCCTGTTCTCCATTCTGGCGGCCTCACTTTTTCTCGTCGTGCCGGGCGTCGTGTTGCCGGTTCTTTCCCGAAGCTTCATCGACGACATTCTGATCGGCGCACAAAAGGACTGGTTCTTGCCGTTCTGCCTGCTGCTCTTCAGCGTTATCCTGTTCCAGGCCGCTGTCACTCTGTTCCAGCAATTCCTTCTGATGAAGCTGGAAACGCGGCTCGCCTTCCTGCCGACGACCCGGCAGCTTTGGCACATGCTGCGCTTGCCGATCAGCTTCTACACGCAGCGTCATGCGGGGGAGCTTGCCAGCCGGCTCGACGCCAACGAGCGGCTCGCGAACCTGCTTTCCGGGGAACTGGCGACGCATGTCTTCAACCTCGCAAGCATTGTGGCCTACGCGGCGATCATGCTCGCCCTCGATCCGGTGTTGGCGGCACTGCTCATCGCCATTCAGAGCGTCTATGCGCTGGTGCTGCGTGAAGCCATCCGGCGGCAGGGAATCAATGCCCGTCAGCAGGTGGCAGCAGCCGGTAAGCTGGTGGCGGCCACCATCGGTCCTATTCGCAGCTTGGAAACGGTGAAGGCTTCCGGTCTCGAAAGCGAAGCCTTCCGACGCTGGGCCGGACATCAGGCGCGGCTCCTCGGCCTGCGCAGCGATCAGGGTCATATCGACGCCGTGCTGGCGGCCGTTCCCGCGCTGATGCAGGCGCTGGCCGGTGCTCTTGTCCTCGGCGTGGGCGGACTCCGCGTCATGGACGGGGCAGCGACGCCCGGCACGCTGATTGCGTTCCAGGCCCTGGCCATGAGCTTTTCTGCTCCGATCGCCGGCTTGCTGGCGCTAGCAGGACAGATCCAGCAGGTCCGTGCGGATCTGGAGCGAGCTGACGACGTAATGCGGGCCCCGGCGCTTGCGGTAGCAGCCGACGCGCGCGTTCCGAAGGATTGCGTGATTGAAGCAGAAGACCTGAGCTTCGGCTACAGCCCGCTGGATCCACCACTGATAGAAGGTCTCTCGCTGGTACTGAGGCCGGGGGCGCGGATCGCGATTGTTGGCGGCTCTGGCAGCGGCAAGACCACCGCGGGCCGTCTGCTTGCCGGGCTTCTGGAGCCGTGGGGCGGTTCGCTCACGCTTGGTGGCGTCGATCTCCTGGCCATTCCCGCCGCACGGCGCGCGGCGCTGTGCGGCTATGTTGATCAGGACATCTTCCTGTTTGAAGGAACGGTTCACGACAATCTAACCCTCTGGAACGGCGGGGTATCCGACGGAACGATCACGCAGGCGCTGGCCGATGCGGCGGTGCTGGACGACATCCTTTCGCGCAAAGGGCGGCTGTTTGCGGCGGTCGACGAGAACGGCGGCAACTTCAGCGGCGGGCAACGGCAGCGCCTCGAAATTGCCCGGGCTCTTGCGGGCAATCCGCAGATACTCATCCTCGACGAGGCGACCTCGGCGTTGGATACGGCCACGGAGAAGAAGATCGGCGAGAGCCTGCGCCAGCGGGGATGTTCCTGTATCGTCATCGCCCATCGCATCGCGACTGTTCGTGATTGCGACGAAATCATCGTCATGAAGGCCGGGCGGGTCGTCGAGCGCGGCAACCATGCGGAGCTCCTTGCGCTCGAGGGTGAATATGCCACCCTGTTGCGGGAGAATGCGCCATGACGCTGCGGCCGTCGCCAACCACGCAGCACGAAAATCTTGCCGATGCCGGCCTGAAGCTGGCGCTGTCCGAGCTTTTCGCTGGCGAAGGCAGCGGTAGCGGAGCGGCGAGCACGCCTCTGGTCGCGGCGATAGCTACGGCCATGAAGGCGGCCGGGCATCCGATGTCTGCGGACACGTTGCGGGATCTGGCGGTCCAGGATCCCGCGGGTGATGTGCCGGCTTTGCTGCGGCGGGCGGGCATCGCCTTTCGCCCGGTGGAGCTTGCGGTGGATTGGTGGCGCCATGACGGATTGCCAATGCTGGCCGAACTGGAGGATGGCACGCCGGCCGCGCTGGTTCCCGCCGCGCAGGGTGGCTGGAGAATTGTTGCCGGCGGCACATCCTCTCGGGCGAAGGAGCGCATCGCAGCGCGGGTCCGTTCCGCCGCGATCCAGATCTACCCCGTGCTGCCCGATGCGCCCGCAACGCTTGGCGGCCTTCTGCGCTTCGGTCTTCGCGGCGCGAGCATGGACTTGCTGCGGATGGTGGCGATGGCTGTTCTGGCGAGCCTTGCGGTGTTGGGGCTGCCTGTCGCGGCGACCCTGCTGTTCGAGCACGTGATCCCGTCGGGCGACCGGGCCAATCTCTGGCAGATCCTGATCGGCCTCGTGGCGATCGCATTCGGGCAAACGGCCTTCGATCTGGTTCGAACCTTCGCGGTGGCGCGCATCGAGTCCCGCCTGGACGCGACCCTGCAGGCCGCCGTTTTCCACCGGCTTCTGCGCCTTCCCGTCGGGTTCTTCAAACGGTTCACCACCGGCGACCTCGCCGAGCGCGTGCTGAGCCTGCAGGAGGCGCGGCAGATGGTTACTGCCAGCATGCTTTCCGGCCTATTCGGCGTGCTCGGCATCCTGGTCAGCGCCTTGGTTCTGTTCCTTATCGACTGGCGTCTGGCGCTGATCGGCGTTTCGGCTGCAAGCCTGCTTGCGCTGGTCTCGATGGTACTCTCCTGGCAGCAGCTTCTGGAGGAGCGTCGACAGGTCGCGGCGCGTGGCGTGGTGCAGGGTTTCGTTCTGCAATTGCTGTTCGGCATTGTGCGACTGCGTGGGGCCGATGCCGAAAAACGCGCGCTCACCCAATGGGCATGGAAGAGCGCCCGGCAGCGGCGGGCCTTCATGCGTGCAAGGCTCTACCGGGCGTGGCAGAGCGTGTTGCAGGTTTCGATGCCCTGGCTTTGCTTGCTATTGATCTACGCTGGGGTGATATGGCTGGCCGATGCCGATGAAAAGCAAGCGGTGCTGGACGCGCTTGCGACCCCGGCGGACAGCGACGATGCGGCGACGGCGTTGACAGTCGCGGCCTTCGCGGGCTTCGCGACGGCGTTCGGCCAGTTGACTGCTGCCCTGCGTGCCGCCATCGGCGCTATCTCCGGCCTTATGGCGGTCGCGCCCTTGGTCGAACGCACCCGGCCGGTGCTCGAGGCGAAGCCGGAGGAAGGCATACGTCCCGCCCAGCACAGCCTTGGTCTTGAAGGCGATATCGCCTTCCGCAATGTCAGCTTCCGCTATAATGCGGATGGCCCGCCGATCTTGCAGGACGTGAGCTTCAAAGCGGGCCGCGGGCAGTTCGTGGCGATCGTCGGCTCATCCGGCAGTGGAAAGTCGACGCTGCTGCGGCTGTTGCTTGGTTTCGAGGCGTTGGAAAGCGGCGAAATCCTCTTCGACGGCATTCCCGCCCATGGCTTGGAGCCCGGCTTCATCCGCCGCCAGACGGGCGTAGTACTGCAGAACGGCATGCTGTCGGCAGGTTCGATCTACGACAATATTGTCGGTGCCTCCGGCTGTGGACCGCAAGAGGCTTTGGGCGCTGCCCGACTTGCCGGCTTGGAGGAGGATCTGGCTGCCATGCCGATGGGCCTGCATACCATTCTGGCCGATGGCGGCAGCACGCTTTCCGGCGGTCAGCGCCAGCGTATCCTCATTGCTCGAGCCTTGATAAATAGGCCGAAAATCCTCCTGCTCGACGAAGCAACCAGTGCGCTCGACAATTGCACGCAGGCCAGGCTGGCCGAAACGCTGGCCAGTTTGAACGCGACACGCATTGTCATCGCCCATCGCCTGTCCACCATTCGCCAGGCCGACTGCATCATCGTGCTCGATCGGGGCAGGGTGGTCGAGATCGGGACCTTCAACGAACTCGCCCGCGCCGGTAGCTGCTTCCAGGACCTTGCCGGCGTAGAGGTATTGGCCGCTCCGTGACAGGCCAAATCTGGGAGCTTCAACGAATATTCTTGAACAGGGGCCGGGAGAATTTTACCTCCTCTGTCCAGAGGAAAAGCAGACACCGCAGGTTTTGAACCGCAATTTTACGGCGATCGCTGGCGAGAATGAGTCTCGTTTGATCGACGGAGGGATAACTGCGCGCTTTTTTCTCTGGCATTGGCGCCGAATGAAAAAGGACCGGCCGGTCCCGGAACCGACGGTTCGCAACCAACCGCCCTGCACGATCAGGGCCGAAAGGAACAGACATGAGCGACAAGAAGATCAAGAGCCAGGACGTCAAGACCGTCGTCAACGACGAGCTTCCCGATGCCGCACTCGATATGGTTTCGGGCGGTTATCCGGCGCGTCCGAACATCAAGGAAATCGTCAAGGGTTCGGGCTTCGGCCGTTAAAAAATCATCCGGCCTCTTCTAAAGGCCGGATGGTGAACCTGCGGGTATCCGCGACAAAGGTTGCGGATACCGGTCCAAGAAAATGGGGAAAACGGGAATGCTTGCCCCGAATACTCATTCATTTACCGTCGAGAGACGAAATTCTATCGCCGGCGCTGAGGCGCAGCGAATGACATTCCCGGCCTACCGGTCGTTGCTGGACGGTGCGCCGGGCCACGACATTTTTGTCGCGTCTCAGGGAACGGAACTGTGCGGACTGGCGCTGTGGCGTGAGAGTGAAGAGGGCGGCAGGCGGCTCCTGTCGATCTTTACTGCTTCGGTGTGGCGCAGAAGAGGCGTGGCGCGCGCACTCCTGCGACAGGCGCAGGAAACCTATCGCTTTGCCGGAGCTGGCAAACTGGCGGCTTTCTGGTCGGACAGCCTGCCGGGTGCGGAACCCTTTTCCAGGCTCCTCGCGTCGCTTGGCTGGAGCATACCGGCACTTGATTGCGTCCGCATTTCCGCCAATGCCCAGCAGACGAAAATCTGGTCCGACAGCCGCCGCATGGAGCGCATGACCATCCGTCCGGGCATTGAGTTTCGCGAATTCGGCGCCGTGAGCGCTGCCGAGCGGACCGAGATCGACAGGCTTCTCGAAGCCGAGGGCGTCCCGGCCCGCTGGCGTCCCTTCGACCCGCTCGAAAACGTCAATCAGCAACTCTCGCTGCTCATGTACCGCAACACGCACCTTGACGGCTGGATTGTGGTACAAGACAGCGCGCCGAGCGAGGTTTGGTTCTACAGCCTATACAACAGGGGCCTCTCAGCCAGCGCGGGGGCATTGATGCCCCTTCTTGTGGAGGTTTGCCGCCGGCACCATGCCGCCTTTGGCCCGACTGGGCGCTGGCGCTACAATACAGGGCCGGATCATCCCGGTATGGCTGCCTTCCTGGATCGGTATGCTGAGGAGTTCGCCGATTTTCACGATCGCCACCTCTACTCCACCTTCACTCCCACTGGGGCGCCGAGCGCGACGGTATGATCGGCCAGCGCCAGAACGTCCGGCCGATGTGAAACGATGACGACGGCGACATCTTGGGCGCGCGCATTGGCGAGAATCCGCGCGGCCGTGTCGGTGTCGAGGCAGGATAGCGTTTCGTCCAAGAAAAGGATCCTGGGGCGGGCAGCGAAGCAGCGCGCGATGGCGATGCGAGCGCTGAGTGCGCGCGGCATCGCGCCTTCGATCATCAAGGTAAGATAGCCCATCGGCAGGGCCGAGATCTCCTCATGCACGCAGGCGACCTGTGTCGCTGCCTCGATGGCGTTCGACGACATGTCGGCAAGTCCTGCGCCGATCACAGCGGAAATCGTGCCGGGCTCATCGCGCTCGTCTTGCATGACGCAGGCGGCGGATGCGCGCCAAGCTTTCGCGTGCGTGCCGTCGAGAGGCGTGCCGTTCAGTAGCAGGTGGCCCGCTCGCGGCTGCTCCAGCCCCATCAAAAGGCGCATCAGTGTGGATTTGCCGATCCCCGACGGACCCGTGAGCGCCAGAACCTCTCCAGGCCTCAGCCAAAAGGAGACGGGTTGAAACAGGGGCGCGCCGGTGCCGTGGGCGTGGCCGACGGCTCTTGCCTCCAGGCTGACGAAGGGCGAAGGTTCAGCCGCAGCGCCGGTGCTGGTTTGGCGCGCAAGCGGCGGCTTGACCCTTCGCAAGCGCAGGGCCGCCCTTGCCCCAGATATCGCAGCCTTGCCGAGGGCAAGGGCGAACAGTGCCGCCACAGGGGAGGCGTTCGCCGATGTTGCGGCATAGGCGGCAAGCGGTGTCAGGGTCAGTCCCGCAAGGTCGATGCTGCGGGCAAAATCGTCGAATGCGGATTGCCGGTGCAGGCGGCGTATCCGGTCCGCCAGAAAATTTCGCGCCTCTTGCAGCCGCTCGCTAAGTTGGCCGTATCCGATGGACCATGGGGCATATTTGAGCGAGCCGGTCCGTCGCAACGCCGCTTCCGCCCGCTCATGCATTCGCAGGCCATGCGCCATGCCGAGCCCGTCGCAAATCGCGGCGGCGACAGCGAAAACCGCTGCGGCGAGCAACGGCGCAACCGTGCCGGCCGCCCCGGCTGTGAGGGAAAGCGCAAGGAGTGCGGACAGGCCCGTCGGAAGCCAAGCCTGCAATTCCATCCGTGCACAGAAACGTGCCATTTTTGCGTGAATGGCACGGCTTTCCCGCCTATCCGCATGGGCGCGACGGTCTCCCGGCGAAGAAAGAAGCCTGTCCCATGACCGGTGGCGTACCGCCATGCGGGCATCGCGCAGGCCGCGCAGGGCAGCCGTTTGACCGGCATAGGCGAGAAATAAAAGTCCAACGGCGAAGAGAACGGGTCGAAGCAAGTCGACCCAGTTTGAGGCTTCCGCCTGCCAAAGCCAAAGGGCACCGCCCGGTGCCAGCCAACCGGCCTGCATGAGCATGGCCAGCCACGGCGGGGAAACCCGCAAAGCCTGTCCCCGTTCGGCAAAGGCATAAAGTTTGAGGTCCCCGCTCGCTGTTTCCGCCAGCCGGCGATACGCCGCCGTTCCGGGTCGGACGATACGCTCGTCTTCCTCGGTCTCGCCGGTCAGAACTGGGCCAATGTCCTCGCCGCGCCAATGTCCTGCCAGCGGTCGGATGCGTCGTCGCCAATAGCGCCTGCTCATGGCAAGTCTTCCGCTGAACCAAGCGCCAAACGATGGCTGGCCAGCTCAACTGACAGGTGGCGCAAAGACGAGACCACCAATGTCAGGCCGGATTTGCGCAAGCGCACAAGAATGCGCTCGGCAAGCTCCGCCTCGACCGAATCGAGCATCCTGTCGATGACGAGAAGACGGGGCTGGGCAAGGAGGGCGCGCGCGAGATGCAGCCGTGCCCTCTGGCCGCCGCTGAGCTCCGGCGCACCGGCGGCAAGATAGAGGTCAAGCCCCCCGCGCGGCCCAAGCGCTCCAGCCAGTTCCACCAGGTCGAGTATTTTGTTCTTCTCCGCGTCGCTTCCGGCGGCCAGGAAACGTCGCACGCTGCCCCGCGGCATCGGTTCCTCGCCGTCGAGAAGAACGATTCCCGCTTGCGGCCCGCAACATTGGTGACCGTTCACCAAAACCTGACCTTCGGATGGCGTGAGGAGCCCGGTGCTCAAGCGGCACAGCAGGCTGTGGCCGCTGCCGGAGCGGCCTTCCACCGCAAGCAATCCGCCAGCGGGCAATAGGAAGCTGACAGGCCCAAGTACATTCTCGGACCGCTCGAACGGCCGCCAGCTTACGCCGCGAAATTCGAGGGCGTGGAGCCCGTCCGCCGTCCGCTCAACGGCCGACTCAACAAGCAAACCATCCGCAGGAGTGTCGGAAAGACGAGCGTAGCTGGTCTCGGCCGCGCGCTTGCTTGCCAACCCATCAACGAGGCGGAAGCATAGGAAGACGGCCATGAGCCCGCACCACAGCATGGCCAGAGTCCTGTCGCCGCTCGCGGCGAAGGCTGGCGCAAGACTGGCCGCAATCGTAATCAAAAAAAGAAGTGTACGGCGTTGGTTTTCCTCCACGGCGGCAAAGATGGGCTTTACCGACTGTGTTGTCAGGCCGGAGAGACGGACGAACATCGTCTGCGGGCCGGCCCCAAGGCGCCAACGAGCAACAGGCGCAAACAGCATTGCCGGAAGAAGGCCGGGCTCGGCCTCCAAATCACTTCTCTGGGCGTGTCGTTGTCCCCGCCCGCTGGATGTAGCGATGAACAAGCTGCATGCCACAAGCAGCAGCAGGCTTTGTGCAAGGCCAAAAAGCCCCGCAAGGAACGGCGGAAACGCCAGACAGGCGGCAAGCGCGGGCAGGAATATGACGTTTCGCTGCAGGAGCGGGTCGGTGAGAGGTACAATTGCGGACAACATCGCATCGAGTCGGTACCGCCCTGAAAGAACCATGTCCTGGGCGGGCCAGCGCTTCACTTGTTCTTCGAGGCATGCAGCATGTCTTTCGGCACTGCTGCGGGCGGCAAGGCGGGTTCCCCGCATGACTAGGCCGTCCCCGGCAAGCAAAAGCAGGATTGAAATAAGCGTCAAGCCGATCTGTCCTGTCGTCAGCGCCAGCGGGGTAGCGACTGCGCTAGCCGCAAGGAGCGTTGCAGGAAGACAGGCAGGACCCCAGCGCGCATTTCCCCATTGGATCAGGCGCCTCCGCTCGGCTTCGCTCGGCTCTTTTGATACGATGGTGAGGACGATGCCGGTGAACTGGCGCGAAAATTCACGCATATCCAACTCGACCACTCCTTCGGCGGGATCGTTGAGGCGAACCCTCGCCGGGGAGACGGCCTCGAGCACTGCGAAATGGAGGAAGCGCAGATGCACGATTGCGGGGAGCGGTACAGTGGCCAAGCCGTCGAGGTCGAGCCGCCGGGCTGTCGCGGAGAAGCCTTCCTCTCGTGCCGCATCACGGAGGTGCCGCAACGTCGACCCCGCCAGCGGGGAGCAGATTCGGCGCCGAAGGACATCGAGTGGGATGTCCCGGCCATAGTGCGCCATGAGCATGGCAAGGGCTACGGCACCACATTCCGCCGCCATACCTTGTAGGCGCTGCGGTGTTGCGACGAAACCATCACCGCTCATCTGTGTGAAACGCTTGTAGGACGGCCCCAGATGCCGCCAGATTTGGTTGAATGCCATGCTTGACTCTTTTGGCCGGCGAGCGTAGCGGCGAATTGGAAACTCCCTGCGCATAGACACCGGGGAGCGTTCGCAGATCAACAAACTTTAGGTCCAATATTGTGGGCAATGAAACAAACGGCCAGAGCGGCTCAGTCCGTTACCGCAAGGAGGCACTCGATCGCTTGGCCGAGGGTGAGCAACTGGATGAAATCGTAGCCATGCGCGCCAATGCGCGTACGCCGCTCGTTGCCGGCCTAATATTGATCGCGGCAAGTCTTGTCCTTTTGGCGGCGTGACCCTTCCGGCAATCCTGCCACCCCTTTCGTCCATTTCGTGCTCTCATGCCTTCGGCGACACCACGCCGACGGCCAGCCAGGCGTTCTCGGCCGGTGACGTCTTCACCATTGCCGGCGTACCGATCGCCAAAAACAATGCGGTGATCGAGGCGGGTCTTGACCTCAGCCTGACGCCGGACGCCACCTTCGGCCTGTCCTATACCGGCCAGTTCGCCGCCGACGCTCGCGATAGCGGGTTCAAGGCAAACCTCGCAGTGAGGTTCTGAGCATGGGCTCCGTTCACCCATGACGCTCGGCCGCTACCTCGCCCTCGCCGCGATGATGATCACCGGGGCTGTCCTGCCCGCGGCCCCGGCCTTGGCCGAGGCGGGTGCTGCCCTGCCGGGTGGCGCATCCTCGTTGCGGGAGACCTATTAGGACTGAGGCGTCGCCTGCGCGACGTCAACGACACAAAGCTGTGTGTAGTCTCCCAACAGCAAGCCCGGCAGGATGGCAGCGCGTGCTCGCGCTCGAACTGCAGTCCGCTGCCGGCGATGCCGCAACCGGCACACTTGCCTGCCCTTCGGCCTGCTGCTCGACCAACGCCAGTGAGGGGCGGAATCCTACGCTAAGGTTTTGGCAGTCGGGTCTTCGAGGATTTCGTTGACCAGGCTGCGCAGGCGTGGCGTCGCCGTCACCTATGTTGCGAGACCTGGGCTGAACTGGGTTTGCCCTCCCGGCCTGCGCATGAACAGCACCAAGTGGCGCGAGACTGAGCGCGCCGTTTGCGCGCCGCAGTCGGCTTCCACAAGTGCCAGGCATAGTTCAATCCCCGCCGTAATCCCGGCAGGGTGTAGACTGGATGCTCAGCCACAATGATCGCATCTGGCTCGATTTTGATCTGTGGCCGCAGTTCTTGTAGTAAGCCAACTGAATTCCAATGAGTTGTCGCGCGTTTGCCATCAAGAAAGCCCCCCGCAGCAAGTGCGAAGGCTCCCGTGCATACGCTGGCCAACCGGCGTGTGCTTGAAGAGCGAAGCTTCAGCCATTTGATCAGATTGGTCTCGTAGATAGCTCTTCGTAGCCCATCTTCGCTGCCCCCCGCCACGATGATCGTATCAATCTCTTCGGGAGCGGCTTCAAGCGCAACGGCGTCGCCCAGGCACTCGATGCCTGCCATGCACGACGATAGAAATGAGGCCATCATTATTTGGGTGCGTCCATAGGCGCATATGCACCAGGTGAATAGTGCACAGCATTCGTCGAACAACGTTTCAGCGCTTCTGGTCTGATTGATTAGGTTGTGGAGAGCCTCTAGAGGCCGCAATAAAAGGTTCCGGCGCGATAGCGCCGGGTCTGCTTAGGGGGAGCATTTGCGGGATGGAGGAAACCCTATGAACCCCGGCTAGATTCAAGCACCACATATTCGTGATCCTCTGCGACACCCCTTCCGATGGGTCTAAAGCCATTGTCACGGTAAAATGCCAGAGCAGCCTCATTGAGGGAAACACACTTCAACCGGTAAGGTTTGGTATACCAACCGGGCAGCGCATGAAGGAGCATCCGTCCGATACCTCGGCGTACGAACTGCGGATGAACGTGTAGATGATGGATGAAGTCGTCTGGCTCCCAAACCGAAATGAATCCGATCAGGCGTTGGCCATCGAGAGCCACCAACTGCCATTCGCCGTCGGTCTGGCTGTCATAATCAAAGAGGGTACGCGTCGATGCCAGTTCCCAATTGAACGCCGACTGTCGCGACTGCAGAAACAGTTCGCGAAGGGCTGGCAGATCAAACGGCATGGATAAGCGAATTATCATGAATGTAACTGCCAGGGCTCGATGCGGGAAACAACGCCACCTTAAAATACTGTTTGGTCCTCAACAACTAGCAACTTAGTTGCTAGTAAAGGATTCCGTCAGGCCCTTTTCCGCGGATCATGACGACCACCTCGTCCAGGTGCTACACCAACAGCGGACCGCTGCAACGCAGGTGTGGAACGAGCTCTCGGCCGGCTGCCATTCCTTTGGGCGGCCCGAGCGCTACATCGCTACATCACTTTGCTTTGGCTGTTTTTCTGGCTCTCGTACCCTTTTGCCCAAGGCCCATCTGCTTTGCCAACGACGATCGGGTTTCGGCGTAGTCGGGCGCGACCATCGGATATGCTGAAAGGTCCCAGCGTGCGCGGTAGTCGTCAGGGCTGAAACCGAGATTGTTTTGTAGATGGCGCTTCAGCGATTTGAAGCGCTTGCCGCAGTCCAGGTAAACGAGTTCGCTGGCAGGCACCGACGTCTTGATCGAAACCGCCGGCTTAAACGACCTCGGGAGCCTGTGTCTTGGCGGCATCACCGAGGCCGCGGAAGGCGCCATGCACGTCACTGATCAGCGGGCCAGGTTCCGGAAACCACCTCTGCGGTCAGTCGGGCCAACTCTATGTGGCCCGCTGCAACCTCACAAGCTAGTTCGGACTCACTTGTTCAGACCCACCTAAATTATTCCCGCATCGGAGCCAATCAGCTTGCGGCCGATGTATTTTTCGGCCCCACCCTCTCAGGGTCATTTCAGTTCCGTTTTGAGTGTAACCCACATATTGACCAGTAGGTTTGTAGATCTCCACCCCAGTGGAAATAGCCGGCAGCATCGATGCTCTCGGGCGTTGGGCAATTCCCGGTGTAGACCTGCGATGAAGAATAAGAGCTGTAGGAGGGAGCTAGAGGGAACGATCCAGCCAGATATGAGGGCGTAGTGCCAGCGTCTGCGCCTTGTGCTGGCTGCGAAGTGTTGGCGACGACCGTCGTGGAGTCTGTACCAAAGGCAACCGTACGCCAGCTCCGGTGCGACCGCTCGGTGCACGTGTCACAGTAATTGTGCCATGCCGGCCGTCGTTGCACTTAACCGGAGTCGAAATGGTAGGGCGCGAGTAGCGCGACTTGTAGCTGCGTTTGGACGCATGGTTCCGCGGCGGCCTCTCAGATGAGCTTTGTTCCTCACAAGAAAATCGTCTCGTCGCTTTAACGCATGGGAAATCAGCTGTTGATAGATCGTTTGGCATTCGAAGGAGTTGGATGCCGAAGGATGTAGGGCGGAACTATACTGAACACGCGTCCACGGAGACCGGGAACTGGACTGTAAAATAATGCTTTCCACTACAAAATTAATCGCGCAAGCGGTCGGATCTTTTCTCCATTACGAGTACGCGCTCGGGCGTGGTGGGATGTTCTCCGAACGATATCTGACAACACCTGTTTCGCAAGCGTTGCAATATAAGTACAAATGTGGCGTCACGGCTGAACACAAGCACCCCTCACTGAAAGGTGCTGGAGGGTCGTATCCGCGTGTGGACTTTGCAGCTGTGACGGGGTTTCCAAAGGCTCTGGCGGTCGTGGAAACGAAGTGGACTAATCACGCAAATATTTCGCGACAAGCGATATTGTGGGATCTGCTTCGGCTCGAACTGGTTGCCAGAGCTGACAATGCAGAAGCATTCTTCGTGCTGGCAGGGGAGCGGTCCATGATCACGAAGATTTCGACATATAAGTGGAGTGATGGGCAAAGAGCTGCTTCATTCCTGCCATTCGGCAAAGCCGGGAAAATCCAAGTGAAAGGCGCCGTCCACGTCTTGGGTGAGAGCCTTCAAAGGCGTTTTGATGAATATCCGGAGGTTGAATTCCCTTGCTCGCTTCATCTCAAATCGCCCTATGCCTACCCTCAGCAAGTAAATGAAGACCAGAAGTCAAGCTCGGCGAAGTATCAGGTATTCGTCTGGCAGCTGAATATGGACCTATCGAGCCGCGAGCGCTTTGTACCCTCCGCCAAGGCGTCAGTTCCCTGACAACGACACGTTAGGGCTTATGAAAGGCGCGACAACGCCCTGCTAGAATTTCACAACATCACGCGGTGGAACTGGGCGAGGTCTATTTCCGCATTGGAGCCCGAGTACCGGGGACGTACCTGAAAGTGAACTGTTTTTCGCTACTTCGGCCACGGCCGGTCGGCCGCGGACATTCAGCCGGCGCCCTGTCACCTTGATGAAATGATGCGGCTGGAAAGATTGGGCTGCCGTTGGAGTTTGATGCAGTTCACCCCTGCTAAGGAAGCGAAAAGAATGAAAAACTGAGAGGCTCGTTAACCCTGTGTACCGGCGGAAGGTTCGAATCCGTCAAGAGCAGGGATTTGGTAGTTGGGGCGTGGGCCAGTTGCAGGCAATCGCGACACTGCGCTCAACGGCGTCATTCAGGTCGCCTTTGCGATTTCCTGAAAGTTGACGGTCCGCTGAGGGCCAAGAGCGGTCGTCGCCACTCGCCCGCAAGGCGCTCGACTGCCTCGCCAACTCCTCCCGGCGAATAGCTCACCAGAGACCTACGGCAACAAACCGATCAAGCTCCAGCCGACGCGTCACGCCGATCGCTTTGAGGAACTCCTCATCGTGGCTTACCACCAACAATGCCCCGTCATATGCACGCAATCCCGCCTCGACAGCGGCGATTGAGTCCATGTCCAGATTGTTCGTCGGCTCATCCAAGACAAGAAGCGACGGTGGGTGAGAACAACCAAGAATACAGGCGAGACCGGCTCGCAACATCTGTCCGCCGGAAAGCGTGCCAACCATTTGGTAAGCCGCGTCGGCTCGAAACATGAACCGGGCAAGCGCTGCCCGACATTTGTTCTCATCCGCCTCCGGATCGAGAAGGTGGAAATTGTCTCTGATTGAGAGAGCCGGATTAAGCACGCTCACTCGCTGGTCGAGCATCGCCATTTTGACCGGCACCCGCACAGTGCCTGCGAACGACCGTAATCCACCCGAGATTAGCGACAAAAGTGTCGTCTTCCCCGAGCCATTCGGCCCAGTGACAGCGACCCGTTCCGGCCCGACCATCTCAAAGGAGAGATCGCGAAGAATCGGTCTTTCGGCATGATAGCCGGCAGTAACGCCGTCGACCCGCAGAACGAGCTTTGACGTCGGCAGGCCGGTTGGTGGAAGCGTCACCGAAAGTGGCTGTAGTATCTCGATCCTTTCGCGTGCCGCCAACACATCATCGGCCGCCTTGGTTCGCAGCCTGTCGGCGAGCCGGGTATTCGAACCGCTCGTGTTTTCCGCACGCCGTTTCAGTCCGCCGGCAACGATTCGCGGCATATCGGCCTTCGAGGCTTTCCGCTTGCCGCCAGCGTCCTGGCGCGCCTTGCGTTCGATGGTTGTCTGTGCCGTCCGTTTGACTTCCACCAGACGCTTTTCAGCGTCAGCGAGATCGCGCTCGATGGCGGCGAGGTCCTGCGACTTGCGTTCGCGGTACCGACTCCAGTTGCCGCCGTAGCGGATCGCACCAAGTGGTGTGATCTCAACGATCGCGTCAACAGTCTCAAGTAGCTCTCGGTCATGGCTAACGATGATGGCTCCGCCGCGCCAACCGGCAAGAAGATCGATCACAGCCTGCCTGCCGTCGCGGTCCAAATGGTTGGTGGGTTCGTCCAAAATCAGAAAGTCAGGTTCTGCGAAGATCAACGCCGCGAGTCCAGCGCGTGTGCGCTGACCGCCTGAAAGCGTGGTGAGTGACGTTTCGGCATGCGCTTGGAGTCCAGCGCGGGCCAGCGCCTCGCCGACGCGGGCATCAAGCGTCCAGTCGGCACTGGCGAGTTCGTTGACGGTGGCCTCGCCCGCTTCCGCGCGCGCAAGCAATGCAAGGGACTGTCGTACGCCAAACAGATCGGCGATGGTCTCATCCGGCGCGACATGGACACTCTGGCGCAGTATGGCAAGGTTGCCGGAGACGCCGACCGACCCGGAGAAAGCTACCAGTTCGCCGATAATCAGCCTGAGCAGTGTCGTCTTGCCAACACCGTTACGGCCGACAACGCCAACGCGTTCCACGCCAAAGCTAAGATTCAGATTGGAGAAAAGCGGCCTTCCGTCAGGCGTGGACCACGAAAGATTTGCAAGCGTAATAGCGGACATAGACAGATTCCCGAATAGCAACATGAAGCGGCTTTGCAATCGGGTTGAAGTCCATGAGTCACCATCCTGTTTATGCTGCGGACATCGGTTAACTAAGCGGTAAGTGGCGCGCGTTCAAGGCCCAAAAGCAGCCTGCAGTGCGACGATTGCAGCCGACGAACGCATGGATCGTTCGAAGTCGGACATTGCCAGAGTTTCGCAGTCGAAAATTGTTGCCAGTCTCTTGCCAAAGCAACTGACACGCGGGCCTGTTGCTATTCGCTCCCGCGATGGCACAACCACTAAGCCAAGTCCGGCGTCTCCTTCGCGCCCCCAAGCTGACGTCAGTACCCATCTACTTTGCGCCGAAAACTGACTCCCACACCCTCTCATCATGTGTTGATCGATGCTAACAGTTTTCCAAATCGTATCCTGGAGGCCAATCCGTGAGCAACAACTGGAACAAGGGCGTGACTCTGGCACTGGAAGCGCCAGGAAAATTCACGACCATAAGCAACACTCAAGAAGCCTCATGGGCACTCATTGAAGATTGGCCGATTGACGATGGCGAAGAACTGAACCGGGCCCTTCTTGTCATCGAGGCGGCGATCAAGGGCAAGAAGACGTCCGAGGAGGCAAGATTTGCGTTCATTGCTGCGGCGCACGAAGCCCAGATTGAAATCAAGGACTAACTTATCCGCTGCAGCGCATACAATGAGAGCGTCAGGAGATCATAATGAGACACGGAATCACAAAATTTTCATTCCAGCAGGTCGATGTCTTTTCCTCCAAAGCTTTGCTAGGCAATCCGTTGGCGGTTGTCATTGGAGCAGATTCTCTGACCGCGTCTGAGATGGCTGCCTTCGCGCGCTGGACGAACCTCAGCGAAACGACTTTCCTTCTACAGCCGAGGTTGGCAGATGCCGACTACCGCGTTCGCATCTTTACACCTGTTGCTGAGTTGCCCTTCGCGGGCCACCCCACTTTGGGGAGCTGCCACACATGGCTGTCGTCCGGCGGAAGGCCAAAGAGGCGCGAGATTGTCCAGGAGTGCGAGGCAGGACTGGTTCACATTCGGCGCAACGATGGACGACTTTCCTTTGAAGCCCCCGAACTGCGCCGATCAGGCCCGGTGGAACGCGACACACTGACGCGAGTCCTCAAGGGCCTGCGGTTGACCTCTGATGACATCGTCGACGCCAACTGGGTGGACAATGGCCCTGGCTGGCTCGCTGTCCTACTGCGCTCCAGGGTTGACGTCCTCGCGCTTCGCCCGGATTTCGCCGTCCTGTCCGGACTACGGGTCGGTGTCGTTGCCCCCTGGGATCCAACAAAGGATGGGCGGGAAGCGGATTTCGAGGTGCGTGCCTTTAGCGCGGCCGGTTTTGAAGACCCGGTAACCGGCAGCTTAAATGCAGGCATCGCTCAATGGTTGATTGGCAACGGCAGCGCTCCTTCATCATACATTGCCAGCCAAGGCACCGTCCTTGGACGGGAAGGCCGTGTTTATGTTGAACTGGTTGAAGATCAGATTTGGGTCGGTGGCGACGTTACGACTTGCATCGAGGGCGTCGCAGCCTTTTAAAATGCTCGTTATAGGCTACCTGGCCGCTACGATCGCATCACTCTCGATGATTTCCGCGAAATCGGATTTGAGATAAGCCATTGTTACATCGAAAATCGCGCGCGCGGATAGCTGCTCGTCAGGCATGTCAAAACCCATGACGGCATCACGCACCACAATCATCTTAAAGCCGAGGTCCGATCCAGCCCGAACGGTGGTATTGACACAAAAACCCGCAACCGCGCCCGTCACGACGAGAGTGCCGATGCCGTTGTCGCGGAGATATTTTTCCATCCTGGTGGAAGCAAATGGCGACGAAGTCGTCTTGACGAAAATCGGTTCGTCGTCGAGCGCTTCTGCGCATGGCATCACCTGTTGAGCGGGTGAACCAAGCTGCATCGGGGATGCCAGGTCGGGCTCGCCATGACGAACGTGGACCACTCTTTGGCCAGTTTTGCCGCGCCGAAGAATTATCCCGATGCGTGGGGCACGAGGCGCCGGTGGAGCCCGGAGCAGGAAACGCCGTTCGAGCGATGCCGCATACTGGACCCCACTCCAAATCCGAAGGAACTGGAACGTGTCAAAAGCTTTTTCGCGAAGGCCTTTCCGCAAATCGGCAGACCGCGCATCAAGGCTTCGTGGGCCGGCATGATCGACACCATGCCCGACGCCTTGCCGATCGTCGATAAAGCATCGATCGGCGGCGTGACGATCGCGACTGGCATGAGCGGTCACGGCTTCGGTATCGGCCCCGGCATGGGGCTGGTCATCGCCGATCTTGTGCAGGATCTGAAGCCGAGACATGACCTTGGCAAATTTTCGATCACAAGGTTCAGGGAGCGCGTTACATGAGATGAGCAGCGAGGGCCCGTCGCAATTTTGACGGGGCAAGAGCTCAGATGTCCGTTTTCGTGTTGGGTGTCTTGGCAGCGGACAGTCGGCCATCGGCCCCCTCACTGCGCTCATGTATGAGAGATCGCGCGTTGTTTGATCTCGCAATCGACAGCAAACTGCGTGGCTGCGATCTCGTGCCAGTTCGAAATCACGGCAGACGTGAGGGCAAGTTTGCTTGCATGGCTCGAGCGTCGAGGTGGAACAGTTGACGACTACGCCTTTCCCAGTCGGGTCGACCATACCGATCATCTGAGTACTCGACAGTATGCCCGACTGGTCGATGAATGGGTGACCGCAATTGGTCTACGACGCGAAGACTACGGTACGCACTCGCTTCGGCGCACTAAGGCCGCAATGATCTACAAAGCGACAGGCAATCTTCGTGCGATCCAGCTTCTGTTGGGGCACACCAAGATCGAAAATACGGTCAAGTACCTCGGCGTGGACATTGAGGATGCACTGGAGCTCGCGGAGCACACTGAGATCTGAGCGCTTGCAGCCCCGCTCACAGTGGGGCTGCACGTGTCGACATAGCTTTCTCAATTCCAAAGATTGTGATCGAGCGGCTTTGCGCCTCCATGATGGACATTTCGACAGCCTCTTTCGCGTCCCAAAAGCGGACGGCGCATTGACCCGCCAATCCTCCGGTTTCTATGGATTCGAACTCTTCCAATCCTTGCCTTCGCCCAAGGAGTCGGCACAGAGCGACGGTGCAGGATCGGACCTTTCAGTCCCGAGCGCTATGCTTCTGTCATGTTGCGGACCCGTTTCACGATCTTTCGGAGCGTCGATAATGACCGCGCCGCCACAAGCGCTATCTTTCGGGCGGAGCGAGCTTCTGGGAGAGAGCAGCCAAGGTGGCTCAGTGAGCTGATGAAGGTGAAGGTGCAGGATGTTGAGCGTTCTTCGCCGGCGATCTCAATGGAACTGACGCGCGGAGGAGGCCGCGTACCCTGCCGCAAGTTCCGCCCGGCAAGCCTCGCCGAAATCCTGGAGAAAGTTCATCGCGCCTGAAAGCGCGAGGTCTCGCATTTCAGAGAGGGAGCGATTGGGGGTCAGGTAGGTTTCAACGATCCTTTCCATCGCTAGTTCCGCTGCATCTACGACTGGTCGGGACGAGATCAGACGCATATGGGCGACCAGTGCATAAAGCAGAACGAGATCGGAGACGTCGTCCTTCTGATGGCTTAATGCATCACCATAGAGCCTCGTGGCTTCGGCTATGAAATCCGAAAACAGCTTTTCGCGCTTGGCGACCTCGACCTCGCGATGCTTTTCCCTCACCTGTGACCGATGCGTCATCCAGGCAGTCGCGAACGAGGCGAGACCGCCGACCGCGACACCGGCGAGGCCCATCAGGGCAGAGATGTATGCCTCCATGAGATTTCTCCTCTCGGATCGAACGCGGGCGTGCACCAGGAAGATGACTGCCGCTCGCCGAGGAGCCTCGGTGCCCAGCGGACTCGTCATCGGTACTTCTAACCTGCTAGCGGAGGGCCTACCCAAACGCCTTCCTGCACTGCGGGGATGCTATTCACCAGCCCGTCGAGCATTCCTTGCAGGACGTTCTCGGTCAGCTCCTCCATCTTGTCGCTGGGTCCAACGAGGCGGTCCGCCAGCAACAAAGTCAGACCGTGCATTTGGGACCAAAAAACGAGGATCGCCCCATCGATCGTGCGGGTATTGGCCTCGGTATCTGCAATGGGGCGCCCGAGAGCGCCGTCGGCAATCGCGTCAACTACAAGGGCTTTCATGTTGTAGGCCGCGGTTCTTTCGATAGCCGGACGCCCTTCGTCCTGTCCGGCAAGGTAGCCGCCGAACATCAATCTGTAGAGCGCCGGATTGTTGACGCCGCCGCGAACATAAGCGCGGGCCATAGCCGCCAGCCTCTGGCGAGGACTGTCGAGATCCTTGGTCGCTTCGGCCATGCGCTTCGCCAGCAGTTCGAACCCAACCGCCGAGACGGCGGCCAGTAATTCGCGCTTGTCGGCGAAATGTTTGTACGGGGCGTTGTGACTGACGCCCGCCCGACGGGCGAGCTCACGAAGCGAAAACCCCGTGCTTTGCGATTCGCTGAGGACATCGAGTGCGGCACCTACGATGGCCCTGTGCAGGTCACC
This sequence comes from Rhizobium sp. ARZ01, assembly GCF_014851675.1. Taxonomy (NCBI): domain Bacteria; kingdom Pseudomonadati; phylum Pseudomonadota; class Alphaproteobacteria; order Hyphomicrobiales; family Rhizobiaceae; genus Rhizobium; species Rhizobium sp. ARZ01. The sequence goes on from NZ_JACVAE010000005.1 coordinate 197,419, forward strand.
ATGGTGGTAGGGCCGCTGATCTGCGGTGGAACTGGCTTTGGTCATACGCGTCCATTTAGGCCTTCATGTTGCGCCTGTCAACTTTTCCACCGGCAAGATGTTGACAGCGTCCACTCTTATCTTTAAGTGGGCGCTGTCAACATGGGGCCATGACCCTTACGCATTTCAGACTGCACGCGAATCCCCGCCGCTCTCTGATGGTTGCAATGGCAACGGAGAAAAAAATGCAGCCCCTTCGAATTCTGGGAATTGGTCTCGCTTGCGCATCCCTGGCTGCCTGCGAGGAAAGAGCCGAGTTGGCGCCACTACCGCAACAGGTGCGGGTCGTTTCCGCGATCACGGCCCAGTATCGGCCGGGTGCGGAAGTTACCGGTGAGGTAAAGGCGCGGATCCAGACCGAACTCTCATTTCGCGTCAGTGGCAGAGTGATTGAGAGGCTGATTGACGTGGGTGCACATGTTCGCGCCGGCGAGGTCCTGGCGCGCCTCAACGATACCGAGCAGCAGGCAGATGTCGGCGTTGCAAGAGCTGCATTGGAATCGGCGCAGGCGGTGGTCAAACAGAGGGCGCTGGCATTTGAGCGATCAAAGGCCCTCGTGCAATCGCAGGTCATTTCGCAGGAGACGTTTGATGAGGCTCGAAAAGACCTGACGAGTGCCCAAGCCTCTTTGGAAGCTGCCGGGGCCACGCTGGCTACAGCCGAGGACGCCCTGTCCTATACGGAGTTGAAGGCTGAAGCCGACGGGATCATCACCGCCCGCGGCTTAGAAGTGGGGCAGGTTGTCTCGGCGGCGCAGTCGGTCCTCAAGCTCGCCCATGACGGCCCGAGAGATGTGGTGTTCGATGTCTTCGAAGCGTTTTTTCTGGACGGCCCGCCGTTGTCGGATGTCGCGGTGGCGCCAGTTGGCGATCGGGCACTCGAAGTGCACGCGAATATCCGGGAAGTCTCCCCGGTGATCGACACCAAAGCCGGCACGATCAGGATCAAGGTGGGGCTCCAGGAGAACTCTCACTGGCCTCTTGGCACGCCGGTGGTCGGCAAACTCCGCTCCGCAGCGCGCGACGGAATCGTGCTGCCCTACAATGCGATTGCCTCCGCCAAGGGGGAACCCGCCGTGTGGCTGACCAACAACGAAAACCACACCGTTACCCTCCGCAAAGTTTCGGTCACCCGGTACCGCAAGAGCGATTTCGTCGTGACCGGCGGCATCGCCCCGGACGACCTGATCGTCACGGAGGGTGGAAAGTTCCTCAAGGAAGGCCAGGCAGTAGCTTGGGAAGGCAAGTGAGATGATCCTTAGTCGCCTATACACCACTCTCCCACTCTTTCTGTCGATCTCGCTCCTTGTCGGCTGCGAGCAAAGCTCAATCGCAGGAGAAGAGGCGAGCCCCCGTCCCGTCAAATCCGTGACGGCAAAAGGCGAGCAGGAAGTTGTCGAGAGCTTTCCCGGCGTCGTGCGGGCCCGCATCGAGACCGACCTGGCGTTCCGAACACTTGGACGAATTGTATCCCGCAAGGTCGACGTTGGTGATCTCGTGCGGAAAGGGGATGTCGTGGCGGAAATTGATCCCCTCAGTCTCCGCCTCGCAGTCAGGAGCGCAGATGCCAACTTGCGCGATGCCCAGGGGCAGTTAGAAAACGCCTTATTAACAGAAGGGCGTAAACGAACTCTCGCCCACAAGAGCGCCTCGAGCATTGCCGATCACGAACTTGCCGAACAACAACTGAAGTCGGCTGAGGCCAACGTCGCAAAAGAAACAGCCAGCCTCGCCAAGGCGCAGGAGCAGCTTGGCTACGCGGAGTTGAGGGCGGAATTCGACGGTGTGGTCACAGCCACATACGCAGAAGCCGGCCAGACAGTCTCGACGGGCCAACCGGTCTTGAAACTGGCGCGTCTCGAACAGCGTGATGTGGTCATCGATGTACCCGAAGCGCAATTTCGAGCCGCGCGCCTGAACGACAGATTCAGCATTGCCCTTCAACTCGACCGTACGATGCAGGCTGTTGGCGTCGTGCGCGAGATCGCACCGCAAGCGGATCCCAATACCCGCACCCACAGACTGAAGGTCGCCATAGACCGGGCGCCGGAAGTTTTCCGCCTGGGTGCCGTGGTGACCGCGACACCACTAGTCGAAGGGCGAAAACGAGCTGTCGCCCTGCCCAGTTCTGCCATCAGCGACAGGGATGGCGCCATCCACGTTTGGGTCGTGGATCAATCCGCAGGCACCGTCTCATCACGACCGGTCCAACTCGAAAGCCAGGCGAGTGGTTCCCGCTGGGTGCGGGTTCTGTCCGGGTTGCAGGAAGGCGAAGAAGTCGTCGTCGCCGGCGTCGATGAGCTTTCCGAAGGACAGAAGGTGAAACGCGAACAGGAGCGCCATCCGTGACAAAATTCAATCTTTCAGACTGGGCGCTCGAGCATCGCTCTCTCGTCTGGTATTTCATGATCATCTTCGCAGTCGCGGGCGCCTATGCCTATATGGGCCTTGGCCGTGAAGAAGATCCATCCTTCACAATCAAGACCATGGTCATCCAGGCCCAATGGCCCGGCGCCTCTGCCGAGGAAGTGACGCAGCAGGTTACCGACCGTATCGAGAAAAAGCTGCAGGAACTCAACAATCTCGAACATACTCGCAGCATCACAACCGCAGGTCAGACGATCGTCTTCGTCGATCTTCTGCCGGATACGAATGCGAATGATGTAAAACCCACCTGGTCGCGGGTGCGCAACTTGATTGACGATATCAAGCACGAATTCCCCCAGGGCGTGCTCGGACCGTTGTTCGACGACCAGTTCGGAGATGTCTACGGCAATATCTTTGCCTTCGCGGGTGAAGGACTTAGTCATCGGGAATTGCGCGATTTCGCGGAGGACGCCCGGACGCGGATCCTCAAGATTCCCGACGTGGGCAAGGTCGACATCCTCGGTGCGCAGGACGAGGTCATCTACCTCGAATTCTCAACCCGCAAAATCGCTGCCCTCGGCATCGACCGCGCCGACGTCATTGCCACGCTGCAGGCGCAGAACGCCGTCACTCAGTCAGGCTTCATCCAGACGGGACCGGAACGCATCGCCCTTCGCGTCGGTGGGCGTTTCATTTCCGAATACACCTTGCGCGGGATCAACCTTAGGGTCAACGATCGCTTCTTTCCGCTGACAGACGTCGCCAACATCACCCGCGGCTATGTCGATCCGCCGATTTCGCACTTCCGTTTCAATGGAAAGCCGGCGATCGGGCTCGCGATTGGCATGAAGACCGGCGGCAATCTGCTTGCCTTTGGCGAAGCGCTCGAAAAGACGATGACCAGTATCGTTCAGGATCTTCCGGTCGGCGTTTCGGTCGAACAGGTCTCCGACCAGCCGAAAGTGGTTCACGAGGCAGTGGGGGGCTTCACGAAGGCCCTGTTCGAGGCGGTCGCCATCGTGCTCGCGATCAGTTTCATCAGTCTAGGGTTCAGGGCCGGACTGGTCGTGGCCGTCGCAATCCCGCTGGTTCTCGCTATCACCTTTATGGTGATGTTCTATTCAGGCATTTCACTGCAGCGAATCTCGCTCGGTGCGCTCATCATCGCACTCGGTCTTCTCGTCGACGACGCCATGATCGCGGTCGAAATGATGGTGGCACGGCTGGAAATGGGTGACAGTCTGAGGAAAGCCGCCACCTACGTCTACACGTCCACGGCCTTCCCGATGCTAACCGGCACGCTTGTGACCGTCGCGGGCTTCATACCCGTCGCATTCAACAAAAGCAGCGCCGGCGAGTTCACCTTCACCCTCTTCGTCGTCATCGCCGTATCGCTCGTCGTCTCCTGGATCGTTGCCGTGTTGTTCACGCCGCTCATCGGCGTGACCCTGCTTCCTAAAACCATGAAGAAGCACGCCGAACACAAGGGTCGGTTCGCGTCGGCGTTCTCCCGCATACTGCAATTCTGCCTGCGCTGGCGCTGGATGACGATCATCGCCACGATCGTCCTCTTCACCGGCTCGCTCGCCGGCTTGTCGATGGTGCAGCAGCAGTTCTTTCCGAGTTCCGACCGGCCGGAACTGATCGTTGACTGGAACCTGCCGCAGAACAGCTCGATTGCCGAAACGAGCCGGCAGATGGCTCAGCTCGAGCGTGAGGTGCTGACCGACAACCCTGCGGTCGAGCATTGGTCGACATACGTCGGAAGGGGCGCACCGCGCTTTATCCTTTCCTTCGACGTGCAGCCGGCTGACGTTTCATTTGGCCAGACTGTCATTCTCACCAAGGGACTCGAGGAGCGCGACACTCTGAAACAGGAAGTGGAAGCCTACCTTCAAAAGACTTTTCCTGGAACTGACGCCTATGTGAAGCTTCTGGAAATCGGCCCGCCGGTCGGCAAGCCAATTCAGTATCGCGTGTCCGGCGAGAATCTCCAGACGGTACGCGACCTGGCACAGAAACTGGGGGCTGTCGTCGGCACCCATCCCTCCCTCAAGAACCTCGCCTTCGATTGGAATGAACCGGCGCGCGTCGTGAAGATCGACGTGCTGCAGGACAAGGCACGGCAGCTTGGTGTCTCCTCTCAGGATATCGCAATGGCGCTCAACACCGTCGTTCAAGGGGACGCGGTCACGCAGGTCCGGGACGACATTTATCTGGTCGATGTGGTCGGCCGAGCCGCGGCGAAGGAGCGAGAGTCAATCGACACGCTGCTCGATCTGCAACTGCAGAGCAGCAGCGGCCAGTCGGTCCCGCTGTCATCTGTCGCCACTTTCCGCTACGAGCTCGAACAGCCGACGATCTGGCGCCGGGATAGGGTTCCAACCATCACGGTCAAGGCGGGGATCGCCGATGCGACGCAGCCGGCGACCATTGTGAAGGCGCTCTCTGACAAGATTGCGGCGTTCGAAAGGATGCTGCCGGTCGGTTATTCCGTCGCAGTCGGCGGCGCGGTCGAGGAAAGCACCAAGTCGCAGGGGCCCATTGCGCAAGTGGTGCCGGCCATGCTCCTGATGATGGCAACGCTCCTGATGGTTCAGCTTCAGAGCTTCCACAGGCTGTTCCTGGTCTTCTCGGTTGCCCCGTTGGCGCTGATCGGCGTCGTGGTGGCTCTGCACGCCAGCAATTCCCCGCTTGGCTTCGTCGCACTTCTTGGCGTGCTCGCCCTCGTCGGCATCCTCATCCGCAACTCCGTCATCCTGATCGTGGAGATCGAAGAGTTGCGGGCAGCGGGTAAGTCGCCATGGAATGCGGTCGTGGAGGCGACCGAACACCGCATGAGGCCGATCATGCTGACCGCCGCGGCCGCGACCCTGGCGCTGATCCCGATCTCGCACGAGATCTTCTGGGGACCCATGGCCTACGCCATGATGGGCGGCATTGTCGTGGGAACGGCGCTGACGCTTCTGTTCCTGCCGGCGCTCTACGTCGCCTGGTTCCGGATCCCGCGTGAAGTCGAGCAAGACTGAGATGACGACATCGCTCCCGCACCCTCGGCGCGCTGCCCAGGGTTCCAACGGACATCCTCTCACTGCGACGATCGCCGCCGTTCATTGCGCGTGCAAAACCGTCTCAGTGCTTGTGGCCCTGTCTCTCATTACATCGGGTTGCGCTAACCGGGCGCAGAACGTCCTTCAGCCTCTCGCGGTCGCCCCGACCGGCACTAGCCGGGTCACCATGCTGGTTGCGACGACGCGCAGACCGACGGAATATCCCGGCAGACTCTATTCCGGCGATCGCGGCACGGCGATCTCCCTCAACAGCGTCGATGTGTCTATCCCGCCCGACCGCAACCGCAAGATCGGAGAGGTGCAGTGGCCGTCCCGCATGCCGCCCAACCCGCAAAAGGAGTTTGCGGTCACACAGGTGGCCAAGGTGCAATCCGAAGGCCAGGCCCTGGACTGGTACCGTAAGAACCGAAACACCCGGCATCAGGTCATCATTTTCGTACATGGCTTCAACAACACCTATGCCGACGCCGTCTTCCGCTTCGCGCAAATTGTTCATGACTCAGGAACCGAAGCCGCACCGATCCTCTTTACCTGGCCATCAAGGGGCCGTGTCTTCGACTACCTCTACGACAAGGAGAGCGCCAACTATTCGCGCCGCGCTCTGGAGGATCTAATCCTTCAGGCTGTCAAAAGTCCCGACATCTCCGATGTGACGATCCTCGCTCACTCGATGGGCGGCTGGCTTGCGGCAGAAGCCCTGCGTGGGGTCGCCATGCGCGAGAAATCAATCCCGGTGAAGGTCAAGAACGTCATCCTCGCATCGCCGGACATCGACATCGACGTGTTTCGCCGCCAGTTTACCGAGATGGGGCCAAAGCGGCCGCACTTTGCGATCCTGACATCGACACGCGACAAGGCGCTGGAGGCGTCCGGCTGGTTATCGGGCGGTGTCGACCGCGTCGGTGGATCCGATCTAAGACCCTACGCGCCGCTTCTCGACGATCTCGGGGTGTCCGTCATCGACACGAGCGCGATCGCCACGAACGATCCTCTTGGCCACAACGCCTTTGCCGACAGCCCAGAGATGGTACGCCTGCTCGGGCGGCGGCTGGCCGGGCAGAGTCTGGATGGCGGGAAGGCAAGCGTCGCAGACCAGATCGGGGTGAGTGCGGCTAATTTCGCGGGCTCGGCTGCGCGTCTTGCCGTCGCGGCACCAGTCGCCGTCTTCAGCACGGAGGCGCGAGAGATGCTGAAGGAGGACCCCTCCGACGGCGGGAAGATCAAGGACGGGCGGATTTCGTACTGAAACGTAGCCGTCCAACCGAAGGCACGAATCCTCGGCCGGGAAGGACTTGTTAGGATCGGAACATGGAAATCACCACGATTGTCAGACACCGGCCGCGGGCTGAATACGTCTTCCGGATCGTAGCCGGCACCGTCGCGTGCTGGCTGTACGGGACGTCGAAGACAAAACGTCGCGGACCTCACGCGGATTCTTTAGAAGTCCCCGGCGAGCGTGCACAAAACCTTCCCCTCCAAGGCTGCGATGTGGAATCCATCGCCGAAAATTTTCTCCAGTCTGCGGTTCCCCTAGCGGCGCCGCATGTTCATGTTGTCGATTAATCGCTGACGCAAGGGGCTGAAGGGACATTGAAGACGAGCTCATCCATCGTCTCCTCAGGTTGAAGGAGACGAAATGGTCCGCCCACGCCGGGCGACGTTCAATCGAGGCGTCATGATCAGAGGCTTGCTGCTAGCTCACCGTTCGCACCAGTCCCGCGCAGAGGGTTCGTTCTTCGGCCCAAGGCGGCCAATCCGCTTTGCGCCTTTATGTCGGCCGTAGAGCCGAGGTCGACCGCGGCCCGAAAGCAGACATCGTCGGTGAACACGCTGTAGTTGGTCGCAGACGCACTAGAGAACCTGATCTCAGCCGAGATCGCTCCGGGCAGAAGTTCCCCTGTCTCTTTCTTCCTGCTATCGTGAAGACGAGGTACGGCTCTATGAGCGAGAACCGCAAGCTGGCCGCAATTCTGGCCGCGGACGTAGTCGGATACAGCCGGCTCGCCAGCGAGGATGAAGATCGCACCCTAGCAAGGTTGCGGGCCCTGCGCAGTGACCTGATCGATCCAACCATCGCAGTGCACAACGGCCGTATCATCAAGCGCACCGGAGACGGAGCGCTGGTCGAATTCCGCAGCGTTGTCGATGCCGTGCGATGCGCCATCGAGGTGCAGAACGGCATGGGCGAGCGCAATGCCGGCGTTCAGCAGGATCGGCGCATCGAGTTCCGGATCGGCATCCATCTGGGGGACGTAGTAGAGGAAAGCGATGGCGACCTGATGGGTGACGGCGTCAACATCGCCTCGCGTCTCGAGGGTATCGCAGCCCCCGGCGCTATTTGCCTGTCGGAGGACGCCTATCGCCAGGTCAGGGCGAGGCTCGATCTCTCCGTCAGCGATCTCGGCAACAAGCAGCTCAAGAACATTGCCGAGCCGATCCGCATCTATTCGCTTCAGGTCGGCACCGCCGCAGAGGCAAAGCCAGCAGTGACCGCTGGCACCGTCGCTCGTGCGCCGGCCGCTTTGGCGCCGGACCTTTCGATTGCCGTGCTGCCCTTCGTCAACATGAGCGGCGATGCCGAGCAGGAGTACTTCGCCGACGGAATCTCCGAAGATATCATCACTGCTTTGTCGAAGCTGGCGCAGCTCTTTGTCATCGCTCGCAACTCGTCGTTTACTTTCAAAGGCCGGAACGTGAACGTGCAGGAGGTCGGCAATAGCCTCAACGTGCGCTACGTGCTGGAAGGAAGCGTCCGCAAATCTGGCAACAAGGTGAGGATCACCGCGCAGCTCATCGACGCGACCACTGGCGGGCATCAGTGGGCGGAGCGTTTCGATCGCGACCTCACCGATATCTTCGCGGTGCAGGATGACGTCACGCAGCAGATCGTCGGCGCTCTGGAATTGAAGCTGACGGCCGGGGACAAGCAGCGGCTCGCGAGCGAGCAGACCCAAAATCTGGAAGCCTATGACTGCTTCCTGCGGGGCCGTGAACACATGTGGCGGCTGACGAGAGAGCAGAACAATCAGGGCCAGCAATTGCTGCACCGCGCCATCGATCTGGACCCGAAATTCGCCCCGGCCCACGCGTTCCTCGCCGTCACGCACGCGCTGGGCTACGTCAACCAGTGGAGCCAATCGCCGTCGAAATCGCTGGAACAGGCGATCGAGGCTGCTACGCAGGCGGTGGCGCTCGATGATCAATACCCTTACGCACATTGGGCGCTGGGCGTGGTCAACTTGTACCTGCGACGGCTTGACGTGGCCATCTGCGAGGCTGAACGCGTGATCGCGCTTGCTCCCAATCTTGCGGAGGGCCACGAGAGCCTTGGCAATGCGCTGCACTATGCGGGCAGGTCCGACGAGGCCCTCCTCAGTTTCGAGCGGGCCATGGCCCTGAATCCATATTATCCGGACATTTTCCTGCACTTCCACGCGCAGGCGATGTTCCAGTTGGGCAGGTACGAGGAGGCCGTTGTCCTCCTGAAGCGACGGCTGGTCCGCAATCCAGCCACTGACATCTCACGTGTGTTGCTGGCAGCGAGCTATGGTCACTTGGGTCGCTTCGCGGAGGCGCGCGGGGAGTGGGAGGAAGTGTTCCGGATCAATCCCAATTATTCCCTGGAGCACAGGCGCAAAGTGCTGCCCTACAAGAACCCCGCCGATTTCGAGCGCATTGTGGACGGCCTGCGCAAGGCTGGCCTCACCGAGTGATTGCATTCCATCGCAGACAGTCGTCCACAGATTCCGTGCGGCTCCAAAAAAGCACCGCGAGTGCGAGACTTGCTTATGGCTCATTCGTGCAGGCAGCCGCCATCGGGCAAAGCATAATTCCTGGGCACGGCGCACACCGACCAATCCGGCTCCAGACGAACGTCCGGAGATCGCGCAACTGCGCCGGTTCCAGCTTGAGCAACTTGTCCGCAACGCGCCGCCATGTCGGCCGTACAGACCAGCTTGGCCGCTTTCCGATAGCAGACGTCGCCAGTGTCAGGGCTGGACGGCTTGATTGCGCCACAAGGAGACATTGATCTTTAGCCACCAGATCGCGACGGAAATGTAGCCGGGCGGCCGACCGTTCGAATTTCTCGAATCTGAAAGGCCGGGGGCGGCTCTTCAGATTCCGAGCATTTTCTTCGCTTCGCCGAGTGCTGCCTGCGAGCCTTCGTGATCGCCGGACTGGTGCAACTGTTCGCCTTGCTGGCGTAGCTGTTTGACCTTGGGCATGTCGGCTTCAGACAGGGAGGCGTTCGGGAGGGCTGCGTCAATTGCCGCCATTATGGTGGGGCACTGATTGGCGAAGGCATTCACAGTCGCCAGCGCCAAAAAAAGGGCAATTGAAATCCTGACAATCATGGGGGTCGCTCCTCCAAAGCCGGAGCGCGGATGCCTCTCCGGCAACTAACGGATGATTGCCCAGCCTCGGCCCAGCGCCAATGGCGGGCGACCAAGACAAGTATTGCCGCAAACTAAAGCGCCACGGAGACCGTTTTGCCGATACGATCGTATCCCGATTATGCTGTAAAATGATCTGGTAACGAGTGAAGGAGCATCGGCAATGGCACTCTACCTGACACGCTTCAGCTACACACCGCAAACCTGGGATCGATTGACACGAAATCCCGAAGACCGTCGGGATGCCGCGCGCAGTTACATTGAATCAGTCGGAGGTAAGCTTCACGGCTTTTGGTACGCATTCGGATCGCACGACGGGTATAACCTGTGGGAGGCACCCGACAACGTCTCGATGGCCGCCGTCGCAATCGCGATTGGAGGCGGTGGCGCTGTGTCAAAGTTCGAGACGACGCCACTGCTTACGGTCGAGGAAACACTGGAGGCTATGGAGTTAGCAAGAACAGTTGGTTATCGATCGCCAGGAGCGTAGGTGTCGGTCTGGCACCTATCCAATTTGGCATGCCTAGCGGTGCCTATTACAAACGATGTCCGTGGTGCTATCAGCCGGCAGTGTCGCACTACCTGCGCGCCTTCAGGCCACCGGTTTCCGTCGCCATCGTCGGCGACGATCCGCCCGAAACGTCGCAGAGCCACAGCGTCCGCATAGACTTCAAACCGGGCAGCCTCCGCAACTGCGGGTTCTTGGACTCCTGGCCGACGATTGGGTTCTTCACGACGGCGTCACTGAAGTGATCCACCACCGCCGCGATGGCGAAGACGCCGCCCAGCGCTCGTGCAAGCTTTTTTCGGGCGTCGTTTGGTTGGCCTTGGCTTTGTCCGTCTCCGCCATAACGCCCAAGGAGGCAGCCGCCAGCGTCAACCCCATGACCACAATTCGTCGTGTGAGAGAAGTCGAAACAGCCTGTGTCATGGTCACCCTCCTTGCTCGCAGATGAAGGACAGAACTTCTGTGGGGCGTTAGTGTTACCGAACCAGGCCAACTCGTCCGCCTTACTCGTCCGCCGTGCGCGTCGGGGAAGGCATGATCTGTCCTTCAGTCGGCGGAGGCGCGCTGCCGATGCCGGGCTCGCGCTTGAGGAGGAGGATACTCGCGACTGCCGCGACCAAGACCGCCACAACAAGGAGTAGCATCAAGCGTACAGACATGGTTCTCTTCGAAAGGCGGCCGGGATAGCTTCATCGACAATCGGGAGTCCCATCCCCGGCATGGCTCACCGAAGCCGGTCAGCAGCAGCCCAGAAGCCGTTCCACTTCATCTTCCAACTCGCGGCAAATCGTTGTGAATTCTGCTGTGAACCGGGGGTCGGACGAGTTGGAACGGAGGGCGTGGACGGCGAGATCATAATCTGCAAGAATCTCATCGACATAAGAAGCCCGCGCCGAGCCTAAAGCCGCGCGCAAATGCGGACGCTTGACCATCAGCAATTTCCGCCCGCTATCGCATCTGTGCCGGTCCATCGCGGCACCTCTGGCACCATGATCGCCCGAATTGTGATGTGACGCCAGGAGACTACGGTAGGCTACAGCCGTATTCGTCGCTCTTGGAACGCGGTCTGATCACCACGACCCGACCAACTGCCCGGTATTGAAGACCATGGCGGTGACTGCGGCAACCGCACCGGCGATGACGAAGAAAGAGCACGAAATCGTGGACCATGTTGGAACCTTTGTGATAGCGCCCGGCAACACGAAGCGCTGCCGGGCCACTTGCTATCTCATACGCAAGCAGTTCGCATTTCGGCGAACAGTTTTCCATTTTAGGTCTATCTTATTTACGCTTTGTTACGCCTAGTCGATGAGCCAACTGGTGGAGTCGAGCCGGCTCGAACCGCCCATAGGGGTTCTCCATCCCTGGCAAGTAACTTCATCCGGCGTGAGGTCGAAGCTCACGCCGGAGAGTGCCGCTGTATTCAGGCGGCTTCGGCGTTCACCTCTGCTTCGGCGATTTCGGAGAGCAGTTCATCCGTGGTCTCTTCCTCGTCAAGGGTCTGCGCAAGAAGTTCAGCCACCTCGTCCATACCGAGCCTCTTAGCCCAGCTGACCATCGTTCCATAGCGACTGATCTCATAGTGTTCGACGGCCTGAGCACCCGCGATAAGTCCGGCATCAAGGGCGTCCGTGCCGTCAAATTCCACTATCACTTCCTTGCCTTCTTCGATGATGCCAAGGATCGCGTTGCACGTCTTTTGCTGGGCGGGCTTACCGATCAGTTCGAACACCTCTTCAAGACGTGCCACGTGGGTTTCGGTCTCGCCCTTGTGCGTTTCAAACGCCTGTTTCAGATCGGCAGACTGGGCCGCCTCTGCCATTTTCGGTAGGGCCGTCAGTATTTGCTTTTCTGCGAAATAGATGTCCTTCAGCGTTTCATAGAGGAGATCGTTGAGATTCTTTGCTTCTGCCATGTTCGTGTTCCTTTGAGGTTGATTAGGCATTTCTGCCGCGGGTGTAGTCTTCGGCAACGACGGCAGGCTTCGTGCCAGCCACTCCGCCGAACCAGGCTGCAACGACGCCCAACAGGAGCGCGAGGAAGCCAAGTAGTGCGCCTCGTGAAACGATCGTCGCGGTGGTCTCCGCGGCGTCCAGGGCCCGTTGCTTGGCCGTTTCGACCGAAGCCTTGTAGTTCGCTTCATATTCGTCGACCTTCGCACGCGCCTGATCGACGGGAATGTTCTGAGCCTTTGCGAGGGCATCGGCGGCCCGTGTCTTGGCAGCGTCGATCTGGGCTTGATCGCCCGTGGCAACTGCCCTCATGGCCGAAACTGCGGCTGATTGAAGGGCCTGAGGATCGGTGCCACCGCTCGCGTCGCGGATCTGACGCTCAATATCGCCCATCGGATCCGTTGCCGAGACAACCGCTGGCGCGGCCGCCGTCATCACTGTTGCTGCGGTTTTGCCGACGCCGCCGATGACGCTGGTCAGACCGCTGAATGCGCCTCCGACCAGAGCTCCGACCGAGGTGGTAAGAAGGTAGAGAATCACCAGAGTTGTCACTGCCCAAGTGGTAATCCCGTGGTAGCCGCCCGTAGACTGGCTCGGGCGGCCCGAGAGACGGCTGGCTGCGTAAGCTCCGATAAAGGAGGCGATGATGCCCGCGACAACGAACCACAGGCCACCGATGATGGAAAAGGTGCTTGCCGCTGGGTTGTCTGCAGTGGCTGGATCCAGGACGGCGGCCCCGATGCCCACCCCGAGGAGATTGAGCATGAATTGAGCCGAAAGTGCGAGAACGACGCCGGCACACACCGCTCCCCAGGATATCTTGTTGATGGCCCTCGTTACGAAAGGGTCGACAACGGAGGGCTCGACCGCCCGCGGGACATCGGGTGAAAGTGGAGCCCCCTCCCGTGGATATGACATGGATGGTTGGGTGGACATAAGCATATTCCTTTGGTTCACGCCTGCAGCGATGCAGCGTGCAACGAACAGATTTCGCTCGGTGGTATCGCGTGCCGACCGCCCCGTGCATGTCTTGCAGGGGAGAGACGTTGGAGACACGGAAGTTCCCAAGTGCTGCACGAGAGAACCTCTCTCTCGTCACCAGCCGAAAATCTGATTGTTCGCTGGCACAGCCCTAATAGATGGAGAACCCAATAGTTCCGTGCGGAGCACACCGTTTTTGAATCGGACTGGATGGATCGGCGATTCACAGGAGATTGGCGGGAACCAGTTAGGGTCGGCGTTCGGCAACCGTCGAATAAAAAAAAGCCCGCTGATGGCGGGCTCCTTCTTTGATCATCTCACTGATCTACTTGTCGTTCTTGTGGCTTTGCTCGCCAGCCTTGACGTGCTGTTCATGAGTGCCGCCGCGCGTGCTGCTGGAGGAGCTCTTCGAATCGGCAGCCTTTTTGGTCGACTTATCGCCACCGTTTTTGCTCGGCTGGCCAGATTTGCCGCTTTCGTGTGAGCTACTTTGGTTGGGCATGACATTCTCCCCGGGTATCGAAGCCGGGATCGACTTCACACACTCAACCCATTGGATCAGGTTCGGTTCCAAAATCATTTTCCGAAACCAGCGGTCTATTTTCGAAACCAGCGGTCAATCCTCATGGCCTCCTTCGGGCCTTTGGACCATGATCGCTGCGCTCGCCGTCCTCGGCTATGTCTTATTTAATATACGTAGCTCGATTAAAGGCGCACACTACTTCATCGTCTCAATTTAACGGCACGGGACGACTGGGGGCTTGGCATCTTCCGCCTTTTTACGGAGATTCCGATGCACCACCCTGACGGTCCTCAGGACCATGATGACGCACGATCAACTTCCCCGTACACCCCAGACTTCAAGGGAGCGTTCTCTCGGATGAACTGAGCTGGATTCAGCAGATGTTCGACGCAGCGCGGGAAGCGTGCAGTGTTTCCGGAAATGGCGACAACGCCGAGGCCCTTGGGCGGGCGGTAATCCGTCTTTACAAAAACGGAGTACGAAAACCCGCCGTGGCGGCTAACATGCTTCAAAAGGCTTTCGGCAGAACCTAAGGGCGTTGTGCCGGCGACACAATTTCGTTGTTGCCCGCGACAGGCGGTCTATGCCGTCGCACTCGCAGTGTGGCGGCATTTAACTCGCAATGCATTGATTGCTTGCTGGAAGCGACGACATACGTTGACTACCTCATCAACCCTGCGGCACGCAGAGCGTCCTCGATGATTTTTTGTATATCGGAGGCCTGAGCGTTCATCGTCCTATGTTCACGACCGCCTGGTCGCCCTTCGTCATTGTCATTGGTCAGCGCTCCGGGCACGAGAACCTCGCCCGTGTGGACGTAATCTTCCGACCGCGTGTCTGCTGTATTGTTCCGACGACGATGCCCAACGTCGACAAGGCCCCAGAAGGTTGCGATCCGCAGAGTGGACGATATGCCGGTTTCCAGCATATAGGGGCCGGGCGTGCCGTAGCCCTCCGGGCCGCCGGTTGCCAGAGGCGTGCCATGGCCCATTCCATCGATTGCGTAGGATTCGATGAGTTCCCGTCCGTCCGTGCCATGCCAGACTTTGCGCACATAGCCCTGTTCATGCTCGCTGACGTAGTCTGATGTCTTGACCCCGTGGAGTCCTGCCCATTGGCGGATAATGGTCTCCATATTCGAGATGTCGACGATGCTGTCGGCAGTACCGTGCCAAACGGAAATCTTGGGCCACTTTCCCTGGTGGGGCGACGCACTGCGGACAAGTTTCTGCAGGTCGCTTTCGCTCGGCCCACCATGGCCACGCATGCGATCGAATGCTTCGGGCATGGTCGTCGCGCTGCCGTAGGGCAATCCGGCGATGATGGCACCGCCAGCAAAGACATCAGGATAGCTGGCCAACATCACTGATGACATCGCACCGCCCGCAGAAAGTCCGACTATGAAAATGCGGCTTCGGTCCAATCCGTAAGCCTTCACCATGGTCTCAATCATCTGGCGGATCGAAAGGGCTTCGCCTGCATCGCGTTTCGCATCGCCTGGCACAAACCAGTTGAAGCAGAGGTTGGCATTGTTCGCCCGCTGTTGCTCGGGGAAAAGAAGTGCAAATCCATCTCTCTCAGCCAGAACCGACCATCCGGAGCCGTCATCGTACGCTGCTGCGCTTTGCGTGCAGCCATGCAAGACAACCACGAGCGGCGCGCCCGAGACGAGATTTTCAGGAATGAATGTCCTCGCTTTTAAGGCTCCAGGATTGGACCCGGCTATTTCCATGTCCTTCAGGCGGTCACGAGGGGAACGACGTTTCCCCTGACCATACGCAGCTTTGAGTGCGGCAAGGCGGGCAATGGTGTCCGATAGATTTCTCATTTCAGAGCATCCTTGTGTTGCAATGGCCAACGCGATGCTGACACCTCCCAACGCATGTGCGAGGGAATGGTTGCTGCATTGCACAAAAGGATAGGTAATTGGATAGAGAGGGAATCTCGAAGGCGTCCAAAAATACCGTTACCTGAACTGCAACCGCACCCCGGTTCACGTGACCTTTACCTCCACACATTCCGAGGGTCAGTATTTAGCGGTCCGCATGCGTCAGAGGTTTCTCATGGTGATCGCTCAACGCACTGAAGAAGTGGTTTGAGTGTTCAGATCAACCGCGTACAGGCCTGCACGATGGCCCGCTTCAGATCCTGAGAACAATAGGGCTTTTGCAAGGTGAGCTCATTGCTAAACTCTTCCGAAAGCCCGGGGGAGCCGTACCCACTTGCGAATAGGAAGGGTATATTGCGTCGGCGCAGTATCGTAGCCACAGGAAACGACTTTGTTCCACCGAGGTTGATATCAAGAATCGCGAAATCGATATCAGCATGAGCGGCCAATTGTAATGCCTTATCAAGCCACGCGACACTTGCAACTACTTCATGTTCCATTCCGATCAATAGGTCCTCAAGTTCCATGGCTACGAGGAACTCATCCTCAACGATCAGAATTCGCCTCGTTACCGGCCTGGCCACTACGCCCTCCCATAATTTCTCGGCCAGCGGGCATTGGTGCAATAATGGTGCACTCGAGGCCGGAGGACTTGTACTCAACTCGCACCTCTCCGTTAAGTTCCGACGCGAGTGCACGCTCGATCAGGCGCGAGCCGAACCCCCTGCGCGTCGGCATGGCCACCGGCGGTCCGCCACGCTCATGCCAATGCAGGACAAGACGGCGGTCGGCGTCCTCCTCTTCGATCTGCCACACGACCACGACCTGTCCGCCTTCCGAGGTAAGCGCGCCGTACTTGGCGGCATTCGTGCTGAGTTCGTGCAGAGCCATGGAGAACGCGAGCGCAGCGCTCGGAGCGAGCCTGATGTCGGGGCCTTCGACCCTGAAGCGGTTTTCACCCCCAGCGTGCGGCTTGACAGTATCGATGACGATGTCGGCCAGATTGGCGCTTTGCCAGCTCTCACGTGTCAAGGCATCGTGCGCCTTGGCCAAGTTGATCAGCCGCGAACCGAAAGCATCCCGCGCTTCGTCCAGCGTTGATGCGTGACCAAGTGTCTGGGAGGCGATAGACTGGATGACTGCCATCGTATTCTTGACCCGATGGTTGAGCTCGTCCATCAACGTTTTCCGGTGCTCGTCGGCGCGTCGGCGTTCGGTCATGTCTCTTGCAATCGTGGACGCACCGATGACCCTGCCTGCACTGTTCCTCAGCGGCGAAACGGTCAGCGAAACCCAGACTAGGGTTCCATCCTTCCTCCTGCGAAGCGTTTCGTAATGCTGAATGTGGTCGCCCCGTCCGACACGCTCGAGGATACCCAATTCCTCATCGTGGCGGTCCGGCGGCACCAAGGTCATGATGGATTTGTGGACAATTTCGTTGGCAGCATAGCCGAAAAGACGTTCTGCCCCTGTATTCCAACTCGTCACGGTGCCCATGAGCGATTTGCTTATGATGGCGTCGTCCGATGACTCGACGATCGCGGCCAGGCGTTGCGCCACCGCTTCAGCCTGCTTTCGCTCGGTGATATCCACCAGCATGTTCACTGCCCCGGTTACCTTGCCCGAGGCGTCGCGCAAGGGGGTAGGGTAGGCCAGGAAGGGCACGCGAACGCCGTCGGGACGCTCGGCCACCGCTTCGGTACCCTCTATCGCCCGCTTCTCTTTCAGTGCGATCGCCATCGGGCACTCGTCATGGGGTAAGATCGTGCCGTCGGGGCGATACATGCGCCAGGAGCCACACCATGCATCCGAGCCCAATGCCGGTTTGCGACCCCACAGTTCGGCTGCGGCTGGATTATAGGATGTGATCCGGCCCTCCGCATCTGTGGTGTAGACTGCACCCGGCAGCGCCTCAATGAGTTCCTTGAAGTGCTGTTCGCTGGCGCGGACGGCACTCTCGCCCCTTCTGCGGTCGGTGATGTCCTCGATCGCGAGCAAGATCAACTCGTGTCGGCCGCCTCCCTGGACGAGCTTTCGTGCATTGAGCATCATCAAGCGGTGACCGATGTCACGAAACTCGTGTTCGACTTCGTAGTCGGTGACGTCCTGGCTTTTCGGAAGCACAGCCTCAAGGAGCGTCCGTAGCGCGGGAATGTCCCATTGCCGGTTGCCAAGATCATAAAGCAGGTTGCCTCGCGTTTCCTTCTCGTTGACCTGGAACAACTGATAAAAGGCGGCATTGGCTGACTGAACCCGCAGGTCACCGTCCAGAACAAGCAAGGGCTGCCTGATCGTTTCCACGATGGCCTCGGCATAAACTCTCGCGTCGTTGGCCGCCTGGGCGGCGGTTTGCCGCTCGGTAATGTCGCTAAAGGTGATGACAACGCCAGCGATGTGGTTGTCGCGCGTACGGTAGGGGAGCATCCGCCGCAGGTACCAGCGTCCTGCATCGCTCGTGACCTCGGACTCGATGGTGGTGAGGTTCTTGAGCACAGTCCGGGCGTCGCAGAGCAGGTTCTCGTCCAAGAACTTCCGTGCAAAGTGCGAGATGGGGCGACCAATGTCGGACGACACCAGATCGAACAGTTCCTTCGTGGCGGGTGCGAACCAGTTGATCGTCAGCTTGTCATCCAGAAACAGCGTTGCCGTCTCCGATCCCGCCAGCAGGTTGTTCAGGTCATTGGTGGTGCGCTCGAGCTCGGAGATCTTGTGCTGAAGCTGGCTGTTGACGGTGTTCAGTTCCTCGTTGAATGACTGCAACTCCTCCTTGGAGGTTTCCAGTTCCTCGTTGGTGGATTGTAGCTCCTCGTTCATCGAGATCGCTTCCTCGTTCGAGCCCTTCAAATCCTCGTTCACGGTTTCAAGATGCTCGATGGTGTTGCGCAACTCGGCGCGCATCAAAATCAGCTCGTCCTCGAGTGCTTGCTCGCCGGAAGTCGTTTCCATGATATCGTCGCGAACGTTCGCCTGGTTCGATTTTGCAATTGGCACCCTTGGCACGAAGCTCACCAGAGTGAGCTTGCCGCCTTGTGGTGATGTGGGCAACGGCGTCACCGTTATCTCCACATCCCGTGGCTCTCCGCTCTGAAGTACACGGCCATGGACCGAAATGATCTTGCCGCCTTTCGAGGCTTCGCGTATCGCACCGCGAAGTTTCAGGCCCAATCCATCACGCGCCATTGCCAACAGATCCCTCGTTGGCTCGCCCGATGGCTGCTCCAGGTAATCACGCGTTGATCCGTGGAAGTACACGACGCGGCCCTTGTGGTCGATCAACACAGAAGCAGGTGCACGCTCCAGCAAGGCCCTGCGCGCGATGTCGGCCATAGGCTCGGAGGTCGTTTGCGATGGCGTCGGCCGCGACTCGCCCGCAGAGCCAGGCTCGTCCCGGTCACGTACCTGGCGATAGTCGATGAGATTGTGCCGGGTCGGCCCGGTCCTCCTGTAGATGCGCCATTTCTTCGAGATGGTGTCGAAGAGATCGTCATATCGTCCGATTGTCTCGGCATTGCCCAAGAACAGATGCCCATCGGGGTGCAGGGCGTAGTGCCATTGGGCGATGACGCGTTGTTGGGCCTCTGCTTCCAGATAGATCAGGAAATTGCGGCAGGTAACAAGGTCCAAACGTGAGAACGGCGGATCGCGTAGCAAGTTCTGTGTCGCGAACAGCACCATGTCGCGAAGCTGCTTGCTGACCTGATAGGAGCCGTCAAGCCTTTCGAAGAAGCGCCGGATGCGCTCGGGCGGGAATCCTGCGAGGGCGGCGGCGGGATAGATGCCTTCGCGCGCCTTGCGCAGATTGTCCTCCTGCGCATCTGTGGCGAAGACCTTCAGGTCGAAGCGCTTTCCGGCAGCTTCGGCCTGTTCGGTAATCAGTATGGCGACGGAATAGGCTTCTTCTCCTGTAGCGCAGGCGGGAACCCAGACCCGGATCGATCCGCCGCTCTCGCGCTCTGCAACAAGAGGCCCAATCACCAGTTCGGCGAGCGCCTTCCATGCTTCTAGGTCGCGGAAAAAGCCCGTGACGCTAATCATCAGGTCAGCCGCCAACATCGCAACTTCTTCCGGGTTTTCCCGCAAGTCGTCGAGATAGTTCGCGAGCGTCTCGATATTTCGCAGCCCCATGCGGCGATGGATGCGTCGCCTGAGCGTGTTGCGCTTGTAATTGCCGAAATCGTGTCCGCTGTTAGCGTGCACTTCCTCCAGAACTTGTTCAATTGTTGCCGTTCCCTTCGCAGAGACGGGTTCAACGTCAGTCGAAGTGGTAACGTAGCCATGACGGACATAGGCGATCAAGGTCTCTGGCATTTTGTCGGGAGCAAGCACATGGTCGGCAAGACCCGCGGCAATTGCGCTTCTCGGCATACCATCAAACTTTGCACTATCAGGTGCTTGCACCAGGCTCATGCCACCTTCTGCGCGGATCTCCTTCAGCCCCTCGGTGCCGTCGCTACCTGTTCCGGAAAGCACGATCGCGACAGAACGTTGCCGCTGCCCCGCCGCGATCGAGGCAAACAAAACATCGACGGGATGCCGCTGCCCGCGCGGTTCCATCGGCCGCGACACATCCAATCCTCCTTCGGTCAATTTAAGATCAGTGTCGGGGGCGATGACATAGACTTGGTTAGGCACAAGCGTGATTTCGTCCTCGACCTGCACCACTGGCATCGCGGTGCGTCCGCTGAGGATGCTCGCCATTTCACTCTCACGGTTGGGATCGAGATGTAGAACCACCACGAAGGCGCATCCACTGTCGGGCGGCATGGCATCGAAGAAACTGCCCAGTGCCTCTATGCCGCCTGCCGAGGCTCCGATGCCGACGACGGGAATGTCCGGGGCGGAGGCGGACGTGTTTTCTGTCGCCTCGGAGATTCGCCTTCCCCTGGCTCTCTTGTGCCCCGTATTGTCACTGTTTATCGCTGGCTGTTTCGCCATTGGCATGCCCGTTCAGTGTTCCAAGGTCGCCATCATATCGCGACCTCCGCACTGGTGCGAAACATCAGCGTTGCATAGATGTACCGCTCTCGCAATCAAACCGCTGACCCGATGATGCGGTCGGGATCCGTCCGTAGTGGCCGATGTGAGCGCGGTGTCTCCGTAACGGTCACTGAACGCCCGTGTATAGATCGAGGCGTTGGAGGCAGATATGAAGAATCCGAAATCTCCTGCCGAAAAAGCCAAACAGTCGTCCGACGGTCTGATGAAGAATGCGGCCAGGGAAGAGCGCGAATCGAGTTCTCCACAAAAGAAGGGCGCTTCCCCGATTCGAAGAGCGTTCGAGGAGTTCGGACGGCAAGAGTGCTGGTGAAAAGCAGGAGAGCTAAAGGCGCTACTCTTGTTTCGTGGGAATCGGAACCCGCGCTCCCTTCTATGGTGACAATCGCTGGTGGTCATAGGCGGATTCATCGCCGCTCATCTGCTCAGACGCCATCATCGCTAGGTTACGAAGGTCTGGAACAAAAGGGCGCGGCAACTGTTCACTGGGTCCATGCCAATTTTGGTCCTGAGGAGCAAGTTCATGAAATCCATGTTTATAGGAGCCTTCGTCCTGGCGGCGACGGCAACGGCGGTTGGTGCCCAGACAAGCGCGCCAGCGGCTAAGCCTGGTGATACCCCAGCGATCGCCACGCCTGACCAGCAGAACCCGGCAGCCCCCGTGGCAGGGGAAAACAGCTTTACAGAAGGCCAGGCAAAGGACCGTTTCGCTGAAGCTGGGTACAGCGACATTACCGACCTAAAACTCGATGAGAGTGGAGTGTGGCGGGCGAAGGCAGCGAAGGACGGGAAGGCTGTCGGCCTCTCGCTCGATTACCAGGGCAACATTGTTGCCAGTGCACTCTAAGGGAGAAACAAAATGAGAACCGTAACCGGCCTATTTGACACTTATAACGATGCCCGCCGTGCCGTGGCCGCACTGGAATCGGAGGGGATCCCCTCGAAGGACATAAGCATTGTTTCACATCGATCTGCCTCAGAAGGTGATGAAACGTTCGCGGCAGAAGGCGCAAGTTCGGGAGTTGGACTGGGCGCATTGGCAGGGGGCACAGGTGGCCTGCTCGCAGGTCTGGGGCTTTTGGCAATCCCGGGCGTTGGGCCTGTCGTTGCCGCAGGGTGGTTGGCTGCTACAGCTGCTGGGGCTGCGGCTGGCGCTGTCGCGGGTGGCGCAGCAGGTGGCATTATTGGCGCAATGATAAACGCTGGCGTTTCGGAAGAAGACGCGAACGTGTATGCGGAGGGCGTTCGTCGCGGCGGATCGATGGTTGTTGCAAAGGTCGACGATCCCCTAGTTCCCGTAGCGGAGGACGTACTTCAACGCTCAAACCGAGTGGATGTCGTTGCGCGTCGGACCTCCTACCAGGAGGGCGGATGGAGCCGATTCGATGAGGCTTCCCCTGTTCTGACGCCTGAGCAGATTGACGAAGAGCGCCGGCGCTGGCGCGATCTCTGACGTGCAAACGCGCCCGGGGAAATCCGGGCGCGAAACACTGACTTCTCTACGAGAATCGCAGCCATTCGAGCTTCAATCCGGAGCTTTCCTATTGAATTATGTTCGACGCCGTAACTTTTTCACTCGAGCGGCGTTCTTCAACTTCGAAAGAGGAAACGTCATATGCTGGAGCGTGGCAATCTTCCGGCCACCAGCTGCCAGTGCGTCCGGGGCCCGATGGCGACAACCGGCGGCCAATTTCCGGCTAACGCCTATAGACGACCCGTATTTAGCCACAATTTGATTCGCGAATCGCAGAAACCAAATTGCTTTTGCACCGTTTCTGGACGGTGGAGGTATCGAGTATGGTGGCGCGGGCATTGTGGAAGGGTTTTTTGACGTTCGGCGAGATCACGTGCCCCGTCATCTTGTACACCGCCGTGTCTTCCTCGGAGCGGGTGAGGTTCAACATCATCAACCGCAAGACCGGCAACAAGGTTCGTCGAGAATATGTCGACAGCGGAAGCGGTGAACCGGTCGAACGTGACGACCAAGTGAAGGGGTATGAGGTCGAGAAGGACCAGCACATCATCATCGAACCGGATGAGATCGCTGCGATCGTTCCTGAGAGCGACAAGACAATGCGGGTCTCGGACTATATCCCAAGTTCTGAAATCGACACGGTCTTCCTCGACAAGCCGTACTATCTGATACCCGACAAGGTCGGTGAAGAGGCCTTCGTGCTACTGCGTGACGCTCTGGTGCGTTCTAACGTTGCGGCGATTGCCCATGCGGTGCTTTTCCGTCGATTGCGGACGCTCTTGATCCGCCCGCACGGTAATGGCCTGATCGCCTCAACCATGAACTTCGACTATGAGGTCAGGTCCGCTGAAGAGGCGTTCGAGGCGGCACCCAAGGTTCACATCGAAGGGGAAATGCTCGATCTCGCGAAACACATCATTGCGACCAAGAAGGGTAGCTTCGATCCCAAGGAATTCGACGATCGGTACGACACGGCCCTGATGGAACTGGTGCAGGCCAAGGCCGAAGGCAAAACGATCAAACCGGTGAAAGAGCCGAAGGTCGACAGCACGAGCAGTCTACTGGAGGCTTTGCGTGAGAGTGCAGGCGTTGCGGGAAAAACGCGAGCCAGAACCGCCGCCAAGTCGAGAGCGGCAGGATCTGCCAAGGCTGGAAAGAAGTCAGCTTCCGGCGAACGTAGAAAGGCTGGGTGAGCACCATGGCAGTCCGTCCCTACTGGAAAGGCTATCTGAAGCTGTCCCTCGTCACGTGTCCCGTTGCCATGTCGCCGGCGACGAGCGAGTCCGAAAAGGTCCGGTTTCATACGATCAACAGAGCCACCCATAACCGCGTCGTGTCCCACTACGTGGACAGCGTCACGGGCAAGGAAGTCGCCGACAAGGACGAGGTCAAAGGCTTTGAACGGGGAGGCGAGTATGTTCTCCTCGAAGAGGACGAACTTCAGGCGGTCAACCTGGAGAGCGTGCGAACGATCGAAATCAACAGCTTCGTTCCGCGCGAGTCGATCGACTGGATCTGGCTCGACAAGGCGCACTACCTGGTCCCCAATGACAAGGTCGGTGAAGATGCGTTCGCGGTCATCCGGGACGCTATGGCTGCTGAGGATGTCGTCGGGATATCTCGACTGGTGATCGGACGCAGGGAGCATGCGATCATGCTCGAACCCCGAGGCAACGGCATCGTCGTATGGACACTGCACTACGGCGATGAGGTCCGCGACGAGGATGAGTATTTCGACCGCATCAGTGCCGATACGGACCCCAAACTCCTCGAGATCGCCCAGGAGGTGATCCAGGGGCAGACGAAGCACTGGTCCCCATCCTTCGTGAAAGACCCGATGCAGGAGAGCCTGCTTAAGATCATAGCGGCCAAAAAAAAGGGCTTGAAAAAGTTCGCCAAACCCGTTGAAGTTCCGGCGGCCGCCAAGAGCAATGTGGTCGACTTGATGGCAGCGCTGAAAAAAAGCCTGGAAGGCAGCTCGAAGAAGTCATCATCTAAGGCGAAACGTTAGGTTTTAAGGCGAAACGTTAGGTTTGCAAACCAGCAGGCAAGTAGCCTGGAGACGGGGAGAGTTACGCAACCGGGTTTGTCGTGCAAAGGCTCCAGGACTTCACCGTCTGCCAGTTTGCGCGCAAGACGATCGCGCCTTCGGTGCCGCTTCCCAGCGCGAATTTTGAGGCTCCGACGCCGCTCTTCGCTCGATTATTACAGCTTCGTCGCTGGCTCCCTGGCCCAGATCCGAAGCTTACCAAGTTCGCCTACAAAAATTCCAACGGTTTCATTGCCGTCAAGCTCGACCACTCCTTCGTCCAGCTCGTCGACGCCTGCTTTCTCGAACAGTGGCTCAGCTACGGTGACATATCCGATATATTTGCAGTGGGTGAAAGCGTCGGCAATGAAGTCTCGCACCGCGGCTTCCTTCAACAAATCAGTGGCGAAATCTGCACCAGGCAATACAGCGACCGCATCGTAGAGAACTGACGGCCCCCCATCGATCATCTGCTGGGCTGCCAGTAGCGACCCGTCGGAGAGTATGACGCCGCCGACCTTTGGAGCGATGTATTCGACAACACCCTTCTCGCCTTGGATCGCTGTGGCCAGGGTCCGGACCAAGGTCGCATCGCTTCCATCGGTCACCAGCACCCCTAACTTTCTACCTTCGAAACGCTTCGGCCCGTTTTCGATGATGCTGAGCGCCGGCGACGGCTCAAGATCCTGCCTCGGCTGGATGGCCGCATCCGCAGGTTGAGGCATTTCACTGATACCCAAGGCGGTCGCTACCTTACCCGCAAGTGTTTCGTCGATGTTCAGCAGATGTGACACCATTCGTTCGCGGATTGCCAGCGTCTCGACCTTGCTGAGTTCGAAGGTCAGAGCCATGGCGATGTGGCGCTGCTCGGGAACGGTCTGGCTGAGGAAGAACTGTCGTGCCTGGCTGTAGTGATCGGCAAAGCTCTCAGGGCGTAGGCGCACCTTTTGTCCGACTTCCTCGGACGGAAAATGACGGTATCCCGACACCGGAGACTCGCGTGGTCCTTCGCCCCAGGAGTTCGGCTGATAATTGACCCGACCGACCGGATTTCTCATGGCCATGTGCCCATCTTGTTGAAAGTGCTGGAAGGGGCACTTCGGTGCGTTGATGGGCAGGTGAGTGAAATTAGTACTTCCCAAGCGCTTCAATTGCGTGTCGAGGTAAGAGAAATTTCGTCCCTGGAGGAGCGGATCGTTGCTGAAGCCGATACCGGGAGGGACGTTCTGAGTCATGAATGCCACCTGTTCCGTTTCGGCGAAGAAGTTTTCTGGCATGCGGTCCAGAACAAGCCGCCCGAGGGGCTGAACGGGGAGGACCTCTTCGGGAATGATTTTGGTCGGATCGAGTATGTCGAAATCGAAGCTGTCAGCGAACTCCTCGTCAAACAACTGCACGCAAAGTTCCCACTCCGGGAAATTGCCCGACTGGATCGCCTGCCACAGATCGCGTCGATGGAAGTCCGGATCCGCGCCGTTGATTTTGACTGCCTCGTTCCACAGGACGGATTGAAGCCCCAGCTTTGGCTTCCAATGAAACTTTACGAAGGTCGATTCTTCTTTTGCGTTGATGAAGCGGAACGTATGAACGCCGAAGCCTTCCATGAAACGGAACGAACGCGGAATCGCCCGATCCGACATCACCCACATTATCATGTGCATGCTTTCGGGCGTCAGGCTGATGAAGTCCCAGAAGTTGGCGTGGGCCGACTGCGCTTGTGGAAACGCCCGGTCCGGCTCCGGCTTTACCGCGTGGATAATGTCCGGAAACTTGATGGCGTCCTGGATGAAGAAGACTGGAATGTTGTTTCCGACGAGGTCCCAGTTCCCCTCCTTGGTGTAGAGCTTAACTGCGAAACCGCGGACATCTCGGGCAAGATCGAACGATCCTTTGCTTCCAGCAACGGTGGAAAATCGAACAAAGGCCGGAGTTTTCTCGCCAGCCCGCTGAAGAAAGTCTGCCTTCGTATAGTGTGCGAGCGATTCATACGTTTCGAAGAAGCCGTGTGCGCCATACCCGCGGGCATGCACCACTCGCTCCGGAATGCGCTCGTGGTCGAAATGAAAGAGCTTTTCGCGAAAATGGAAATCGTCAATCAGCGCGGGCCCCCGCGCACCGACGCGCAATGAATTCTGGTCGTCGTCAATCGGCGCACCCTGGGCCGTCGTAAGGACTTCATGTCCGTCCTCGGCCACTTGGTGAAGCTCGCCACCTTCACCGCGATGAAGCTTCTGGTCGTGGATTGTTGCGATATCGCTCGTGGGCAGGGAAGGTTTGCGCGCCATGTCCCATCTCCTTCTTTGGGGGATAAGGACTAAGTTCTGGCGCGCGAAGAAGTTCCACTTGGACCGCATTGTCCGGCGAGCACAGCTCCGCTTCCGCCAACATCATTTGTCGCTCAGTGAAGCGGCAAACGTGAACCGTTTCCGAAGAGTCGGAACCTCGGCGGATGAACCCCGTTCTGACGAAATGCGGAACTAGCGAAAAACGTCGTGCATGCGGCGTTGAACAGGGGTCCAAGCCCGACGGCGTCACTTCGGAGGTTCTAGGGAGGTGCGTATGGCGAAGAAAACGAACATACCGAAAAAGATCGCAGGGTTAAAAGTGCCCAAGAGCATCCGGAAGTCGCCGTTACTAACTGGTCTGATAAGAAGCAAAGTAGGCCGTGAACTGCTCGCCAAAGCGTTGACCGCGGGCGCGGCCGCTGCAGCTGCCGTT
The DNA here is from genome assembly GCF_014851675.1 of Rhizobium sp. ARZ01. Taxonomy (NCBI): domain Bacteria; kingdom Pseudomonadati; phylum Pseudomonadota; class Alphaproteobacteria; order Hyphomicrobiales; family Rhizobiaceae; genus Rhizobium; species Rhizobium sp. ARZ01. Next base: position 224,358 of record NZ_JACVAE010000005.1, read on the forward strand.
CTCATCGAAGAGCGAAAACCGGTGGCCGATGCCGCGAAGAAAGGCGCTTCAAAGGGCGGAAAGGCGGTTCGGCTTGCTGGCCATGCCTTGGAGAGCGGGGCGGGCGCAGCAGTGGAGGTTATACGCGATGCTGCGAGTTCCGCCCTTCCCAAACGGATTCGAAAGGCCGCTAAAAAGGACCCTCGGCGGCGCGCCGTCCTGCACTAGCGGCGCGGCGCGGGCCACAGAGCGTGGTAGAAAAGACATTGGTCAAACACTGCGGTCATTCGCTGGTTACCCGCGCGGGGATCAAAGGGGTGACACTGGCCTTACGCAAACTCGTTCGCGATCATCCCTTGCTGATGACAAAGCTCACCTCTGTCGCACTTTGGCACTCCCTGCAGGCGGGGGTGCGGGAATGGCGCGAAGGATCGGAGATTGGTAACTATCCAGGATGCTGGAGAGGCCGCCTGCGACTTCTCGTTCGATCGGAATGATCAGCGTTTGACGCTCGGTGTAACCATCCGTTTGGCAACGACCGGTAATCTTGTCTCGCGCGAAGATTTCGGCCTTCAAGATGGTTATCCGCTCAGAACACCACCATTCCCGCCACCGCAGCGGCCATCGCAGCCGTGGCGGCCCAACCTCCCAGTTTAAGTAATAGTGGTGCAGTGAATTCTCTCATCACGGATCGCTTCCCAACTACCGTCATCATCGCCACCATAACCGGCACGGCAACACACCCATTAATGACCGCGCTCCAGAAGAGCGCGGAAATTGGATCGATTTCAAAAAACTCTATACCCAATCCAAGTATGACAGCGGCTGAAATGACACCATAAAAGCCTTGCGCCTCCCACGGCTTGTTTTCCAAGCCACATTTCCAGCCCTGACTTTCACCGAAAGCATACGCGGCCGAACCCGCGAGAACTGGAATGGATAGCAATCCGGTCCCGACGATACCCAAACTGAACAATGCGAAGGCAAATTCCCCAGCGACAGGTTTGAGAGCCTCGGCGACGTCGGCAGCACTTCCCACCTCCGTTTTGCCGCTGGCATGCAGAGTGGCCGCGGTACTGATGATGATGGCGATGGCCACGAGGTTGGAGACCGCCATGCCAATGAATGTATCCCAGCGAATGCGCCTGATTTCCGGGCGCGCTTGTTCGGGGGCCTCCTTTAGTGGCTCTGCGTCGTCAGCGGCTTCAATCTCTTCCACTTCCTGACTCGACTGCCAGAAGAATAGATAGGGGCTGATCGTCGTGCCAAAGATTGCGACGATCATTGTAAAGCTGTCACCAGCCAGCGGAAACCTTGGCCAGACAAGACTCTTTAGCGCTGCCGGCCAGTCGATCTCGACGACGAACAGGACGGCGAAGTACGACAGAAGGACGAAGGTCAGCCATTTCAGATAGCGCGAGTATGTTTCGTACGAGAACGCCATCTGGAGGGCGAGTGACAGGACGGCGAACAACACTGTCGCTACCTTACTCGACATGCCTGTTACCATTTCTCCGGCCGCCCCCATGGCCGCTAGGTTCGCCCCGATGTTGATTGTGTTGGCAGCGAACAACAGCACGACAAGGCCAAGCACTGCGCTCTTTGGCCAGATGCGACCAATGTTGCTTGCCAGACCGCTTCCCGTGACGCGGCCGATACGGGCGCTGACCAATTGTACCGCAGACATCAACGGGTAGGTGAACAGCATGGTCCAAAGCATGTTGAAGCCGAACTGCGCGCCCGCCTGGGAATAGGTTGCGATTCCGCTGGGGTCGTCGTCGGCCGCACCAGTTATAAGGCCCGGTCCCAACTGACGAAAAACAGCCGCCCGTCTAAGGCGGCTGGTGCGGTCGGGCTTCGGTGTGGCCTTCGAGGCTGAAGTTTTGTCCATTAGCGTTTCCTCCGCGCCAGGAACGTGGAAGCTGGGTCAGTGTTCCGGAACCAACGGCCAGTGGGTTCGTTAGCTAGAGGGTTGATGGAGCGCGATTTGATGCAACCTGGCTCAGTCGAACATCGCAGCCGCAGTCGCGAGGAGGATAACCTCTCCATCCGTAACGAGATCGGGAACATGCATGATTGCATTGTAGTTGGCGGCGGACCCGCAGGACTAACTGCTTCCATCTATCTCAGCCGCTACCACTTGAAGGTCCTCGTGATCGATGACGGTAAGAGCCGCGCTGAAACTATTCCGTTATCGTTCAACCTCGCCGGGTACCCGAACGGTATACGGGGCCGCGAGCTTTTGCGAAGGATGAGGGCTCAAGCGCGTCGATTTGGAGTAAAATTCAGCTTTGGCACGGTTACGCAGTTGGCAAAATCAGGCGCTGCTTTTCTGGTCCGGAGTGACGGCTTTAGTGCGTCGAGCAGGTGCGTTCTGCTTGCGACGGGCGTCGTTAATCGACAACCGAAGATGCCGAAAACGCTACATCGGATCGCCCTCCAAAAAGGCCTAATTCGGTATTGCCCTATCTGCGATGGATATGAAGTTACGGACAAGCAGATCGCAGTCATCGGCACCGGCGACCGCGGAACTGACGAAGCCGTGTTTTTGAGGAGCTTCTCACGCTCGATTACTCTTGTCGCCGCAGGACCACAACATGAACTGTTAGATGCCGACCTCGACCGTCTCGACCAACACGGAATAAGTGTCATCGAGGGCCCCATTACGCTGTTCAGCCTGACAAATGGAGGACTGTCTTTATCGCTTCACGCTCAAAGCTTGTTCTTCGAAGCCGTCTACCCGGCCTTGGGATCGATCGTGAGGTCCGAACTGGCTGCTGGCTTAGAGGCGCGACTCAACGTCGATGGTTGCGTGGAAGTCGACAGCCACCAGCGAACCTCCGTCCAAGGTCTGTATGCAGCAGGTGACCTCGTTATCGGGCTTGACCAAATTTCTAATGCGTTGGGTCAAGGAGGCGTCGCCGCGACAGCCATCCGTAACGATTTGGCGCTTCAAGCGCCCCTCATGAGGTGACCGCGCCGGCTTCACTCTTGAACGGGCTTTATGGTGTCGACGGATATCTCTCCAGTCAGTACTCCTCTGGTGAGATCTGTTCGCCCGCGTTCCACTTCAATGACGGTGTAGAGTTTTTCCGATCGAAAGGCGCTCGCCGGAGACGTGGTCACGTCGTCTGCAGGAGCAGCATCGACCTCCATATAGTCTAGTTCCCGTCCTGAAGCCACGATTCTCGCGTCGCCCGCTGTTCGAGCCGCTACAATAACTTCCCCGTGTGACGGGCAGTTTTGCCAGCGCGGATCACCCCGCTCGGCGATGGGGACGAGGCGATAGACGTTCAACGGCTCGCCGAAGTCGGCAGAGGCAATGATTTTAGCATCGGCCATCTGCGCTTTGCTTTCCATTGACGTCCCAAACGTCGTGTCGCTCGTCCCGGTATTCTTCGGTTCGGGTCCACCTTTTGAAGTGTTCGACATTTCCGGTCCTTTCGTTTTTGCTAGTCCACGTCTGCAATTTCCCCGCTCGATCCGAGTTCTATCCGCCGCTCAGGAAGTGCTTTGCTTTGAGACGCGATTCCGCTTGAATTGCTCCGCTCCCTTGACCGGGGCAAGCCAGAGCTCGCGTCGCTTGATCCACAGTTCATATGTGGGGTGAAATGACGTGGGAGCGTTATCCAAAGTGCCCATTTTGATCTCCGCCTCACCGTCGCCACAGGAAAATAGCCGCGACCCGCAGTTAGGGCAGAAGCGCCTACCCTGATGAGTTTCGGTCCGCCCCGAGGAGGAGAATGAAGATGCCGGCCAGACACCAAAGAATGTGAAGGCCGAACCGCTTTCCTGACGGCAATCGGTACAATGACAGATGCCCACGCGATGGGGGGAGCCCCGAACCAAGTACTTGACCCGCCCGCATCTGCAGCCGCCCACGTGTATATTTTCGGTCTGCTCCGTCATAGTTCTCCCCGTCGAAAATACTTCGTGAGGCGACGGGTCCCTGTCGACGGACGCGCGAAACGGCTTTCGCATTTGGGGGCCGGCGACATGGAGAACACCTGAGGCACGCGCTTGTTCCGACGTCGCTCTCATTAGCGGAACTCTGTTGGTCAGCTGGCAGTTCTGCAGAGGTCTGGTTCTTTGACCTCGTTTTGGAAGGGTGTTGGAAATGCAACCGAAAAATTGGATTCACCTCTGCATAGACATGCAGCGCATGTTTGCCGAAGACACGCCATGGCAACTTGCCTGGATGCCCAAGGTGTTTGATGAAATCGTCGAGGTGGCTACCCGCTTTCCGGACCGCACCATATTCACCCGGTTCATCCCACCGTCATCTCCTGACGAACTGCCAGGGATGTGGCGCGCCTACTATGAAAAGTGGCCAATGATGACAACAACGCAAATGGATCCCGGCCTGGTCGATCTCGTGGCCGAACTTAAGCAGATGGTGCCGCCGGCGCGGATATTCGACAAAATGACGTACTCGCCGTGGACCGACGGCAGGCTACACAGCGCCTTATCCCATCAAGGAATCGAGGCGCTGGTGATCACCGGTGGGGAGACTGATGTTTGTGTGTTGGCTGCGGCCCTGGGCGCTATCGATCTCGGATACAAGGTAGTGCTGCTGAAAGACGCGGTGTGCAGCACGACCGACCAAACCCACGACGCTGCTGTAGAGCTTCTCGGAAAGCGGTTTTCAGTGCAAATGGAGGTGGCGCGAACCGAACAATGGCTTTCTTCCGTCTCCGCATTCTAAAGGCGGTTATCGTCGATGTAATGAGTTCCATGCCCAACACGCCGGGCCCGCGTTTTCCGCAGAGGCGAGTCCGCTAGATCGGAACAAGCTCTGCCAACACGGCGTTTCGCCGCCAATGCCACAACAGGAAACGTGGAGTTCGCGATGAAATACCTCAGAGATAATGGACTGACGATTGTTCTCTTGGCGCGTCGCTCATGCCTTGCCTTGCCGCGCGTTTGCTACCGAATGCCGCAAAAATCCTGGGTTGGTAATGTCGAACAGGTGCAGCCGTCATTTAGGTAGCGATAGAGCAAGCTGTCTTCCCGGCGTTTCTTTGGTGCCTAGAGAGGAAAGCCTCACCCCGAGCAGTCGAATGGCTTTGGGAAACGGATAGGCCGCTTCCAACAGTAACCTCGTGATGCCCAGCATTTCGTGCTAGTCAGAAAAGGATCTAGCAAGAGTTCGACTACGCGTGATCTGCTGGAAGTCCGCATACTTGACCTTCAGTGTGACAGTCTTCGCCGCAATCTGATGGCTTTCGCAATACTGCCAGACTTTGCGGGCGAGGGGCGCGAGTTCTGCTAGGGCCGCATCCAGCTCCGAGATGTCACTTGCAAATGTATCCTCGGCACCGACGGACTTCCGTTCGCGATCGGGTTCGAGCCGTCGCTATCCCGCGGGCAATTCCATAGAAGTACGGCCCCGACTTGCCAAAGTGCTCGCTCAGAAACTCAAGCGATTTCGCCTTGAGGTCTGCGCCGGTCTCTATTCCCAATCGCAGCATCTTCTCTGCGGTCGCCGGACCGACCCCGTGAAACTTTTTCACGGGCAGTGTCTCGACGAAGGCGGGTCCATTCTTCGGGGTAATCACCGCCTGGCCATTCGGCTTGTTCAGGTCACTCGCCATCTTGGCCAGGAACTTGTTGTAGGAGATCCCCGCCGACGCGTTCAGTCCTGTAACTTCCTTGATGCGGGCACGGATTTCCAGGGCAATGTCAGTTGCAATCGTCATGCCCTTCAGGTTCTCGGTCACGTCCAAATAGGCCTCGTCGAGCGACAGCGGTTCGATGAATGGCGTGTACTCGGCGAAGATCGCCCTGATCTGCTGGGAAACAACGCGATAGACGTCGAACCGAGGCTTGACGAAAACAAGATCTGGGCACTTGCGAGCGGCCGTGACCGACGGCATGGCCGAGCGGACGCCGAACGTGCGCGCCTCATAGCTTGCTGCCGCCACAACCCCGCGGGCCGCAGGGCTCCCGACTGCCACTGGTTTGCCACGCAGGCCCGGGTCGTCCCTCTGTTCGACGGACGCATAGAAGGCATCCATGTCCACGTGGATGATCTTCCGGATCAGAGGGGCTGGATCGTCGATCAAAGCTTATCCCTTCTGCTCACTTCCACATCGAACGCATCCTGGCGGCGACGTCGATCCGCACCTCACGCGCACTACGTTCATTGGCGCTTGCCGCTACCTTCGGCCAAGTCGTCGCCTCGAAGAACTGCAACAGCGTGGCAGGGATGAACCGGGTCCGGGACGCGTAAACGTGCCGATCACCCTGGCTGTTCTGGCCATGGGTGAAGAAACGTTGCGGAGTAATGAGCGCTAGGCTGTCTCGCGCCCGCGTCATACCAACATAGAGCAACCGGCGCTCTTCCTCCAGTTCCGCCGTTGTGCCGACGCCGAGATCGGAGGGAATGCACCCGTCGACGACGTTCAACATGAACACCGAGCGCCACTCCTGTCCCTTGGCGGAGTGAATGGTCGAGAGGATGAGATAGTCTTCGTCGAGCAGCGGAACGCCTGCCTGATCACTTGTCGCATCAGGCGGATCGAGGGTGAGTTCGGTCAGGAACCTTTCCCGGCTCGGATAGCCAGCTGCGATCTGCTCGAGTTGCAGGAGGTCTGCCTTGCGGGTGTCGGCGTCCTCGTGGATGCGATCCAGATGGGGTTCGTACCAGGCACGAGCCGTGGCGATCTCCGCAGGCCAGCCACCGCCCGCCTTCCTCAGACCGGAAACCAGGGTGACGAAGTTGGTCCAGTCCTCGCCCGTCTTTGGCGGAGGCGGAACTTCAGCGAGTGAGAGCAGGGGCTCTGGGTCGGCGGCGATGGCGTCGAGGATCTTTCCAGCCGTTTGTGGCCCGATGCCCGGTAGCATCTGGAGGAGGCGGAACCCCGCGACACGGTCCCGCGGGTTCTGGGCGAACCGCAGGACCGCCAACAGATCCTTTACATGCGCGCTGTCGAGGAACTTGAGCCCGCCAAATTTAACGAAGGGAATGTTGCGCCGCGTGAGTTCGACTTCGAGCGCGCCGCTGTGGTTCGACGAGCGGAACAGCACGGCCTGCTGCTTGAGGGTGATGCCGACCTCGCGGTTTGCCAGCACCTGCTCGACGATATAGTTTGCCTGGTCGGCTTCGTCCTTCACGGTGACAAGAAGCGGGCGCTGCTCTGACGGCCGATCCGTCCAGAGGTTCTTGGTGAAGCGCTCGCGGGCGAGGTCGATGACGCCATTTGCCGCGGCAAGAATCGGTTGTGTCGATCGATAGTTGCGGTCGAGCGTGATGACGTCCGCAGGCTTCGGAGAAAATTCCTGCGGGAAGTCGAGGATGTTGCGCACCGTTGCCGCTCGGAAGGAGTAAATCGACTGGGCATCGTCGCCGACCACCGTCAGGCCGCGCCCGCCAGGCTTCAACGCCAACAGGATCGAAGCCTGCAGGCGATTGGTGTCCTGGTACTCGTCGACGAGGACGTGGTCGAACCGATTGCCGATGTCCTCGGCGAGCTCCGGATCGGAGACCATCTGCGCCCAGTAGAGAAGCAGGTCATCATAGTCGAGGACGTTCTGCGCCTGCTTGGCCTCGACATACCCCGCAAACAACTGCTTGAGCTGTGCCTCCCATCCCGCCACCCATGGGTAGGTCGCCTTCAGGACATCGGCGACGGAGCTTTCGGAATTGACAACGCGAGAATAGATCGCAAGGCAGGTGCCTTTCGTTGGAAAGCGGCTCTCTGTCTTCGACAGGCCGAGCTCGTGCCGAACGAGATTCATCAGGTCAGCGCTATCTTCCCGGTCATGGATCGTGAAATCCACGTTGAGACCGATCTGCTCGGCATACATCCGAAGCAGGCGCGCCCCGATGCCGTGGAACGTGCCCGCCCAGGCCAGGGCATCGGTCATGATCGCCGCATTGTCTCCGAGCACCTGCCGACAAATGCGCTCGACGCGACGCGCCATTTCCGATGCCGCTCTGCGCGAGAAGGTCATCAGCAGGATGCGTCGCGGATCAGCCCGATTGACGATCAGATGCGCCACTCGATGCGCCAGTGTGTTGGTCTTGCCAGACCCGGCACCTGCGATGATCAGCAGAGGGCCGCCAAGCGCTCCATCCGGCAGTCCGACGCCATGTTCGACCGCCTCGCGCTGGCGGTCGTTCAGTTTCTGCAGATAGGTCGAGCTCATGTGTCCCCATTCGGATAAGAATAAATATCTGTACTCGACTGCCGCCTATCTGGGCTTGGCAAATGACCGAGAAATTGACAGCTTGTTGGACGGACGCCGACTATGAAACGCGTAACGCGCTCTCCCTGATCAGCCATCACCTCCACCCCGCACATCCTTCCAAACCGGCACCTTGATGCTCCGCACCTTCACCAGGTGCCGCACGGTCATCTTCATCCGCTCCGCCGCACTTGGATTTATGTACGTCAGGTTGATGCCGTCCCTTGACCCACAGCGGCTGCAGCGGAAGCGGCCATCGAGGTCCAGGATTGTAACCTCACCGAACAATTGCACGAGGTCACTGGGACGGTAGAAGTGCGACACACTGCACAGGGCGCATCTAACCTTCAGAAGCTGGCCGTTCTCGTCGGCTTTCGCCAATGTGTGCATCTTCGCCCGGACGGCCGGGTGAATGAAGCCGCGCTGGTAGCTCTCGGGCACGGTTAGGGCCGCCAGCCACGGGTGTAGCCTGTCCCCAAGATGATGACGGCAGTAGCCAGCCGCTCTTCCAGACTGTCGCGTTCGGCGAGCAATGTTCTGATGGCTTCCATTGCGTCGCCGTGGTGGAGCTTGAGTACTTCGGCTGCCTCATCTCGAGGTGGCTCCTCTTTCTTTGCTTCGGCAGTCATTGAAGTGGCAACTCCATCTGGGCCTTTTTGTTGGCCAGCACATAAAGTGGGCGAGGGGCGTCCAGCCGCTTCTGCATCTCTTGGCGGCGGGCAAGGATGCGCTCGCGGAGCGCTTTGGAGGCCGCGACTTCGGCGAGAGCTCGGGCGATTACGGTGTCTGTCTTATGCATGAGAGAGCCTCCATAAGTGTTCTCTTTTTGTTCCAATTTGCTGCGCGAGTCAAGGCTGGCTGGCTATGGCGAAAGCACTGTCGCAGGACATTGGCGCTGGCGGAATTCTGTCTGTGGTAGCACCCCATTCGGCGTCAACGACTGGGCGCATGGCCTTCTGCTATGGAGGCACCTTCTTCACACTGGACGGCGTAATGAAGGCCCATTGTATCGCGATTTGTCCGCCGAGTGACGCGTACCAAGATTCGATCGAGGATCCCGTCGCGACAGCGAGCGCCACCACCGAAGCCATCGGTCATGCTGTATCACCTTAGGCGAGAGCGCCGGGCAGTAGCGTCGGTCTTGATCATCGAGCCGACCAGTCCCTCCTATGAATTCATAGCCGAAATCTTTGGCGATTGGACTGTCGGCCGTATTAACTCGGCCTCACTGCCCGTTTGAGCAGGTGCGCAATACCCCCGGCAGGCTGAGAGTGTCCAGAGTCAAGAAATTCTTGCCGTTCTGCCAATTTTCTTGATTTGGCTCAGGGCCGGCTTCCTGCACAGTGACGGTGCAAAATCGGCGGTCATCGGCGTTTGTCACCACGGACCTTAGTGCGCGCTGGGGAGCAAATCTAGCGCCTTGCCTGTTTGTCTGGGAATTTGCCGCGGCCACGGACCGTCGGTGCTTGGGGGGCGCGTTACAATGGAAGAGGTGGGACAAGCATTGAGCGACAACATGCCGAAGCAGCCTTTGGTCCACGTTTCGGAGCTGAAGAAAAGCTTCGGTTCGCTGACTGTGCTTGACCGAATCGATTTCGACGTCGCGCAGGGTGAAGTGCTTGCCATTATTGGTCCAAGCGGGTCGGGCAAGAGCACGCTGTTGCGCTGCATAAACTTCCTGGAGACCCCTGATGAAGGGCGAATTCGCCTGGCGGGAGTTGAGATCGACGCTGGACGTCACCCGAGCCAAAAGCAGGTCCTGCAGCTTCGGCGTCTGGCTGGCATGGTCTTTCAGTCATTCAACCTGTTCCCTCATATGACGGTTCTCGAAAACGTTAGTCTGGCCCAAAAGCGTGTATTGACGCGTTCCCAGTCCGAGGCCGATGCCCGGTCGATGGAGCTTCTCGATCGGGTTGGTCTTGCTGCCAAGGCCAAGGAATATCCGTACCGCTGTTCCGGTGGGCAGCAGCAGCGCATTGCCATTGCGCGCGCGCTTGCGCTCAACCCGAAGGTCATGTTGTTCGACGAGCCGACATCGGCGCTCGACCCGGAGCTTGGGCTGGAAGTTCTGTCGGTCATGCGTGAGTTGGCGGAGGACGGCATGACCATGATCGTTGTGACGCATGAAATGCACTTCGCGGAAAGCGTCTCGGATCATGTGATGATTATGGCGGACGGCCACATCATCGAGTATGGGCCGAGCGCCGAAATCATGCGCAATCCCCAATCGGCCCGCGCCCAGCGTTTCCTGCATGCGGTGAGGGATCGTTGATGACCGAGATTGCCGCTCAGGTCATTGTTGGTCTCCCCTGGACCATCGCCGTTACCGCTTCGGCATTGCTGATCGGACTGGTTCTGGGCATGCCGGTGATGCTTGCACGCAGCAGCCGCTGGCTATGGTTGAGATTGCTTGCCGTCAGCCTCATCACGCTCGTGCGAAGCATTCCGCCCATCGTTTGGCTGTTCGTGATTTTCTTCGGCATTGGCAGCGGCTATTTCAAAATATCTCCCTTCGCTGCGGCTGTTGTCGGGATGGGCCTGATATCCTCCGCCTACATGGCTGAAATCTACCGCGGCGCCCTGCTGTCGATCCATTCGGGCCAGGTGGAAGGCGCTTCCGCGCTGGGATTGCATCCGGTCCGGATTTGGATCGACGTCATTGCGCCTCAGTTGCTCCGGGTGGCGCTGCCGGCAATGGCCACTTTCGCGATCGGACTTCTAAAAGACAGTGCGGTTTCCTCGACGATCGGTGTGCCCGAGCTCACCTTCCAGGCCAATGCGCAATCCATGGCGACTTACCGGGGCATGGAAGTCTTCAGTTTTGTTGCTGTCGTCTACATCGTGCTTAGCGTGCCGGTGGCATGGCTGTCGCGCATTCTGGATCGTCGCCTGCGCGCAAAGGTATCAAGATGAACGTCCTTTTCGAACAAGCAGGCAATTGGCTCCCGCACCTATGGAACGGGCTAAAACTCAGCCTCGGCGTTACGGCTGCGAGTTTGTTGATCGGGTTGCCATTTGGCTTTCTGCTGTCATTGGGCGTGATTGCGCGCAGCAAGGCGATCCGCCATGGCGCACTCGCAGTTGTTGAAATCGGGCGCGGAGCGCCGTCGCTGGTGCTGCTCCAGTTCGCCTATTTCGGCCTACCATCCACGGGCCTGGTGCTCTCGTCGTTCGCAGCAAGCGTTCTTGCCCTGAGTTGGTCGACTGCAGCCTATTCGAGCGAAATCATCCGGGCCGGGCTCCAGTCCGTGCCGGCGGGACAGAGCGAAGCGGCTTTGGCAATCGGGATGACGCGGCTCGATACGATGCGTTTCGTTGTCCTGCCTCAGGGCCTGCGTGTTGCGATCCCGGCTCTTCTCGGGTTTGCGATCCTGATTTTCCAGACAACGTCGCTGTGTTTTTCAATCGCGCTGCCGGAACTGACCAGCCGCGCCTACGAAATTGGGACGAATACGTTCCAATATCTGCCCGCACTTACGCTTGCAGGCCTTCTCTATCTCGCGGTCTGCGTGCCCGCGACCATTATCGTGAGCTGGGTCGAGGCACGGGCGGCTTCTTAATCTGCCATCACAAACGGAAAAGGGGAATTTTATGAACAATATCACCGGTCGCTCGGCGCTCTGCCTGCTCATTACTGCTTCGGGCGTGGTGTATGCAACCAGCTCAAGCGCGCAGGAATGCACGCCCAAGCATACCTTCAAGACGGTCGAGGAGGGATATCTTACCGTATCGGCACCGACTTTTCCTCCGTTCTCGATCCCGAAGGGTGAAAACGAGGTCAGCGGTATCGACGGTGATATCGTCACCGCGATCGCCGAAATGGAATGCTTGAAGATCAAGGTCACGAAGGTGGAATATGCCACGGCTGTCCCCTACGTTTCCTCCGGTCGCACGGACGTTGCCATCGGCAATTATTACCGCACCGAGGCGCGTGCCGCGGTCGTCGCGATCTCCAATCCGCTGTATCTCGATGAAATGGGAATCTTCTCCAAGGAGGGGATCAGCAAGATCGAAGACCTTAAAGGTCATTCCGTCGGCACGGTTCAGGGCTATCTCTGGGTGGACGAACTGAAAGCGATCCTTGGAGATGACCTGAAACTCTACAACAACTACGTCGCCCTCTATCAGGATCTTGATACCGGCCGCATCCAAGTCGCCATCGACGGTCTCGGTGTTGGTGCCGCGGCGCAGCAGAGCGGCAGTGCGCTAAAGGGCATTCAGCTCAAAGTGGCCGAGAAGGATGAGCGCGTTCAGGCTTCGGTGAATGCTGCACAAGCAGGGCTCCCGCTGTCGAAAGACAACGCTGATCTGCTCGCCGCAGTGAACGCTGACCTGGCAGAAATCCGCTCCTCCGGCAAGCTGGTCGAAACTCTCGAGAAGTTCGGACTGCAGAAGAGTGCCGCCGACGTCGGCGAGCCGCGCCTGATCAAGTAACTGCAAAGGGCGCTCGCTCTGCGTCGAATGGGCGAGCGCCTGACTAGGTTACACGGTTCGAACGATGCTCGCCAATGAGCAAGTCGTTCAACAAGCATTGCGCTTGCCGAGACGGTAGATGCCAACATCAACCCTGCCCCTTCTGTCAAACTCGGTAGAGCTGCGGCCGCCGTCGTGTGAAATGGCGGAATGTGTGCTCAAGGCCGGCGAAAGAAAACAGCGCGACCGGCGGGACCACCTTCGTCTCAGGTGGTCGCACGCATTCACAAGGCTGAACGATGATTTACACGACACGATCGAGAAGGCAGAACTGGACCGGTGAAACCGTTGGTATCATGGTGCTAGACTGCGAGTATCCCTATATCCCCGGCAATGTCGCCAATGCGACCACCTTTTCGTTTCCGGTTCGTTATGCCGTTGTTGAAGGGGCCGATAACCATCGTCTTATCTTCGACCGTGATCCGGCGCTTCTGGAGCCGTTTATCGCCGCAGCCAGGAAGCTCGAGGCGGAAGGCGTAAGGGCGATTACCGGCGCTTGCGGATTCATGTCGCTCTTTCAGAAAGAAATTGCAGCAGCAGTCAATATCCCGGTCTTCATGTCCAGCTTGCTGCAGGTACCGTTTATCCATAACATTACCGGCAAACGGGTCGGGATCATCTCGGCCGACAGCGCAAACCTGACCGAAGAACATCTCGTTAAAAGCGGTATCGCGCGCGAAACGCTGCTCGCTGTTGGCGGTATGGAGAAGTGCGAGGCCTTCAGGCAGGCAATCTTCTTTCCAGATGGAACGCTTGATGATGATGCCGTAAGAGAAGGCGTCGTCGGTGTCGCGACGGAGCTGCAGCGGCAGTACCCTGACCTTGGGGCCATTCTTCTGGAGTGTTCAGATCTTCCGCCTTACGCCCACGATGTTCAGCGGGCGACTGGTTTGCCGGTATTCGATTTCATCACGATGATCGATTATGTCCACGCGTCCCTCGTCCATAGTCGCTACGCGGGATGGGTCTGAACGCATTGGCGGGCTGTCACAGCCACTGCGGGTCAGCAAAAATTCCGTCATAAGGTCTTTGGTGATGAGTGCGGCGAAATCCGCCCCGCTTGCCCTGACCGATTCAGGCAAGAGGCGCGGAACGCCTCATGGGCGAAATCGGGTGCCGGCCCGATGCGTTCCAACCATCCCTGGACTGCCATCAGTCTGATTCGACCCAGCGCCGCGTCCGATTGGGCTGGTCGCACCGCCGGTGTGTTCCTGCGCTTGTGGTAAGGATGAGCAACAAGAAGAACTTGCCTAAGCGCGCTAATTTCTTCGTTTCAAGCACTGGCATCTACAGGCATCGTCCAACTCGCCTCATGGAGATCGTGTGTTGATGAAAGCACTTGTTACGGGGGCGACGCGTGCTCCCGGACGCGCGATCGCAACCACACTCGCAAAAGACGGTTGGGAAGTTCACGCCCTCGGTCGTGATCGAGTCGCGCTTGAGGAGATGCGCGGCGAGCACGGGATTGTGCCCCTGGCGATGGATCTGACGGATCGCGACTATGTTCGGTTCGTCGTCGAAGGGATGGAGCCCGAGGTCGTCGTCCACGCAGCGCTGCGCTGGCCCGAGGAGACCCGTTTTCTCGGTCTTGCGGAAGCCGACATCGATATGGCGCTCGAAGTCAATCTGTCCGCCACGCTGCATGTCACCCGAGCGGTCCTGCCCTCAATGATCGAACGAGGACGCGGAGCGTTCGTCATGCTCTCCCTGGACGACTGCGAGGCGAAAAGCGCTCTCGAACGGGCAGCCGCCGGAGCAATCGACGGTCTTGCGCGCGCTCTTGCCGACGAAATCGATGGCAGTGGGGTTTTCGTTCACCGCCTTTCCTTGGGAAAGCTGCCGTTTCAGCAGTTGGGATCGCAGGTCCTTGAGCTGTTGTCGGCATCCGGTTTTCAATCTCAAATCACCGAACGACAGGAACATGGAAATGGAACGTAATGGAGGGCAGTTGCTCGTCGAGTGCCTCTTGGCGCTGGGGGCGACAAAGAGCTTCGGAGTGCCGGGGGAAAGCTATCTCGCAGTCCTCGATGCACTGCACGACACCGGGGGACGTCTTGACTATGTTCTCTGCCGCAACGAAGGGGGCGCCGCTTTCATGGCTGCGGCCTACGGCAAGCTGACCGGCCAGCCTGGCATCTGCTTCGTGACTCGCGGTCCTGGCGCCACCAACGCCTCGATCGGCGTGCACACCGCCATGCAGGATTCCGCGCCGATGATCCTCTTCGTCGGCCAGGTCGGAACCGACATGAAGGGCCGGGAGGCGTTCCAGGAGGTCGATTACAAGGCCGTTTTCGGCACCATGGCCAAATGGGTCGTCGAGATCGATCAGGTCGAACGCATCCCGGAAATCCTTTCGCGCGCCTGGACGCTTGCGGTTTCGGGCCGTCCCGGTCCGATTGTGATTGCGCTGCCCGAGGACATGCTGACCTCGCTGACCGGGGCCGCGCCGCTTGCCGGTCCAGTCGAGATTGCCGAGCCCGCGCCGCCGGCTTCGGCCATGCAGCGCCTGCGCAATATACTGGAAGGCGCGAAGCGTCCCGTCATTCTTTACGGCGGCTGCAACTGGGCCGAGGGCTCGATGGCTACCGTCCAGCACTTTGCTGAAGCCTCCGACATTCCGGTCGTGTCCGTCTTCCGCTATCAGGATCAGTACGACAACGCCTCGCCGACTTTCTGCGGCGAAGCTGGCGTCGGCATGGTCGCCTCGGTCAAGGAACTGCTGCGCGAGGCCGATGTGATCCTCGCGATCAACAACCGCTTCGGGGAGAACTCCACGGACGGCTATACGCTGTTCGACGTGCCGCAACCGCGTCAGCAGATCATCCATGTCCACGGTTCGGACCTGGAGATCGGCAAGGTCTACCGGCCGGTGCTCGGCATTCACGCCGGTCCGAATGCTTTCGCGGAAGCACTGGGCGGTCTCGAACCCGTCGAGGGCGGATGGGCGGAGTGGCGCGCCAATGGGCGCGCCGCCTATGAAAAGGGCTTCGATCTCCCCGACCTGCCTTCCCCGGTCGACATGGGCAAGGTCACGGCTCTCCTGAACGGCATCCTGCCGGAGGATGTGATCCTCACCAACGGCGCGGGCAATTTCACGGTCTGGCCCAACAAGTTCTTCAAGTTCGGGCCGAAGGCGCGTCTTCTCGCCCCGCAATCGGGTGCTATGGGCTATGGCGTTCCGGCGGCCGTGGCCGCCAAGGTCGCCTATCCCGGGCGCGCCGTCATCTGCTTCGCCGGCGACGGCGACTTCCAGATGAATTGCCAGGAACTGGCGACCGCCCTCCAGCATGGGGCGCAGCCGATCATCCTTTTGCTCAACAACGGCATCTACGGCACGATCCGTGCCCATCAGGAGCGGCATTATCCGGAGCGTGTTTCCGGTACCACGATGGTCAATCCGGATTTCGTGGCGCTCGCGAAGTCTTACGGTTTCCATGCCGAGCGTGTCGAAACGACGGCGGACTTTTCGGCCGCGTTCGAGCGCGCCCGGGCATCGAAGACCGGCGCCCTCCTGGACCTCGACATTTCGCCTGAGGCGTTGACCCCGCGCCAGACGCTGAGCCAGATGCGCAAGGCTGCCCTTTCTGCAAAGGAAACCGCATGACACAGCGTCACGACATCCGCCTGGGCGCCGATATCGGCGGCACCTTCACCGACATCGCGCTTGACGTGCGGGGCAAGCTCTTCTCGACGAAGGTGCTGACCAATTATTCTGCACCCGAACAGGCAATCCTCGACGGTATCGAGATTGTCGTCAGGGATGCAGGCATCGCGCCGAAGGATATCGATATTGTCATCCACGGCACCACGCTTGCCACCAACGCGCTTATCGAGCGCCGCGGTGCCAGGACCGCGCTCGTCACCACCGAGGGCTTCCGAGACGTCATCGAGATGCGTACGGAAAATCGTTTCGAACAGTATGATCTCAGCCTCGTCCTGCCCAAGCCGCTGATCCCGCGCGAGGATCGCTTCCCGGTCAAGGGTCGCATCGATGCGCAGGGCAGGGAGCTTCAGCCGCTCGACGAAGCGGCGCTGGAAGCCCTAGCGGATATCATCGCGGAACGCGGTTTCGGGGCAGTGGCCATCGGCTTCATCCATTCCTACATGAACCCGGCGCACGAGGAGCGCGCCCGCGACATTCTCTCCAGGAAACTTTCTGTTCCGATCTCGATCTCGGCGGAAGTGTCGCCGCAGATGCGCGAGTTCGAGCGTTTCAATACGGTTTGTGCCAATGCCTATGTGCGTCCGCAGATGGCCGACTATCTGTCGCGCCTGCAGGTGCGGCTGAAGGAGATGGGCGCGGGCTGCCCGGTCTTCATGATCCATTCGGGTGGCGGGCTCATCTCGGTGGAGACGGCTTCCGAATTCCCGGTTCGCCTCGTCGAATCCGGCCCGGCGGGCGGTGCGATCTTTGCCGCTGACATCGCCCGCCGTTTCAGTCTCGACCGCGTCGTCTCCTATGATATGGGCGGCACGACCGCGAAAATCTGCCTCATCGATGACTACCAGCCCCACACGGCGCGCACCTTCGAGGTTGCCCGCACCTACCGTTTCTGCAAAGGCTCGGGCATGCCGATCTCCATTCCGGTGATCGAGATGATCGAGATCGGCGCGGGCGGCGGTTCCATCGCCTGGGTCGATGCCATGGGCCGGATCCAGGCCGGTCCGGAATCGGCTGCCTCGGAGCCGGGTCCGGCCTGCTACCAGCGCGGCGGCGAACGGCCGGCGATCACTGATGCGGATCTCGTGCTCGGCAAGCTCGATCCTGACAATTTCGCCGGCGGCAAAATCAAGCTCTCGGTCGATAACGCTAGCGCGGCGATTGCACGCGATGTCGGCGACAAGCTCAAGCTCGCTCCGGAAGCCGCCGCCTTCGGCATCGTTGAGGTGGTGGACGAGAACATGGCCAATGCGGCGCGCGTCCATGCGGTCGAAAACGGCAAGAACATCTCGGAAAACATCATGATCGCCTTCGGCGGCGCCGCACCCCTGCATGCCGCTCGTCTCTGCGAGAAGCTCGGCGTGGAGCAGTGCCTCATTCCGCACGGAGCGGGCGTCGGTTCGGCCATCGGTTTCCTGAAAGCGCCGTTCGGCTACGAAGCGCTGGCTTCCAAGATCATGGGCCTGTCGAAATTCGATGCCGGACCGATCAACGCCATGCTCGACGAACTGAAGGCGACCGCCGAAGGGTTCGTGCGCGCCGGAACGAATGGGCAGATCGTGCGCGAAATCACCGCTTTCATGCGGTATGCGGGCCAGGGCTGGGAAATCCCGGTGGCGCTGCCCGACCGTGCCTTCACCGCAGCGGATACGGCCATGATCGAAGCCGCCTTCAAGGAGCGGTACGCCCAGTTCTTCGGCCGCGCGGTCGAAGGCCCGGAAATTGAATTCGTCACCTGGTCGGTCAAGGCGCAGGACGTCCGCCCCGAAAGCGAGCGCTTCGCCCTTGAAACGGACGGCGCGCCGGCGTCCGTGCCCGCGACGAGAGCCGTCTTCGATCCCGCCTCCGGCAAGACGCTGGAAACCGCGATTGTGTCGCGCGATACGCTCTCGCGAGGCGCGCGTGTGATCGGCCCTGCCGTCATCGTCGAGCGTGAAACGTCCACCATCGTCACGTCGCCGTTCGATGCCGTCATCCAGATCGACGGCACCATTCTTCTCGTGCGCAAAGGTCTCTGATCATGAGCGATATCAATGAAATTCGCATGCAGGTCATGTGGAACCGTCTGATCTCGGTCGTTGAGGAACAGGCGCTGACGCTGCTGCGCACCGCGTTTTCCACCTCTGTCCGCGAGGCGGGCGATCTTTCGGCCGGCGTCTATAACGCCAAGGGCGAGATGCTGGCGCAAGCCGTTACCGGCACGCCCGGCCACGTCAACACCATGGCCGAGGCGGTGCTGCACTTCATCGCCGAAATCCCGCGCGAGGAAATGTATCCCGGAGACACCTACGTCACAAACGATCCGTGGAAGGGCACCGGCCACCTCCACGATATCACCATGGTCTCGCCGTCGTTCAAGGGAGAGGAACTGATCGGCTTCTTCGCCTGCACGGCGCATGTGGTCGATGTCGGCGGGCGCGGCTTCGGGGCGGATGGCAAGTCGGTCTATGAAGAAGGCATCCAGATCCCGATCATGAAGTTCGCCGAGCGCGGCACGGTGAACAAGGACCTCCTGAAGATCCTGCGCCTCAATGTGCGCGAGCCGAACCAGGTGATCGGCGACTTCTTCTCGCTCGCTGCCTGCAACGACGTCGGCCACAAGCGGCTGATCGAGATGCTGGACGAGGTCGGCTACGACAATCTCGACACGCTTGGCGATTTCATCCTGTCGCGCACGCACACTGCAACGATGGACCGCATCGCCGGCCTGCCGAAGGGGGCATGGACGAACGAGATGCTGACGGACGGCTATGATGTACCGATCAAGCTTGCGGCCGAGGTCTCGATCACCGACATGGGTGTCAATGTCGATTTCTCCGGTACGGACGGGATGAGCCGCTGGGGCATCAACGTGCCGCTGATCTATACGAAAGCCTATGCATGCTACGCGCTAAAATGCGTGGTGGCGCCGGATATTCCGAACAATTCGGCGTCTCTCGCCGTCTTCAACGTTTCCTCGCCGACCAACATCCTCAATGCCGAGCGGCCGGCGCCGGTATCGGTGCGCCACGTCATCGGCCATATGGTGCCGGACCTTGTACTCGGCGCGCTTGCCAAGGCGCTGCCCGGCAAGATTCTCGCCGAAGGTGCAGCCGCCTTGTGGAATATCCATATTTCGGCCCGCCCGGTCGCCGGCGCTTCCGGGCGCCGTGCCGAGGTGCTGATGTTCAACTCGGGCGGCATGGGTGCGCGCCCGGGCATCGATGGCTTGTCTTCGACGGCCTTTCCTTCGGGCGTCCATACCATGCCGATCGAAGCGACCGAGCATACCGGTCCCATTGTCGTCTGGCGCAAGGAACTTCGCCCCGATTCCGGCGGCGCGGGCAAATATCGCGGCGGCCTCGGCCAGATCATCGAGATCGCGCCCGCGGAGGGGCATGAGTTTGATTTTTCCGCGATGTTCGACCGTATCGCGACTCCGCCGCGCGGGCGCGATGGGGGTGAAGACGGAGCACCCGGTTCGGCAAAGCTCGACGATGGAACGAAGCTGCGTCCCAAGGGCTGGCAGCATGTGCCGGCGGGCCGCCGGCTGGTACTGGAACTGCCGGGCGGCGGCGGATTTGGAAGCCCGGCCGAGCGCTCGGCCGAAGCCTGGGCCGAGGACCTGTCGAAGGGTTACGTGACGGAGAAGAGACAATGAGCCACATCGCAAGCCGGCTTTCCGCCGTCAAACCTTCCGCCTCCATGGCCGTCTCGCAGGCCGCCAAGGAGCTGGCGGCGACCGGGATCGACGTGATCGATCTCGGTCTCGGCGAGCCGGACTTTCCGGCTCCCGCCCACATCACCGAGGCCGCCTTCGAGGCGGCGCGCAAGGAGCGGATGCTCTATACCGCTTCGCTCGGCACCCCGGACCTACGCAAGGCGATCGTCGCCAAGTTCAAGCGTGAAAACGGCCTCGATTATGCCATCGACGAGATCGCGGTTGCCAATGGCGCCAAGCAGATCATCTTCAATGCGCTGATGGCGACCCTGGAGGAGGGTGACGAGGCGATCCTGCCGGCGCCTTACTTCGTCTCCTATCCGGAAATGGTGAAGCTTTTCGGCGGAGTGCCGGTCACCCCGGCCTGCCGGGCCGAAAACGGCTTTCGCCTGACGCCCGAGGTGCTGGAAGCGGCGCTCTCGGAAAAGACGCGGTGGCTATTCCTGAACATGCCGGGCAATCCGTCGGGCGCGGTTTATACCGAGGCGCAGTTGCAGGCGCTCGGCGCGGTGCTCGCCAAATATCCTGATGTCATGATCCTCTCGGATGAAATCTACGAACACATCATCTTCGACGGGCGCACCTTCGTCTCCTTCGGCACGGCCTGCCCGGAATTGCGCGATCGTTCGCTGATCGTCAATGGCATGTCCAAGGCCTATGCCATGACCGGTTGGCGCGTCGGCTATGCCGCCGGCCCGAAGGATCTGATCAAGGCGATGGCGACGATCCAGAGCCAGTCCTGCACCTCCGTTTCCGCCCCGGCGCAGATCGCGGCCAAGGCGGCGCTGGAGGGGCCGCAGGATTGCGTTGCCGAGTTCCGCACGGCGTTCGAGCGCCGCCGCCACCTCGTGGTCGAGGGCATCGCGAAAATCAACGCGCTGAGCCTTGATCCACCGGAAGGCGCCTTCTACGCCTATATCGGCTGTGCGGCGCTGATCGGTGCGAAAACTCCGTCCGGCCAGACGCTGGAAGACGATATCGCCGTCGCAAAGTACCTCCTCGATGAGGGGCATGTGGCGGCCGTTCCGGGCACGGCTTACGGCCTTTCGCCCTTCTTCCGCATCTCCACCGCGACCTCGGACGAAGTTTTGGCCGAGGCGGTGAAGCGTATCGGCGCGGCCGTCGCTAAACTCGAATTCTGATTGGAAGGAAGAATGTCCAAGCTCTACAAGACCATTCTGATCACGGGCGCGGCCGGCCGTCTTGGTACGGAACTGCGTCGGGGCCTTGCACCACTGGCCGATAGGCTGCGCCTGGCCGATATCGGCGAGATCAAGGACCTGCAGCCGAACGAGGAAGCGATGGTCTTCGACCTTGCCGACGAAGCCGCCGTGATGAAGGCGGTCGAGTGTGTCGACGCCATCGTGCATTTCGGCGGCGTTCCGCTGGAGCGCCCCTGGCAGGATATCCTCGATGCCAATATCCGCGGCAGCTACCATATCTATGAGGCTGCCCGGAAGCATGGCGTCAAGCGCGTCGTCTATGCCTCCTCGGTCCATGCGATCGGCTATCACACGCTGGAAGCCCATATCGATACGGATGCGCCAGTCCGGCCAGACAGCCTCTACGGCGTTTCCAAATGCTTCGTCGAAGCGCTTAGCCGCTTCTACTGGGACAAGTTCGGGCTGGAGAGCGTGTGCCTTCGCATCTTCTCCTCGTTCCCGGAGCCGGCGGATCGCCGCATGCTCTGGTCCTGGCTGTCCTTCGAGGATTGCATTCGCCTGGTGACGGCTAGCCTGACGGCGCCGCGCGTCGGCCACACGATCAGCTTCGGCTTGTCCGACAACGCCATCAAGCCGGTCGACAATTCCAGGGCCGGCCATCTCGGTTACGTGTCGCAGGATAGTACGGAGTGCTTCCGCGCCAAGGTCGAGGCGGACAAGCCGCCGGTTGATCCGAAGGCGCCTTCCACCCTTTACCTCGGCGGATGGTTCGTCGATATCGGCCATCCCAATGATGAGGTTTCGAAATGAAAGACCAGTAT
This sequence comes from Rhizobium sp. ARZ01, assembly GCF_014851675.1. Lineage (NCBI taxonomy): Bacteria > Pseudomonadati > Pseudomonadota > Alphaproteobacteria > Hyphomicrobiales > Rhizobiaceae > Rhizobium > Rhizobium sp. ARZ01. Next base: position 246,345 of record NZ_JACVAE010000005.1, read on the forward strand.
GACGTCGTCATCATCGGCGGCGCGGTGATCGGTTCCGCCGTCGCCTACTATCTCGCGGCCAATCCCGATTTCGACGGCTCGGTGCTCGTCGTCGAACGCGACCCAACCTACTTGAAAGCGGCGACCTCCCTATCTTCCTCTTCGATACGCACACAGTTTTCCAATCCGATCAATGTGAAGATCAGCCAGTATGGCTCCGAGGTCATCCGCAATTTCGGGGAGATGATGCAGGTCGGCGACGATAAGCCCGACCTCGGCTTCCATTCAGGTGGGTACCTGTTCCTCGCTAACACTGCGGAGCAGGTACAAGTCCTCAAGGAGAACCATGAGGCACAGGTTTCCTGTGGTGCGGACGTCGTACTCTGGAGCCGTGATGAATTGGCAAATGCCTTCCCGCATCTGAATGTGGCGGATATCGAGCTGGCCTCCTACGGCCGTTCCGGCGAAGGCTGGTTCAATAATACGGGCCTGATGTATGGCTTCAAGAACAAGGCGCGCTCGCTGGGCGTCGATTATGTCACGGATGAAGCCGTAGCCATCGGCCGCGATAGCGACAGGGTGACGTCGGTAACTTTGAAGTCGGGCTCGGTCGTGAAGGCTGGCACGATCGTCAACGCCTCCGGCCCACGCGCGGCGATCACCGCCCGCATGGCCGGCCTCGATATTCCGGTCGAGCCGCGCAAGCGCACATTGTTCGTGTTCGATTGCGCCGGTACGCCGGAGGGAACCGCGAACGTCAACCAGGGGCGGCTTCCGCTGATGATCGATCCGTCCGGCGTGTTCTGCCGGCCTGAAGGTCGCTTCTTCCTGACGGGTTGCCCTCCCGTGGAGGACCCGGCGGCCGATTGGGACGATTTCGAACCGCGCTACGAAGAGTTCGAGGAGATCATCTGGCCGGCTCTTGCCGAACGGTCGCCCCAGTTCGAAGCGATCAAGGTGGTGAACCAGTGGGCGGGTCATTACGACTTCAATGTCCTCGATCACAATCTGATCGTCGGCCGTCATCCCGCGGTGCGCAATTTCGTCTTCGCCAACGGCTTTTCCGGCCATGGCCTGCAGCAGGGGCCGGCGACGGGACGAGGCGTGTCAGAGTTGATCATCTACGGCGAATATCGCACATTGGACCTGACGGAAGTCGGCTATGAGCGTGTCGTGGAGAATCGCCCGTTCCTCGAAAAAGCCGTGATTTAATCATCGTAGGCTCCGCCGGCAGGCGGAGCCGTTATATTTAGATATCGCCTGTCGGGAGGGCGGATTGGCTGGACAACACACACGGCTTCCCCCTCTCAATGCGCTGCGGGCGTTCTGGGCGGTTATGCGTCAAGGTACATTTCGTGGCGCGGCAGATGAACTACTTGTCACGCCGCAGGCCATCAGCCAGCAGATCAAGCTGTTGGAGGATACCTTGCACGTTCCGCTGTTCGAACGGAAGGCGCGGGTAATTGAACCGACGGAACATGCGATCATTCTCTCGCATTTCGTCCAGGCAGGCTTCGATGAATTTACGGAGGGAATCCGTCGAGTCACCAACTCGACCTACCGTAACCGCATCAACATCAATGTCAGTCCGTATTTTGCCACCCGCTACTTGATGGAGCGCCTTGAGCGATTTCGTCAACTCATGCCCGGTGCTGATATCCGGATGACGACCATGGTAAACGTGCGCGACTTCGCCGCCGAAGAAGTGGACGTTTCCATTCAATGGGGATTCGGAAACTGGAAGGAATATGACGTAAAATTGCTGATGCACGACCCGAAGATCATCTGCTGCTCGCCGGAGTTAGCCAAACAGATCTCTTCACCGGCGGACCTCGGCCGTATGACCCTTCTGCATCCTGTCATGGCGCGCGACCTGTGGCGCAAGGTGCTGGCGCATCTTGGTCTGCCGTCGCTGGAAATGGCTGGGGAGATCGAATTCCAGGATGCCGCGACGATGCGCAAGGGTAGCATCTCCGGCATCGGGGTTGGGCTCGTGTCAAGGGGCGACGCGCTTGCCGATATCGAGGCCGGTACCCTCGTCGCGCCGCTCGGCATTGATATGCTGGATACGATGAACAAGAAGGATATCCCCGGCTTCTATCTTGTCGTTCCGAGAGCCCACAAGCGAGTTAAGATCATCTCCGCCTTTTGTGACTGGATCGCCGCAGAGCAATGGTGAAAGGAAAAGTGCGGAACAAAGTGGACGCCAGCATAGCCGTCCGCTTCCGCACTTGTGACCACTCCTCTGGGTGTTTCACTGACCGATAAGCGACCACCAAGCTGGCGGCCGGTGGCGGAGGCGTTCTTCCGCCACCGATATTGGATGGTCACAGCGCCTTCTGAAGTTCCGGCAGCGCCTCGAACAGGTCGGCGACGAGGCCGTAGTCGGCGACCTGGAAGATCGGCGCCTCCTCGTCCTTGTTGATGGCGACGATGACCTTCGAATCCTTCATGCCGGCGAGGTGCTGGATGGCGCCGGAGATGCCGCAGGCGATGTAGAGCTGCGGGGCGACCACCTTGCCGGTCTGGCCGACCTGCCAGTCGTTCGGCGCGTAGCCGGCGTCGACGGCGGCGCGGCTGGCACCGACGGCGGCCCCGAGCTTGTCGGCCACCGGCAGGATCACCTCCTTGAACTTCTCCGCCGAGCCGAGCGCCCGGCCGCCGGAGATGATGATCTTCGCCGAGGTCAGCTCGGGACGGTCCGACGACGACAGCGCATCGCCGACGAAGGACGAGAGGCCCGGATTGGCGCCGGCGGCGACCGTCTCGATTGCGGCGTTGCCGCCCTCGGCCGCGGCGGCGAACGAGGCGGTGCGTACGGTGATCACCTTCTTCGCATCGGTTGACTGCACCGTCTGGATGGCGTTGCCGGCATAGATCGGCCGCTTGAAGGTGTCGGGCGCAACGACCTCGACGATTTCCGAGACCTGGGCGACGTCGAGCAGGGCTGCGACGCGCGGCAGGACGTTCTTGCCGACCGAGGTGGCGGCCGCAAGGATCGTGTCGTAGCCGCCGGAAAGCGCAACGATCGTCGCTGCTAAGGGCTCCGCCAGGTTGTTGGCCAGCGAGGCGTCGTCGGCGAGCAGCACCTTGGCAACGCCCGCAAGTTTCGCCGCCTGCTCGGCCGCCGCCTTGGCGTTCGCGCCCGCGACGAGCACATGCACGTCGCTTCCGGTCCCCTGGGCGATTTTCTGCGCCGCCGTCAGCGCCTTGGCGGTCTGGTCGGAAAGGTGGTTGTTGTCGTGGTCAGCCAGAAGAAGAATGGCCATGATCTTGTCCTCAAATAGTGTTGGTTCCTGAAATCCGCCAAAAACCGGCGCGCAGCGTACCGAACGTACGTGAGCACCGGAAGCGCAGCGGCACGCCGTTTGCAGGCGGGCCTCACGGATTCCCTCACAGCACGCCGGCTTCGCTCTTCAGCTTTTCGACCAGCTCGGCGACGCTCTTGACCTTAACGCCGGCCTTGCGGCCTTCCGGCTCCTCGGTCTTCAGCACCTTCAGCCGCGCGGCGGTGGAGACGGCAAAATCGGCCGGGCTCTTCTTGTCGAGCGGCTTCTTCTTCGCCTTCATGATGTTCGGCAGCGAGGCGTAGCGCGGCTCGTTCAGGCGCAGGTCGGTGGTGACAACCGCCGGCAGCTTGACCTCGATCGTCTGCAGGCCGCCGTCGACCTCGCGGGTGACTTTTGCCGAGCCGTCGGCAAGCTCGATCTTCGAGGCAAAGGTGCCCTGGGCCCAGCCCAAGAGCGCCGACAGCATCTGGCCGGTCTGGTTCGAATCGTCGTCGATCGCCTGCTTGCCGACGATGATCAGGCCCGGCTGTTCGGCCTCGGCCACCCCTTTGAGGATCTTTGCCACCGCCAACGGCTCGACCGCGTCGTCGGTCTCGACCAGGATTGCCCGGTCGGCCCCCATGGCAAGGGCGGTGCGCAGCGTCTCCTCGGCCTTGGCCGGGCCGATCGACACGACCACCACTTCGTCCGCCTTGCCGGCCTCCTTCAGCCGCAGCGCCTCTTCGACGGAAATCTCGTCGAACGGGTTCATCGACATCTTCACGTTCGCAAGCTCGACGCCCGTGCCATCCGGCTTCACCCGGATCTTCACGTTGTAGTCGACGACCCGCTTTACGGGGACCAAGATCTTCATATTTGTGTCTCCAATCATGCAGATGTGTAGGCGATCTTCACCGAGGTGTAGAACTCGGCCGCATAGCGCCCTTGCTCGCGCGGACCGTAAGATGAGCCCTTTCTGCCGCCGAAGGGGACGTGGAAGTCGACACCCGCCGTCGGCAGATTGACCATCACCATTCCGGCTTCAGAGTTTCGCTTGAAGTGGGTAGCATGCTTCAAGTTGGTGGTGGCGATGCCCGAGGAGAGGCCGAAACTCGTGTCGTTGGCAACCGCAAGGGCCTCATCGTAGTCCTTGACGCGGATGACAGCGGCAACAGGGCCGAAGATCTCTTCGCGGCATATGCGCATCTGATTGTCCGCTTCGGTGAAGAGCGCGGGCTGAAGGAAGAAGCCGGGGGTCTCTCGTTCCAACCTGTCTCCGCCGAACGTCAATCGGGCGCCTTCAGCTTTGCCAAGCGAGATGTAATCGATGTCCTGCTTCAGCTGGCTTTCGTCGACGACGGGGCCGATGTGCGTTCCCGACTTCATCGCGTCATCGACGACGAGCGCCTTCAGGCGTTCCGTCAACGCACTGACAAACGCATCGTGAATGCCCTCCGTCACGATAAGGCGCGAGGACGCCGTGCAACGCTGCCCCGTCGAGAAGAACGACGAGTTCGCTGCTGCCTCCACGGCAACCGCCAGATCGGCATCGTCCAAAACAACAAACGGGTTCTTTCCACCCATCTCAAGCTGGAACTTCCTGTTGTGTTCGACCGAGGCAAGCGCGACGCGTTTACCGGTGCCGACCGAGCCGGTGAAGGTGATCGCGTTGATGTCCGGGCTGTCGAGCATGGTCTGGCCGACAACAGAGCCGCGCCCCATCACCAGGTTAAGCACACCGGCCGGCAAGCCCGCGCGATGAAGAATGTCGACCAGTGCCCAGGCGCTGCCTGGAACGAGGTCGGCCGGCTTGAAGACGACCGTGTTGCCGTAGCAAAGCGCAGGCGCGATTTTCCAGGCCGGGATCGCTATCGGGAAATTCCACGGCGTGATGATGCCGACAACGCCGACAGGCTCGCGCGTGATTTCGATACCGACGCCCGGACGTGTGGAAGGGAGCGCTTCGCCCGAAAGGCGCAATGCCTCGCCGGCAAAAAATTCGAAAACCTGAGCTGCTCGCACCGTTTCGCCGATGGCTTCCGGCAGGGTCTTCCCCTCTTCCCGGGCGAGGAGTGAACCCAGTTCATCCTTGCGTGCCATGATCTCTTCGCTCGTCCGCTTGAGAATCGCGTGGCGCTCGAGGATCGGAGAGCGCGACCAGCTGGGGAACGCTGCCTTGGCTGCCGCAATGGCTGTCTTGGTCTCCTCAGCTGTCGCCGACGCAAACTCGCCAATGACTTCGTTTGTGTTGGATGGGTTGATGTTCGCCGAGGCGTCGCCGGATACCCACTCGCCGGCGATCAAGTTTCTGTGCAGCATTGTCTTTTCCGTTCAGTGTGAGCCATGCGGTCCGTTCCGCATCCGTTGTTGCTGCAGGGATAAGCGCCGGCGGTTCGCTCTGCGCTCAACCTTGGAAGGATTGGAAAAATCGTAAATCACCATGGTTCCAGCGCGGTTTGCGCTACACACGCACATCGTGTGTGGATTACCTGCAAGTCTTGTTGCCACTGAAAAAGTATAGGGCTGCGTAGCCTTGGGGCTGCGTAAGAAATTCAGTCGATCGACAAGCTATCCTTGATACGCCGACCCTCTCCAGCGCGAAGAATGGACACCTTAACCCCGAACAGCGAGACGTGGGGTTGGTCGGTTTCACAATCCGCTATGTCTGTGCGCAGCGCGGAGACAGAGCGGGACTTTTCATGCCCGCCGGCTCTTCCAGCATGGCGCGGTAGCGGTTGAGGCTCTCCTCCAGATGCGCGGCTAGCGCCTGTTTGGCGGCCTTCGCATCGCCCTGTGTAATTGCCGCGAGAATGGCGGCGTGCTCCTTGTTGATCTTCTTTAGATAGGCGTTGTAGGAGCGGCCGGACTGGCTGTGCTTCAGCACGAGGTCGAAATTGATCTCACCCATCACAGCTTCGAGAAAGCGCGGGAAATGCTGATTGCGGGTCGCCTTGGCGATGGCGAGATGGAATTCGAAATCGGCCCGCGCCTCGGTCTCGGGGTCGTTGGTGTCGAGGTTCTCGATATGGTCGAAGGCCCGCGCGATCTCGGCGAGCGCTTCGGGTGTGCGGCGCTGGGCGGCGAGCGCCACGGACTGCATCTCCACGCCGAGGCGCAGTTCGAGGATCTGCATCGCCGAGCGGATGTCCTCGATCCGGCTGATCTCGAAATTCAGCGTTCGGACGTCCTTCCCTGTCACATAGACGCCGGCCCCCTGCCGGGCGATGACGCGGCCTGCTACCTTCAGCGAGGTCAGCGCCTCGCGGATGACCGTGCGCGAAACGCCGAATTCCTCACAGAGCTGTGCGCTCGACGGAATCTTCTCGCCGGGGGCATAAAGGCCAGAGTCGATGCGCTCAGAAAGCCTGGCGACGACGATTTCGGCGAGATTGCCGCGCTGCGTGATGACCGACATGGCGTACAGCCTCTGGGTTATGCTCTAAATTTATCATATATCATACGTGGCATCCCCGCCTGAGGGAAGCGCCCGTATTCTCTTGCAGAATGGCGTGGATGACCTGAAGCGGATGGGGAAGCCTCCGGCCGTCCATCAGCTTGGCCTGCGACCGGCAGGAATAGCCCGTCGCCATCACCAGATCTGCCGGGCCGGCGGCGGCAAGCGCTGGTTGCCAGCTCATGGCATAGAGCTTTTCCGAAAGGGCCCGGTTGCGCACCTCATGGCCGAATGTGCCGGCCATGCCGCAGCACCCGGTCTCGCCGGCCACGAGATCCACGCCCAGTTTCGCGAAGACCACCCGCCACTGGTCCGCTGCGGCCGGCACGTTGGTGCGTTCCGTGCAATGGGCCATGAGCATGTGGCGCGTCCGTTTTTCGCCGGCAAGCAAGGGCAGGCGGTCGAGGATGGCGGCCAACCATTCCTGCGGCAGCAGGACATGCGCACGCATCCTCGTGCTGGCGTATTCGCTGCGAAAGGTGAGCGTCATGGACGGATCGATGCCGACGAGCGGCACGCCGGTTTCCGCAAGCCGGTTGAGGGCGTCGGCGGTGCGGTGCGCCGTTCTTTCGAAGGCTCCGAGATAGCCGTGCACATGCAGCGCCTTGCCGTTGCGGAGCGGCGGCGCGACGAAGGGAGAAAGCCCGAGCAGGCGCGCCACCTCCACCGCATCGAGAATCACTTCGGGGTCGAAATGCTCGGTGAAGGCATCTGGCACGAAGATGACCGCCTTTGTCCTCTCCGCCGCGTCGAGGCGTGCGAGCGCCGCGGGCGTGGCGACCGGCACGTGCCGCCGGGCAAGTTCGCGGCGCGGCGACCGCGACGGAAGAACGGGAAGGGCAGTGAGGCCGGCAAACCGCATTGTCGCCCGGCCGGCCACAGAGCCGACGGCGAGATTGTAGAGCGGGCGCATCCGCGCCATCAGTGGCAGGGTGGTCTCGATGGCGGCGACCAGCGGGTCCTTCAACGGCCGCAGATAGCGCGCATGGTAAAGCTCGAGGAATTTCGCGCGGAAGGCCGGAACGCTCACCTTGACCGGACATTGCCCCCCACAGGCCTTGCAGGCAAGGCAGGTGTCCATCGCCGCACGCACTTCATGAGAAAAGTCATCGCGATTGGCGGGATTGATACTGTTCCAGAGCCGGCGCACCAGCCCGAACCCAGCGCCGGGGCGACGCTGCCGCTCCGCTTCGCGGCGGGGATCGACGCCCTTTTCCGCAAGGCGGCGCAGCCATTCGCGCATCAGCGAGGCGCGGCCCTTGGGCGAGAAGCGCCGGTCGTGCGTCGCCTTGTAGGAGGGGCACATCAGCCCGTCGGCGTCGAAATCGAAGCATGCGCCGTTGCCGTTGCAATAGGCGGCATTGTCGAAGGCAGCGCGGATTTCGTTGCCGATCTGCCGGTCGAGCGTGCCGCGCAGGGGGATCTCGTCGATCTTCGGCAAAGTCTTGCCGGCCGGCGCGATGATCTTGCCGGGATTGAGCTGGCCGAGCGGGTCGAAGACCTCTTTGATTTCCTGAAGGCGCGGATAGAGCGGGCCGAAGAAGTCGGGCACATATTCAGAGCGCACGCCCTTGCCGTGCTCGCCCCAGAGCACGCCGCCATATTTGCGCGTCAGCGCCACGACGGCATCGCTGATCCGGCGTACCAGGGCGGCATGCTCGGGGCGGGTGAGATCAAGCGCCGGGCGCACATGCAGCACCCCGGCATCGACATGGCCGAACATGCCATAGGTAAGGCCTTCCCCATCAAGCAGTGCACGGAATTCGCGGATATAGGCGGCGAGGTTTTCTGGCGGAACGGCGGTATCCTCGACGAAAGGCACCGGCCGGATCGGCCCTTCGGCATTGCCAAGCAGCCCGACCGCCCGCTTGCGCATCGTCCAGACGGCCTCGATCTCGGCCTCGCCTTGCGTCATGGTGAAACCTTTTCGGCCGGGAAAGGGGCTGTTTTCCAGCGCTGCTGTCACGCCCGAAAGTTTTTCCGCCAGTTCCTCCGGCGTCTCGGCTAGCACCTCGGCAATGTTGATGCCGTTGGCCGGGCCGTCGGCATCGTGGGGAAAGAGAGTCGCAATGCGGGGCCAGATAATATCGCCCTTGGCAAGCCGCAGCACCGTTTCGTCGATCGTCTCGACCGAGGTGAGGTTCAGCGCCACTAGATTGCGCGCATCTTCAAGTGCTGCGTTGAAATTGTCGTAGCGGATGTTGACGAGCGCGGCATGCTTCGGGAGCGGCAGCAGATTGAGCTCCGCCTCCGCAATCATCGCCAGCGTACCTTCCGAGCCGCAGAGCACCGCGTTGAGATCGAACCGGCCGTCCTCCCGGGTGAGGTGCGCAAGGTCGTAGCCGGTCATGAAGCGATTGAGCTTGGGGAAGATCCGCTCGATGTCGCCGCTGTCTTCCCTGGCGATGCGCGCTAGGGCGCGGTGGATAACGCCGATGCGGTCGCGCCGCGCCTGCAGCGCTCGCAATTCCTCCTCGCGCACCGGCCGGGAGAGGAAATCCGTTCCGTCCGTCAGAACCACGCGCAGGCCCAGCACGTGGTTGCTCGTCTTGCCGTAAAGGCAGGAACCCTGGCCGCAGGCATCCGTCGAGATCATGCCGCCGATCGTCGCCCGGTTTGAGGTGGAGAGCTCTGGCGCGAAGAAAAGGCCGTGCGGGGCGAGCGCCTTGTTGAGCTGATCCTTGACGACACCGGCCTCCACGCGTGCGATCCGGCGAACCGGGTCGATCTCCAGGATGCGGTTCATGTGGCGCGAACAGTCGACAACGACGCCTGCTGTCAGTGACTGGCCGTTCGTCCCCGTGCCGCCGCCCCTCGGGGCGAGCGTGACGGCGAAAAATTCCGGACGGGAGAGGGCCTTGGCGATACGCTTCAGGTCGCCGATATTTTTCGGAAAGATGATGCCATCAGGCTCCACTTGATAGATGGAATTGTCGGTTGAGAAGACGGTGCGCTCGGCGGCGGACATGCCGATATCGCCTTCGAAGCCCACGCCATCGAGATAGTGCAGGAACGCTTCGCTTGGCGAAGGCGTGCGCGGTTCGGCTTCGAGGCGGGGGATCATGGCGGAGTCCAAAAAAGGGCTTGTGCTTCATCAAAGTTGGCATATAAGTGATAACATGCCAGTACGGTGAAGCAACCCGAAAATTGTGGGGTCGGAGATATGAAGAACCAGTCTGTTGTCATCGTCGGCGGCGCATCCGGCCTGGGGCTTACGGCCGCCAGATTGATGGTGGCCAACGGCGCGGCGAAGATAGGCCTCATAGACCGCAACGAGGCGATGCTCGCCTCCTCCGCGGCGGAACTAGAGGCGCTCGGCGCGGAGGTCGCGACGGCCGTCGCCGACATTTCGCGGGCCGAGACAGCCCACGGTGGCTTCGAGGCCGTCGCCGCCGAGCTCGGTCGCGTCCATGCGCTCGTCAACAGTGCGGCGATCTATCCGCGAAAGCCCATTCTCGAAATTACCGACGAGGACTGGGACCTGGAAAACGCCATCAACGTCAAAGGCACCTATCACATGATGGTCGCCGCCGTGCGCCACATGCGCCAGTTCGTAAACCCGCCGGAAGTGACCGGCCGCATCGTCAACGTCACTTCGGTCGATGCCTTCAAGGCGCATCCGCAGAACGCCCACTACGCCGCCACCAAGGCGGCCGTCGTCAGCCTCACAAAATCCTTCGCGCAGGAATGCGCCAGCGACCAGATCCTCGTGAACTCGGTCGCCCCCGCCGGCTTTGCCACCGACCGCGCCAAGGAACTCGGCTTCCTGCCGGAGCTTGCCAAGGCGAGCGCGCTCGGCCGCGCCGCTGAGCCTGTCGAAATGGCGGAGTGGATCGTCATGATGGCCTCCAGCCGAAATACCTATGCGACCGGCGAAAACGTTGTGATCAGCGGGGGCTACATCTATGTCTGACGCCTATCGCGTCGCCGTCGTCACCGGCGCCACGAGCGGCATTGGCAAGGCCATCGTGCCCACGCTACGTGCCCGCGGCCTCACCGTCTATGCTATCGGCCGCAACGAGGCTCAGCTTGCCGAACTTTCGGGCGCGACCGGCGCGATCCCGGTGCAGGCAGATGTGCGCGACACGGCGCGCATCGCTTCGGCGCTCGATGGCGTCGAGGTCGACGTCCTGATCAACAATGCCGGTATCCTCTCGACCCGTGCAGCCTTCCAGGACATCGATCCCAACGAGATCGATGCGATGATCGACGTCAACCTCAAGGCGCCGCTGCACCTGACGCGTGTCGTGCTGCCGGGTATGGTGACGCGCAAGTGCGGCCACCTCATCTATATCGGCTCTAGCGGCGGACAGGCGCCGTACCCGAGCATGGGCGCCTACGGGGCCTCGAAGGCCGGCCTCAGCCTTTTTTGCGACAACCTGCGCTGCGATCTGCTCGGCACCTCCGTCCGGGTCAGCGAGATCGTGCCCGGCCGCGTCCAGACGGACCTCTATCGCACCTCGATCGCCAACAACCAGGCGCAGGCCGTTCTCTATGACGGCTACCGGGCGATTCAGCCGGAACATATCGCCCGCATCGTCAATGACGTGATCGCGCTTCCCGTCTATGTGGATGTCGCTCGCGTCGAGGTCTTCCCGACCGATCAGGCGACGGGCGGCGGAACGATGGTGAAGTTCGAGGCGCAGTGACAGGGCTGTGCGGCGTTGAGGAGGGGCGATGACCGGCACGGTTGACAAAGTAAAGTGAGCGGTCCCGATCTCGTCAGCAACTATCGCGCTGTTGCGATCTGCACCGTCAATCCCGCGCATGCGGTGCTTCAAAAAGCGCGGTGTGAAGCGGCGTTCGCGCTGGAATCGATTCAATTGGGCTTGCCCAATGCCAGCAAACGCACTTGTTCAAACGCGTATCGACCCTGACGTCCGGGACCGCGCATCGGCCGTGCTCGAAAACATGGGGCTGACGGTCTCGGATGCGGTGCGCATTCTGCTCACCCGCACCGCCAATGAGGGCGCACTCCCGCTCGAACTGGTCACCAACAGCGAGGCTCATGACGTCTGGTTCCGGGCCAAAGTGCGCGAAGCACTTGAGGATACTCGGCCTGACACACCTGACGATGAGGCAGAGGCGCATTTCGCTGAGCGGCGTGCAGCGGCCCGGCGCAGGGCCGACGGCCTGAAATCTTGAGGCTCGTCTGGTCGGCCTTCGCGCTTTCGGATCGCGACGGCATTTTCACGCAAATTGAGGCCGACAACCCTGCCATCGACGAGCGGATTGTGGCCGCGACCCGGCGTCTTCGTGATTCCCGGTACTCCCTACATTGCGGTCTATCAGGCAATTGGGGAAGCGGTCCGAATCCTCCGCGTGCTGCACGGTGCGCAACAATGGCCGGACAGCCTTCAGGAAGACTGATGCGTCGCCCTACTAGGCTCTGAGCGGCGCCGAACTTAGTGCGACGCCAAGGTGGCCGACGTCCACTACCCCGCTTGGTGGCGATGCTGGCTATTGTGGCGCGTGTGCGATGACGTACTCGAGGTACGCTAAGGGTGTCACGGGGTCGCTGGACGCCCGCTACTGATTGGGCTGTAGACGATCAAAGATCATTGAATGCGATGCTGTCGAAGAAGGCTGAGGCCTTGATCATCTTGCCGTCCTGCAGATCGAGGAACCACCATGCAGCAGTGACGAACCAGCGATGTTTTTTCAATGCAGATTTGGAGCAGTCACATCTATAAAATTAGAAAGATAATCAAATTTATGATTATTGACATGATTGTATTTGTTTCATAGATTTTCGATTGGAAGTGGAAGTGGGCGACTTTGCGACTAAGCGCCTTGGGAGGGCAGTCGGCGTATTCCAGCACGTTTTCGAACGGCAATAGCGGCATGGAATAAGCGCGAGGGCATAAAAACATGGAGGAATGGATGAGAAAGACGTTGCGCGCAGGCATTCTTGCCTGCCTTGCAGTTATCGGCACAGAAACCTCGCTTCACGCCGCCGAGGCTGGTGGAGCGTTCAACTTTGTGGCGCCCTACGACGGGAGCATCCTGACACTCGATCCGCATAAAACTGCCAAGCAGCAAGACCTCTTGGTTACCACCAACATCTTCAGAACGCTCTATATGTGGAGCACGGAGGAGCAGAGGCCGGTACTGGAATTGGCGGAGGCTGTCGCGGTTTCGGAAGACGGGCTGACGTACACCTATACGCTGAAGGATGGCATGACCTTTCACAATGGGCGCGAGCTCGTCGCCGGCGATATTGCCTATTCCTACGAGCGGATGCTGACGATGGATCCGGTCAGTCCTACTTCGGGCTACCTGCAGGTGGTCGTTGGCGCGAACGCGCTGCAAAAGGGCGAGGCCGACACCTTGGCCGGGGTGAAGGTGATTGACGACAGGACTTTCTCGATCTCCCTGACCGAAAAAGTCGATCCTGCCTACCAGTTCTACCAGCCGGGGACTGCGATCGTTCCCAAAGAAGAGGTGGAACGGCTCGGCGAAAAGTTCGGGCTTACACCGGTTGGAAGCGGGCCATTCAAGTTCAAGGAGTGGGTCGAAGGCAGCGAGGTCTCACTCGTCAAGTACCCGGAATATTATGAAAAGGGAAAGCCCTACCTCGATTCGGTCGCATTCAAGATCATGCAGGAGGGGGCGGCGAGAGATATCGCGTTCCGGGCCAAGGAGCTGGATTCGATCATTGTCGAGGCGCCGCAATACAGCAGCTACAAGGATGACCCTGACTATTCTGCGAACTTGATCGAGGTCGCCGAGATGTTCACGCGCTTGATCGTGTGGAATCAGAAATACGAGCCGCTCGCCAATAGGAAAGTGCGTCAGGCAATTAGCTACGCGATCGACGAGGACGCGATCAATCGGAAGTTCCTCAAGGGCAAGGCGTATAATCCGGTGGGCTGGCTGCCCCAATCGTCGGAGGCGTTCGACAGCGGGGCGGCTGGGTTAGGTTTTGACCTAGATAAGGCCAAGGCGCTGATGAAGGAGGCTGGCTACGAGGACGGGTTCGAGTTGAAGATCCTCGGAAGCGCGAACATGTCCTATGGCGTTGCGGTTGCGGAGGTCGTCGGTCAGTATCTCAGTAAAATCAACATCAAGGTGACAACCCAGCAATTGGAGGAGGGCATCCTCTACGACAAGATGATTGCCGACGATTTTCAGGGTATCATCTGGTCGTTCGGTTCCGGCCCCGAGCCATTGGTGGCTCTGAAGCGCTGGCATTCGAAAACTGCGAACACCTCCGGCAACTACGCGCACTACAACAACGCGGAGTATGACGCTCTGCTTGACAAGGCTCAGGCGGAAACGGATTCGGCCGCGCGGATTGCTCTCATCAAACAGGCGGATGCCGTCTTCCGCGATGATGCCGCCGTATGGCTCCTCAACTACAACAAAGCCGTTCTCGCCGTCCAACCATGGGTGCATGGGCTCAAGCCCGTTGCGATCGAGATCATGTACCAGGATATGGCAGATGTCTGGGTTGAGCCGGCTTCGCCTCGCTCAGGGAAATAAATGAGCTCCGTCGACCAGTCGGCACCATGACAACGGCGCCGACTGGTCACTCCATTTCCCGACATATCAGTTGCTCCCCCGCGCATAGCAATGTTGTCGCCACGGGTCTCCCGATGACGACAGAGAGAAACCGACATGCGATCCTTCGCCATACGCCGCATTCTTCAGTTCATCCCGACGATTCTTGGGATCACGCTGATCATGTTTCTTTTGTTGAACGTCATCCCAGGCAATGCCGCGTTGAGTACCGCAGGCAAGCTTGAGCTCGGCGCCGACGTTGTCGAGAAATTGAAGGCCGACCTGCAATTGGATAAGCCGGTCTATGTCCGGTACTTCAACTATGTGGCCCGCTTGGCCCAAGGCGATTTGGGGCAGTCCTATCTGCGGCGCTACGACGTGGCTGACGTGGTATTCGCCCGGCTGGGGGCGACGCTGAAACTTGCCTTCTCCGCGATCGCGATTGCGATCGTCCTGGGCGTTCCGCTCGGATTTATCGCAGCGCTGAAACAGGGGGCCTGGCCGGATATGCTTGCGACCGTGGCGGCGGTGGTGGGCGTTTCGATCCCGCAGTTCTGGCTAGGCATCCTGCTGATGTATGCCTTCAGCTACATGATGCACCTGCTGCCGACCTCGGGGTACGGTGACGGCGCGCTTGCCAACCTGGTGATGCCGGCGGTGACGCTGGGCGTGGGTTACAGCGCTCTCATGGCGCGTATCACCCGCGCCGCCGTGGTTGAGGTTCTGTCCGCGGACTACATCCGCACAGCAAGGGCCAAGGGGCTGTCGGAGTTCAGGATCAGCTACAGGCACGTCTTCAGGAACGCCTTTGTGCTGATCTTGACGACCGCCGGTCTCCTGTTCGGCTCGCTGATCGGTCAGACAGTTGTCGTCGAGCGCGTGTTCTCATGGCCCGGAATTGGTTCTTTGCTGGTCGAGTCGATCTTCCAGCGGGATATTCCGGTGGCGCAGGGCTGCCTGTTGGTGATCGTCATGGTGTTTCTGATCGTCAACCTGCTCATCGACATTCTCTACAATGTGATCAACTCACAGATTGATTTCAAATGACCCTGCAGCGCTTTTTCCAGCACAAGAACCTGTTCTATGGCAGCCTCATCGTCGTTTTCGTCACATCGGTGGCGGTCTTTGCGCCCCTGATTGCTCCGTTCGACCCGATCAACGATGCGGATTTGATGAACGCTGAGTTGCCTCCGGACGCGACGCATCTGTTTGGTACTGATACGAGTGGGCGCGATGCGTTCTCGCGCGTTGTCTACGGGGCGCGGGTGTCATTGAGCGTCGGTCTTGTCACGCAAATCGCCAACACCATTATCGGCGTCTCGTTGGGACTGGTCGCAGGGTATTTCGGGCGGTTCTGGGATGAGCTGATCATGGGGGCGACCAATATCATGCTGTCGATCCCGGTCATCGTGTTTGCGCTGGCGATCATGTCGGCGTTGGGGCCGGGTCTGTTCAACATCTATCTCGCCCTTGGTCTGACGAACTGGTCCTATACCTGTCGCTTGACCCGCGCGCAGGTGCTGTCGGTCAAGAAGAGCGATTATGTGAGGGCCTCGGTGGTGTTGGGGTACAGCAAGACCAGCATCATTTTCGGTCAGATAATGCCGAATGTTCTCGGGCCGGTGCTGGTGATTGCCACCCTCGGCTGCGCTGAGGCGATCCTGATGGAAGCCGCGCTTTCGTTCCTAGGGCTTGGCGCGCAGCCGCCGATGCCAAGCTGGGGCGGAATGCTGTCGTCGTCGCGCGATCTTTTCTTCACCGCCCCTTGGCTGTCGATCTTTCCCGGTCTGGCAATCTTCATCACGGTTCTGGGCTTGAACCTCTTTGGCGACGGACTGCGCGACATTCTGGATCCAAGAAGCGTGCTGAAGAGCAACGCGTAGTCCGCCGGCGCGCGGACACGCGGTTTCCCAGACGGCACGAGGAGGAATAATGCCAAAGGCGGCCAAACTTCTGCAAATAAGCGGGTTGCGGACGGAGTTCATCACCCCTGCCGGTGTCGTTCCGGCAGTCAGAGACGTTTCGTTCGATCTCGATCCGGGCGAAACGGTGGGCATAGTCGGTGAGTCCGGTTCGGGCAAAAGCGTCACTGCTATGTCAGTCCTGCGGCTGATTAAATCGCCACCTGGCCGCATTGCGGCGGGTAGCATCCGATACAAGGGCGTCGATCTTCTGGCGCAGGACGATGCTTACATGCGTTCGATCCGCGGAAACCGGATTTCGATGATCTTCCAGGAGCCGATGACTTCGCTTAATCCGCTCCTGACCGTGGGCGACCAGATCGCCGAGGTCATGCAATGGCATCAAAATGTTAGCCGTCGCGAGGGCATGAACCGCGCGATCGAGCTGCTGCGGAAGGTTCAGATTCCGTCGCCGGAGAAGCGGGTCAGGGACTACCCGCATCACATGTCGGGTGGCATGCGCCAACGCGTAATGATCGCCATGGCGCTGGCTTGCAACCCGGAAATTCTGATCGCCGACGAACCGACAACCGCGCTGGATGTGACGATCCAGAGCCAGATCATGGACTTGATCCTGGGGCTGAAGGATGAGTTCGGCAGCGCGGTTCTGATGATCACCCATGACCTTGGGGTTATTGCTGAAATGGCCCAGCGCGTGATCGTGATGTACGCCGGGCAGGTGGTCGAGGTCGGCTCGGTCTACGAGATCTTCGACGACCCGCAGCATCCTTACACCCAGGCATTGCTGCGGTCGGTGCCCAAACTCGGCAGCCGGACCGAAAAGGGACGGCGCCGTCTGCAGGAAATCCCGGGCATGGTGCCCAGCCTGATCAATGCTCCTGCCGGCTGCGCGTTCCGCGACCGTTGTGCGGTCGCCGGCGCCGAATGCGTCGGCAGCGCGATCGAACTGCGAGCGGTCGGCGAAAACCGAATGGCTCGGTGCATCAAGATTGGAACCCCGGCGGGAGCAGTGACATGACGGCATCGGGCGCGTTGTTAACGGTCAACGATCTGAAGGTTCATTTTAACGCAAAGGCCCTGCCGATCCGCGCGGTTGATGGCGTGTCGTTCACGCTGGCGCGGGGGGAGACCCTGGGCGTTGTCGGCGAGAGCGGTTGCGGCAAGACCACCACAGGTATGTCGATTGTCAATTTGGTGCAGGCCACCAGTGGCGAGATCGTCTTTGACGGGATGGATCTGACACGGCTCCATTCCTTGCCCAAGCAGAAACAATTGGAACTGCGGCGGCGGATCCAAGTGGTGTTCCAGGATCCCTATTCGTCGCTAAACCCGCGCAAGACGTTGACACAAACGTTGGACAAACCGCTGCGGATCCACGGATTGACTGCTTCGGAACGCAAGGACCGGATCGCCTATCTTCTTGAAAAGGTGGGCCTGAGCCCGAAGCATGCAGACCGGTACCCGCATGAGTTCTCAGGCGGGCAGAGACAGCGGATCGGTATCGCGCGGGCGCTTTCGGTCGGGCCTGAGCTCATCATCTGCGATGAGGCGGTGTCGGCACTGGACGTTTCTATTCAGGCGCAGATCATCAACTTGCTGCTGGATCTACAGGAAGAATTTGGTCTTTCCTACCTGTTCATATCGCATGATCTTGCTGTCGTTGAACATGTCGCGGATCGGGTCGCAGTCATGTATCTCGGCAAGATCGTCGAAATGGCTTCATATCAAGCTTTGTTCTCTAATCCGCAGCATCCCTATACGCAGGCGTTGCTGTCCGCAATTCCGGTGCCAGACCCCAGGCATAGTGGCTCGCGCATCGTGCTGCAGGGTGATGTTGCAAGCCCACTGAATGCGCCGAGCGGATGTCCTTTTCATACACGGTGTGCGCGCAAGTCGGCCGTCTGCCAATCGGTCGCGCCGACATTGACGACAATCGCCAGCGACCATTCGGTATCTTGTCACAATACGTGACGTTTCAACTGCCCCGTTCCCCATTTTCTACTTCGAGTATCGGTGCTTGCCGGGTGGGAACGGATTGACTCAATAATTCGAAAATTGTATTTGTAATTATAAATATGATTACGTAGGTGATGGCGATGACGCAGCGAGTTGGCATAATTGGCGTTGGGCATTTTGCGGCCTATCTCATTGCGGGTTTTGAAAACGCTGGCGGAATATCGACCTTGCGGCTGTTCTCGCGCACGCGGGGCCGCGCGGAACGAGTTGCGGCTCGTCATCCGCACGCCGAGGTGTTTGACACGCCGCAGGAGGCAATTGATGGCGCGTCGGTCGTTATCGTGGCGACCCGGCCGGCAGATGTGGAGACCGCGCTTTCAGGCCTGAAGTTCTCGAGTGACCAAGTCGTAATATCTGTCGCCGCCGGGGTGACACTGGAACGATTGCGACGACTGACCGGCGAGGCAACGGCAGTCCGGGCGCTGCCGGTTGCCTG
The DNA here is from genome assembly GCF_014851675.1 of Rhizobium sp. ARZ01. Taxonomy (NCBI): domain Bacteria; kingdom Pseudomonadati; phylum Pseudomonadota; class Alphaproteobacteria; order Hyphomicrobiales; family Rhizobiaceae; genus Rhizobium; species Rhizobium sp. ARZ01. The sequence goes on from NZ_JACVAE010000005.1 coordinate 264,924, forward strand.
CGCGGCGATCAACAAGAGCCCAATACTGCTGATGCCGGAGAATGCAGCGGCCCGAGCCGTTCTGGAACAATTGGGGCGTGTCTATGCTCTGCAAACGGAAGACCAGTTCGACACTGGGACCGCATTGGTGGGCGCCTTCTACGCGATGATGTTCCCCTTGATGGATCACCTTGCTGCTTGGACTGCTGCGCGGGGTCTGGATGAAGAAACGGCGCGCGCGCTGGTCGTCGAGACTATCAGCGGGGCGAGCGCAATGGCCGAGCACGACAGGGACGTGCCGTTTCAAGACATTTGGGCATCGCTCGCCGTTCCTGGCGGCATCTCCGAACGGGGCATGGCGGAGGTCGAGAAGGCGGGCGGCCTTGCCGCGTGGAGTGGCGCGCTTGATGCCGTTGTCCGCAAGTTGAAAGGTCACCTTTGATGATCCGCGAAACGCCCAGGTGGATCGGAGTCTCGGCATGACGACGACCAGATTCGAACAGGTTACACGGCAAACCCTGGCCGACCAGCTGCCCGATTACTCAGTCATTTTGGCCGAGGCGCGCGAAATTGCGAGTGCCATCAAGATCGGGCGCACGGCGGCCTTCGACAAATGGGGCGTGGAATCGGAGGCTGAATTCAAACAAGCCTGCATGCGGAGCGGTGAAATCAACTATCACGCGCACATCGGCATGGGAAACTGGGATCTCACCGAACGGGCGCTGGCCAATGTCTTTCATGAGGCCAGCCTCAACAATATCGAGGTGCATCGCGCCGGTCTTTGTCTCGATCGCCGCATGGGGCTGCCCGAAGGGCTGCGCAGCAAAGCTGCGGCAGAAACCGGCCCCTTGCTGGAAACGCCCGGGCACTGGAGCCAGATCGGACAGGTGACGCCGATCCAGCCTCACATGGGCGACTTCATGATCGGTTTCCCGGCGGCGACTGGGAACACCGTGCAGGCTCTGCGTGCGGGGGTGACGACGATCGGCAACCTCTCGCAGTACTTCGCCCATGAGGCGCCGGGCTGGCACGATCACGTTGCAACTGCCGTGGAAACCACGAAATCAATCGCGATCCTCGGTGCGCTGCGGGATCGGGGAGTGATGCTGCATTCGTATCTTGAAGACGGGTTCGGCGCGTTGTTCCTTGATTGCACGACGGTGGCGGGATGGGCGTATCTCGAGAAGTACATCGTTGAAGATCTGCTGGGCGCCAAGCTGTCCCACTGCATTGGCGGACTGACATCCGATCCGGTCAAACGGGCCGGATGGGTGTTTGCGCTCGCCGAGATCCATGACGGAAATTGCGTCGGCTCGATGTTCTACGGCGATACTATTTCGTTCACGCGGAACTTCGACGAGAACCGAGGGCTGGTTGCAGAGTATCTGCTGTGGGACATCATGGCGCAGTTGGAATGTCCCACCGGTCATGCGGTTCTACCGCTGCCGGTAACCGAGGCATTCCGGGCCCCATCTTGGGAAGAAATCATAGAGGCGCAGATATTGGGCCACCGGGTTGAAGCCACGGCGCGCCGTCTGCATTCCCGCGTGGACTTCTCCGAGAGCCGTAAATTTGCCGAACAGATGCGGCAGCACGGCAAGCAGGTTTTCAAGAACGCCTTGAGCGGGCTTCGAGCTGCCGGTGTCGATACGACGAACCCGCTGCAAATGCTCTACACGCTGAAAAAACTGGGCCCAGCTTTGTTCGAGGAACTGTTCGGCGCGGGTGAACCCGCTGCCACGGAATTGCGCTCACGCAAGGTGATCGTGCCCACCGATATCTTTGCCCAGTCCCTTCAGTGCTACAAGGATAACCTGCCGCGGTTCGAACTGCCTGAACTAGCCGACAGGATCGCCGGCAAGCGGATACTCCTTGCTTCGACCGATGTGCATGAGCACGCGATCATGGTGCTGCATTGGCTGCTGTCGAACACCGGCGCCGAAGTCATTTATCTGGGTGCCGAGGCAGATCCCGACCAGGTCGCCGAGAAGGCCGGCGCAGATTCACCGGACGCAATCCTGATCAGCACGCACAACGGCATGGCGCTGGACTACGGCAAGATGCTGGTGGACGCGCTGGCGAAAAGACAAGTTCGCGCACCCGTTCTGTTCGGGGGCGTTCTGAACCAGAAGCGCGGCGATCTCGATCTGCCGGTCGATGTCACAGCAGAGTTGGCCCAGATCGGACTTCACACCGATTCCGGGCTCGGAAATCGCCTCGGCGCGCTTCTTGCAATCGACAAACCATCTAGTGAGGAGAAAAGATGATACACTTTGCCTATGGCTCCAATCTGCAGCTGAAGTTTCTGCACACTATCCTGCCAAATGCAAAATTTCTGATGAAAGGCTATATTCCTAACTACGAAGTGCGTTTCAACTTCTGGTCCAAGAAGCAGCAGGCTGGCATTAGCAACATTATTGAAGCACCCGGTAAGATGGTTCATGGCGCACTATTCGAGGTGCCTGAGGCCGAGATGCGCGAACTGGATGTGAAGGAAGGCTATTACATCGGCGACTATGAGCGCAGGACCTTCATCGCCATGGGCGACGACGGTAAATGGCACGATGTGGAGCTATATCAGGTCATCGATCCCCAAGGACCATTCAAACCTTCCAAGTCCTATGTCGAAGGCATGCTGGAAGGTGCCAGGGAATTGAGGCTTGATCCAGACTACATAAGAACTATTGAGAATTTCTACCAAGATTCTCTGTAAGCCAATTTTACGGTAGCAAAGAATAGGCATTTCACCATTTCGGCAAATGGAAAATGGTGGAATGCCTTGTGTCTGTATTTTCGATTTCACCCGCGCGGAAAGGCTAGAATTTTATAGCGGCCTTCTCGTCGATCATCTGTTGAAGGTTCAGGTACGCATGTACCTTGCTGTTTTCAATGTGCTTCTCCAGCAAGGATTTTGCGAGTTCCACGTCGCCAACGATAATTGCATCGAGGATTAGCCCGTGATCGGCTTGATTCGATTGTTCTCTGGTAACATAGCCAAGGCTTGCCTTGTATTTCAAATGCAGAACATCGAAGACATTCTTCAAAGCGTTGAGCCGGATCGGCTGCTTTGCCAATCGCGCGATCGTAAGGTGGAAATTCATGTCAGCGATGAGCTTCTGATGGGTCAGGTTGCTCGACAGCGATTCCAGATAGGCGTCATGCGCGGCCTGCAACTCGATCTTTCCGGCCTTGTCCAAGGTCGACATTGTCTCCTCAAGCAGGGTCAATTCGAGCATTTTGCGGAATCTATAGAGTTCCTCGACCTCCTCGAGCTTGAGAGCTTCGATGAAGTAACCCTTGTTGGGCTCACGCCGAACCAGCCCCTGAAATTCGAGATACTTCAACGCCTGGATCACGGGCGTTATGCTCATGTCCATCTGCTCGGCCAGATCTTTGAATGGAATTTTTTGACCCGCGACGATTTCGTTGTGAAACAGCATCTGCCGGATGCCGAGGTAGGCCTTGTGGGATAGATCGGGTGCCAGTTTCACGGGTTTTTCAGAGTGCGATGCCATGGGAACTGTATCGCAGTTTTTATGCGAATATTCAATATTCTAGGGTGAAGGAGATCAGGTATTTTTGGCATTCGGAAATATAGAATTACTAAAACTTTGGCCGATGAAATACCTAACGGCGCCACCGTGATCCTGTCGCGGCGTGCGGCCGGCAAGCACCAAGTTATCCATCTTTCCCGCGTGGCCGAGACCAATCTAACCTAAGGAGATTATTATGCCGGTACTGCCGCAAATTGCGGAGCGCAGCGATGAACTTACTGCGATACGGCGCGACCTGCACGCGCACCCTGAGCTCGGCTTCCAGGAATACCGTACTTCGGCAATCGTTCATGAATTGCTCACTCAATACGGCGTCGACCAAGTCCATACCGGGATTGGAGCAACCGGTGTGGTGGGCATAATCCGCGGCAAAGAGGAGGGAGACAGACGTGTTGGGCTCCGGGCGGATATGGATGCGCTGCCGATACATGAGACGACCAACCTTCCATACGCCTCGCAAAACGATGGTGTTATGCATGCTTGCGGCCACGATTCACACACAACGATGCTGCTGGGGGCGGCCCGCTATCTGGCCGAGACACGCAATTTTGCCGGCACAGCGGTGCTGATTTTCCAACCCGCCGAGGAAGGTTTGGGCGGGGCGCGAACCATGATCGCAGAAGGGTTGTTCGACCGATTTCCCTGTGACGAGGTGTTCGGTATGCATAACAACCCCAACGGCACGCCGGGGCTTGTCAAGGTCAAGCCGGGCGTGGCGATGGCGGGGGCTTGCTTTTTCGACATCGTCATGAGGGGAGCCGGCAGTCACGCTGCAATGCCTGAAGACGGCCAAGATACCATCATGATTGCGTCGGCTCTGGTGGGAGTATTGCATACCATTGTCAGCCGCAATGTTCCGCCAACCAAGCCTGCGGTGCTGTCGGTGACCAGGATCCATGCAGGCAACGCGTACAACGTACTACCTGACACCGCGACGATCGCAGGTACCGTGCGATATTTTCACGAGGACGTTCGGATTTTGATTGAAGACAGGATCAAAGACATTTGCGCCGGCTTGGCCAAGATGCATGGCATCGAGATCAGCGTCGACATTCGGAATGTTTTCGATGTTTTAGTGAACGACGTTGATTTGTCTGAAGCTTATCTTGCGGCCGCAGCCGAGATTGTCGGCGCCGAAAACGTCCGCATATCCGATGATCTTGTGACCGGCAGTGAAGATTTCGCGGACATGCTGAAGGCTGTCCCCGGAGCCTATTGTACGCTTGGCCATGGCGGGGCCATACCTGTCCATAATCCGGGCTATGTGTTTGACGACGCGATTTTGCCAGTTGGTGCCAGCATCATGGCGAGAATCGTAGAGAAACGCTTGCAGATCTGAAAGCAACGAGGGCTTGGGCGCCATTGCGCTTTGTCTGGCAGTGAGCCCGATTTTCGTTTAGAACCTTCGCTCACTCAAATGGCGTTCTGCTTGTTTGCATGTTCATCCAGAATTCCGGCGTTGTGCGGAAATATTTGGCGAGGCGTAGAGCGGTATCCATCGTTATCGGTGTTTGCTCCGCCGCTATACGTTCGATGCGGTTTCGAGGAACATTGAGCTTTTTCGCCAGTACACCGGCGCTCATGTTAAGAGGAAGTAGGTACTCCTCGCGGAGGATTTCGCCCGGATGGACCGGCGGAAGGATAGGGGTCATCTAAAGCTCCCTGTGCGCCACGATTGGCTCTCAATGGTAGTCAACTATTTCGACGTCTTCGATACCGGCATCTGTCCATACGAAGCATATGCGCCATTGATCATTGATCCGGATCGAATGCGCCGGCTCAGGTGAAGTTGTAGTCGATCATCTTCACGTTGGAGAGGTCAATCTTAGCGTCCGGGTTCTTGTAGGCCCTGTCGGCTCGAAGCTGGGATTTTGGCCAAGTTGGAGACAGTCTGCTCCGAATTCTGGAGCAGACTGATGGGTTGGAGTATTTCGAATGAGGATTTTGTCGGGCGTTGGAGCCTGAGCTTTTCGGACATAGAATTTGTGTAAGGCAAGCCGGCGCCGGCACGACTGGGATTGGCGGTTAAGCTTAAGTTCTTCGCCGCGCATGGCTTCTTTGTACAGGACCATGCCTTCGCTGGCGAACTGTGTCCGACCGGGAAACCGGTTGGCGCCATGCTCGAGCAGGTTTTTCTGTGGTGCCGGGACCGTTGCATATACGGCCCGTCGCACAAGGAACTGGAACGGCTTGGTGCGTTCGCAACGGCAACATTATCTCGACAATTGGTTGACCGGGGTGAGTGCTCGCCTTTTAGCAAGCACGGTCGCATTGCTGGAAACGTCTATTGCCGAGGCAGACGGCCCGACCAGCTTCAATACGATGAGAAGTGATGCTGGCCAGGCATCGCTCGACAACATCCTCATGCCGTCATTCGCCCACCGACCGACAAACAGGTTTTTTGTCAGCCGGTGGGTCGAAACGGCGATGGCGGACGCGATGTGGTTTGTTCATTTTCATGTGAATGAAAACGGACAGACGGATCAGTTGATCGCGTATCAGTCAGGCAGGCGGACGACCAGTTCGAGCTCAACTTGCAGGCCTTGTCCGGCAAGGGCCGCGACACCAATGCCAGTGAGAGAGGGCTGTGCTCCGTCGAAGATCTTGCGAAGAGGATCCATGACCCTCTGCAGCCGCTCCTCGGTCAGGTCAGTAACGTAGACGCGCGCCATCACGACGTCCTGCATGGTGGCGCTGATCGCCTCCAGTGCCTTTCGGGCATTGGCGCCGGCGATGTGGATCTGTTCAACGAGATCGCTGGGAAGCGGCGTGCCCTCCGGTGTCCAGGCAACTTGTCCTGAGATGTAGGCGATACGGCCTGGTTCTGCGATCGAGATTTGAGAAAAGCCTTGCTGGCCGAAATCCGGCAACGTGGCCGGGTTCATGCGGGAGATGCTGTTCATATCGAGGTCCCTAGTTTTGAACATGCGTGGTGAAGGGAGAACTGAGCCGTGACCGGTTCAGTCCCGGGGAAGGCGGCCGAGCCAAAGGCCATCGCCTCGTCGAGGATCACCGGGATGCCGCGAAGGTCCGTGCAGCGCTTCTGAGGCGCTGGCTGGCGACGGCGACCCGCTAGGAGGCAAGCTCATTTCAACCTTCTCGGTGTGATCCATGGTGACGATACCTGCCCTGTTGATCTACAGTGCATTACATAGTCGATGCATTGGGGAATGTGCGTCCCGTCAAAGGGGTAGCGCGTTCAGGAGGGGGATAGATGAGCGATACACCCGATCTCGGCACCATTCGCGCCTTCATCGCCGTTGCGGAAGCCGGGAATTTTGCGACTGCCGCCCGCACAGCCGGCCTCACGCGCTCGGCGCTTGGGAAGGCACTTACGCGGCTGGAGGGAAGACTGGGAACCCGTCTCCTTCACAGAACCACGCGTCGGGTATCGTTGACGGTGGACGGCGCCGAGTATCTGGCACGGACCAGGCAGATACTTTCTGACCTCGCCGAGGCCGAAGCCAGCATTCGCCAGGATCGCCCCGTCGCGCGGGGCGTGCTCCGGCTCACCTTGCCGGATGCCTACGGGCGACTACGTGTCCTTCCGATCCTGAAAGACTTCCTCCGGGAGTGGCCGGAGCTATCGGCCGAAGTGAACTTCACGGATCGTCCGATCAATCTCGTCGAGGAGGGCGTCGATCTCGCGGTGCGCATCGGAAGCACGGAGACGAGCGCCGAACTGGTAGGACGGGTGGTGGCACGCTCGACAATCATTCTCTGTGCCGCTCCCGCTTATCTGGCCGAGCGGGGCAGACCGATGGTCCTGGGGGAACTTGCCGACCACGACCGCCTCCATTTCGGCAGTCGCGGGGAAGCCATGCGTTGGGCCGTTTCGGCGCCGTCGCAGGCTACGGAGCAGGTCGCGGGGCCGGGGCGCGTAACTCTCGACAGTGCCGAGGCGATCCGCGACATGGCTGTCGCGGGATTCGGCATCGCCCATCTTCCTCGGTTTCTCGTGGCAGACGATCTGGCGACCGGGCGCCTGGTTGCGATTTTTGTCGATCATCCAATGCGTGAAGTGCCCATCTCCGTCCTCTATCCGAACCGACGCCACCTGCCAGCTCGTGTCCGTCTGTTTATCGACCGATTGTCGCAGAACCTCGAAGTTGAATGACCGCTTCTGGTGACTAGGTGGTCCGCCGATGTTCGACCTATAGGAGACGGCGGCTGCTTCCCTTTCCAGAGGGGGCTCGTCGTAGTCCGATGAAGTGTGACAAGTAGTCGAGGTTGGCTGGCGGCCTCGGCCTCCTTCGTCGCCGTGCATGCGGCTGCGTGGTCAAGGCCGCCGGAAGAAGGGCGGCCGGGAGCGGCCTATCCGGGAAGAAGTCGAGCGCTGCGGTATCTGGCGGCGACGGTGCTGATGGCCTTGCCGCCCTTCGGGGTCATCGGCTGGGCGCAGCCGATGACCGAAGGGCGTGCTTTTTCCTGGATGGGGATGGTGGGGCGTGGTTGCCGCCGCTGCCGGCCTCGCAACGATGACATCGCGAGGCCGGCTGGCCGCAGCAATCGTTCTTGGAGGCTGCTGGGCCTGGTCCGCCGCAAGCTGGACGGAGCCACCTCTACCGAGAGGATGGAAAGGCGTCGACCTGGAGCAGGGTCAAAAGCTCGACCCTTATCGCAACGGTGCTGTCTTTCGTCACTCCGCAAACCGGGCGATCCGCGCACTCTCGTTTCGAGGTGATACACACTGGCTTTGGCGCGCCGTTGATCAGGATGGTTTCGTGCTCGACGTTCTTGTGCAGACCACGATCCGATCGCCAATCTCTTCCACCTTCCTCGCCACGACATTTCCTCGAACCATCATCGCGAACTACGCTCCGCCGCTATGCAGATGTGGAACGAGAATCGCTCAGTTGGCGCTCGCGTGATGGTGGGACGTCTACGCCGACTGCGCCTCGTCGGCCTTAACGTGGATGCTTTAGGTGTGCGAGCGTCACCATCTTCGCCAGTGTTCACACAGCGATGTCGGATGCCGTATTTGTGGGCAGGCACATCTTTGCGGCGCAATTGCTCTGCTACCGCCTGCCATCCGCGCTCCGCGCCGATCTCAATCCAACTGATGCGGATGGATGCGACGGAATGCACGCGGACAGTCATGCGTGCAAGGGTGCGACATGTCGCGTATGGTTGCCTGTGAAACACTTCGGGCACAACGAAAGAAGAAGAGGAGGTTCTGAAAATGCGAAGCACCTTCTGGCCGGCGTCTTCATCGCCGGGATTGTTTTCACACAGACCGGCACCTCCCAGGAGTCCGCGGGCTTTTGCTCATTCTCGTTCATGAGGCGGCTCCCATTTTCAGTCTATGGCACGAGGATGTTCGCGTCTCGGCACGCTCCCAGGAAGGCGTATCGAGCTTCTTCCAGTGTCTTAGGTCTAGAAAGTGCAGCAAGGCATGCTCGTTTTGCTTGACTGAAGTGATCATCGTCCGATTTCGGCCACACACGGGGCAACACTGCGAGAGCCTCTTCCGGGCCTCGTATAGCCCTAATTCCCTCCGGCGTGGTGATACGAACTGGCGATTTCCAGTGGGGTTGATGATCGTCGCGCATGACGCGGATCCTCGTAGCTCGAAGAATATAGAACCTGAAAGAAGGTCTAAAGTTCCGGATCGAGAGGGCGACGCCTATGATCGCCCCGCGCGTCCAAACCATCTGCGAGGAGTATGGGTGACCATCGTTGATGGCCGGTCTTATCCTGGCATTCGCGAGACACGCGCTGTTGCTCGATCGCATCCTAACATCAAAAGGTGAGGATCACTTCCGCCTCGTCCTTTCCACGGTTGTCGAAACCGAGAACAATCAGGGGTATATCGACAAGCACCTGCTTTGGGCCGTCAGTGACCTCGTTGAGGCTTACAGCAAGCTTGTGGAGCAAGATGCCACCGGATGGCTCGAATGCTTCGATAGGGCTCCCGTGGGCGAACTACAGGTGGTGGCCAAAGGTCTTCGGCATCAGCGGTTTTCCCTGGTAGGCATGTTGGCGGAGAGAGTGGTGCGTAGGTTTGGCCTGAACGCTGGGCAGGGCGATCTCTTCGATGAAAGGCGAGCTGCATGAACATGACGATGATTGAACGAGCAGCAAAGGCGGTCTTTGACGTCGACCATCCCGAAGCGGAGGAAGAGGAGTGGGAGAACGCAACAGCTTGGTACTGCACCCGCGCCCGCGCTGCCATCGAAGCCATACGGGAACCTACCCCTTCTATGGTTGGTGCCGCCACAGGCGTTCCTATCCAGAGCAACGTGGTGTCTGAGACATATGTTCTCGATGATGAGGCAACCGCGATCTGGCAGGCAATGATCACCGCGGCGCTCGAGGAGAATGGCGAATGAACAAGGCAGAAATTGGGGCCAGGGCAGCCTGCCCTTAAGCAGCAGCGCCCAGGGGTATTGTCTGCTGAAGCGCTGATTGTGGCGCTCCCGCGCCGATTGGCAAACGGTTTGAGGTCACTTCGAGGCTGAATCGGCAACGAGAGAGATGGGCTGCCGCACGGTGCCGACGCGATCTACAGCGTTGATACGGGCTGCCGCAATGTTGCCGGGCTAAGTCGTACGTAACTGCCTTGTTCTGGTCGGAAGGCCCAAACCATCACGACTGAAAACAGCACGAGTAAAGCGCAGATCAACAATCGATTAGACATGGTCGCTCACGCCTGGCTGAGAGCCGAACGTGTTGCGATTGAACACGGCTCTGAGTTCGATAGCATCGGATTCTCGCAGTCCTGTCACCTGACGGCTTCCCAATTCCGCTGGTTCGCCGGTATCGCTGGCAAAGACTGTCCAGGTTCCATCACATTCTTCCCGATGGCCGTAGGGTTCCGCCGCAGATCGCTGAACATAAGTCATCTCGGGATGCAAGGTATCGAAATCGGACAGCACAGACGCAGAACGCTTGCGGAAGGTTCCGTTGATCGGTTCCAGTTTGGACGTGACGTAGCCAGCTCGATGTAACATCTCGCGCATAAGCGCCGCGTCCGACAAAGAAAGATAGTTGTTAGGGTGCATAGTTTCTGCCTCGCTTGGGGCCAGGGTAGCCAACCCTCAAACAGCAGAGCCCGTGACATGACTGCTGAAGCGCTGATAGTGGGCGCTTCTATGCCAAACAGCAAAGGGTCAATTAAGGTCACTTCGAGGCGATGCTTCATGGCACATACCCGCGTCAACTTTTGACGGGTATTGCGTGCTCGGGTACTCTAATCTGCCTGCCGGGGTGGAGCTCGCTGATCGTAACCGTGCTACTGGGAGGTGATCGCGCTTTGCCTCGACAGGCACAAAAGCAGCACAGAAAGGTGGGAACGTTTCGCCCGGCCTTATTTGTTGCCAGTCCGGCGCTGTGGAACATTGGCATCCAGTTGCAGTTATGCCCCTTGATTTGGAGGAATGGTCATGGGCATCGACAACGCACCCACCGAAAAAGGTAAAAAAGGAGCGCGGGGTCTTCATAAGTCCGCGCGTGCAGAAGAGCGGAAGGTCGAAGCTGAGAAGGGTTCGGACCTTGCAAAGGGCGCGGATCGCCATTTGGATGTGAGCCGAGGTTCTTGGAAGGTACATAAACTGGTCGCCTCTCATTCGGTTCGCCACCAGGCCTCCCTCCGGCCGGTTTTCGTTGCCCAGAATTGCGCGGGAACTTTTGTAAGTCCCATCGATTGGCTTCTCCAGGAAGGAAGCAATCATGGGCACGAACACACCGCGAGATGGAGCACCGGGCACAACCGATCAATCCCCTCGTTGGGAAGGACCTGAGGAAACGAGACCACGTGGGTATCTTCCGGCGAAGGATAATCCCGACGTAGACCGTGACGCCGTGGGAGAAAACACAGAGATGAGCGCAATCGACCCTCGGACGCTCTGAAAACAAGAGACACGCCCAATCCCGAGAAGGATGCCAGGGTCAGTACGCAAGGTCGCGTGCCGATCGTGAAAGCCAAAGCACGGGCGTAGCAAGTGCCAAGCCGACTGTAGTAAGCGGTTCCGCAGATGCGACTCGAAACCCACCTGGATCCGTGGACCCCGATAAGGACTGGGACATCAATTTCGATGAATCCGAGCCAGATCGTTCCCGTTCCCGCTAAAACCCATGCCGAAACCCACAGCCCGTCGCCTAACCGCGGCGGGTTTTCGTTTGTGGAGAGAGGATGTCGGAACAGTCCGCAAGGTGATCTACCTAATAGCGGTCAGCATTTTGACGACTGTCTGCTCGTCCTCCTGAACCGAAAAAGTGATCCCGTTCCCGTGTGTGTCTAGACCAGTGGTCAAGATTGCAGTGAACTTCGGCTGTGCCGTCACAGACACAACGTGATCCGGGTTCAGGTAGAGGCTTGCCCCGCTCCCCGATTGCGAGAAATGAACGAGTTTCATGATGATCCTCCCAGCTTGACCCGTGAGCGAAAATCGCCGGGCATGAGAGCACGACCGAAGCCTAAGCTCAAGACGCTGAAGCCTCTCGTGGCAACCATCAAGCCGCTGGTCGGCGGGATGCCGGGAGACGAACGGGCACGAGATGCCCACCGCCGGCAGCACCAACCTGATGTTCCTCGCACCTGCCAACAAGGCTTAGGGTGCTGCCATCGCCTCCAGCTTTTCGGCATCGCGAATACCATCCTGAGCGAGGCTGAAAAGCCTTCGGGCTAGTGCTTCAGCCTCATCACTGTTTGGTCTGATTTGCCGGCTCTGGCAGATCTTGTCGAACACGTTGCTGACCATCATCAGCGCGGCAGGATCAAAAGTTTTGTCGTTGGGTACGTGGCGATAGATCATTGCTGCTTCTCCCTCGGGATGGCGCGCCTCCAATGCGCCGCTTCGAAAAAGCCCGCCGAAAATTTATGAACAGTTCGCGCTCGATTCAAGTGCTTGAGGTTGACGATGTTCCCCACTGAAAATACCGCCGTCCGTCGTCAGCTTGGCGAACTCGCCGAGGGAATGCGGGGGCTCCAGCAGTCCCTTCGCCGGATGGAGGAAGCGGCCAGCGATCGGAAGATAAGTCGGCTGAGAGCCGGGCGCCGTCCACAAGCGCATGGACGAGCTGGTTTCGCGCGTCGGCCATCTCGAAGCAGGCGTGTCCGAATTGAAGGACGATGTTGCGGAGATGAAGCCGGTCACCGATGACGTGAAGCGCTTGAAGCTGATGGGCATCGGGGCACTGGGCGTCAAAAGGCAAAGCGGTAAACGCCAAAGAGCCCGGCGTCGGGCACGCCGGGCTAGGCGGCAGTTGAGACTGCAGGTGGCGGAAGCGGGTCCGCCACGCGCCCTGCTACGCACTCGCGTAAACAGTTCCCGACTGGTGACTCACATCGCCTTAGGACCGTACAGTTGGCTTCGGAACCGCCACTTGCATCGGGTTAGGCGAGCATGCATGCCCGCCAACAACTCGGCTGGCTCGTGGGTTCCGGCCAGAAACATCTGCGTCAATTTGTCTGGCAAGTTCGTCGGCCACAGCCGAATGATCGGAGATGCGCTCACATTCGCACACTTTCTCAACTGGTAAAGCGGGAGCCCATTGCAGTACCCGACGTTGTGTGGCGTGGCGAGGGAGGGGTACCGCCGGCATGGCGGGTAGAGCCGCCCGCGCTCAAACTACGCTATCGGGGGTCTGATGCAGCTTGAGCCTATCATACGAGTATGCACCTCAAAGGGCCTAGGCGCTACCAATCGATTTGCCGTTGAGGCCTTTCTCAAGTGGGCGTAGAATGCTTTCGCGCGGACGTGCCGTTACCAACGGGTATCAAGTCCCCCGATGCCTCCTGTTGGGATTGTTTGAGAGACGCTGCGACACGCCCGCGTTTTCATCCAATAGCGTCGGATCGTCGTTTGCGCGGCCACAGATCATGGACACGCCCCTTCCTCTCTGGCCGCGACTGATCATCACCGTAATAACGATGTTGGTGGCCAGCTACGTGATCGGCCTAGGCTGGCAGGGAGTATTTGGCGGCTCCATTCCGAGCTATGTCGCGGGCGTCATCGGAGGCCTTGCTGCGCTCCCGATCTGGGACCTACTCAAGCGTATTGGCCCGTCGGCAAAATGAGAGCTTGCCGCGATTTTTCGGCGGCGTGTGGGGTGTCGAGCAGTTCAATGCGACCTTACTGGGCGGCCTTTTCGACGGTTCGTCCAGCACCCTGCGTGGCATTGACCGTGTTGGCCGTGTCCTGTCCCATGCCGCGGATGGTGTTGGCGCATCCGCCAAGCACCGAAACGGCAACACATACGAAAGTGATGTGGGTAATCATTGACTTCGTCATGATTGGTGTCCTCCAGAGGAGCAAGCCGCGCGGAGACATTAAGAGCCCGACGCTGTACGATACGCCGGGCCCAGCACGGTTGGGTGTGGCGGAGGGGCCGCCACAATCGTGGTATACGCTTGAGCCGCGATCTCTGCGATAGCTAAAAGGGACTATTCGCGTAAATGAAGCGACCGACGGGAGATACCCCGCCGGTCGCGCTCGGCCGCCAGGTTGGAGCTGGTGCTGTTTTGAACACCGGCGCAAATAGTAGTCGCTACTTGCTGACAAAGGCATGAACGTGGGCGGGAAATTGCTGCTCCGCAATCTCCCGCCACACAGCATTTCAAAGCACCCGCCGCGTCACGCCGTAGTAATCGTCGATACCGCGAGTGTACCCCGGGTTTGACCAGTCAGGACCGGTTCTATCGTCAAAGTACGGCGCGCGCTCCAGTTGCTGCTTGTCGAGATCAACGACGTAGCCGCCTGCGCTTTCATCGTACTCCAGCATGTTCCATGGCAGCGGATGGTAGCTTTCGCAGAAAGCCACCGAAAGACATGACGGCATAAGCGACCTGGCCGGACCGTTTGTCGAGCATGACGTCGTACACGGTGCCAAGGGACTCTCCTTGACGGTTGTAGACATTAGTGCCCTCGACTTTTCTGGCGGCAATCAAGGTTCCGGTTTCGTTGGTTGCCACGCCGCCCGTGGCAGAGGCATTATAGTCAGTCATTGATCTTCTCCTTATCGCACTGCACCCCTTTCATCAGGGCCTGCTACTAAACAGGCACATGCTGGGTTCGTTCCCATCGATTCTAATGTGAATTCGCCAGCGGCGGCCGACGCGTCGGAATTCGCTCTAGTCATGGCGAGGATCCTTCCAGACGGAACTTCTGGTAGTCAGCATTGTTTCTCCGACAAAGGGAGGAACGGCAATGACCAGAACGATCGTTCTACTCGTGCTGCTTGAGGCAGCCGCCTCGGGATGTACGGCGACGGAGCAAGGCGCGGGCATTGGCGCAGCTAGTGGTGCTGTAATCGGCGGTGCAATTACCAATGATGTCAGAGGGGCTGCGGTTGGTGCCGCCATCGGTGGTGTATCGGGCGCTGCGATTGGCAGCGTCGCCGGCCAGTCTGGGAACTGCTACTATCGAGATGCATACGGTCGCCGCTTTATCGCCGCCTGTTGAACGCGGAGACAGAAATCACATTCCCTGACGATATCGAGACGGCCATTGCGGAGTTCGCCGCAGAACGTCAGATCACACGAGAGGAGGCGATTGTCCTCGTCCTTCGTGATTGGTTCGAAGAAAATGGCTATATCGCGGTGGAACCACCCCAGGATAGAGCTGGATACGACTGACCGGGCGGTGTTCAAACGATGCGCGATCATGGATCGGGCCGAGCGCAAAAACTGACATCCCGGTTTTCAGAGCGCGCGCCTGCCCTTGCCAGGGTTATCTAAGGGTTCCGCCCATCACCCAACACGGCGCTGAAGGCGGGCTTGCACCAATGTCATTATTCTTTCGCGGTCGCGTGCGCCGGCCTTGTAGATCTCGAATATCTGTCTGGCGAGTTCATCCGCGGTCGCAGATCGGTGTTCGAATTTATGTTCCTTGCAGAGGTTGTCGAAGACTTCTTGCAAGATGGCAAGATCTTCCGGCCCGACAAATTCGCCGGCTCGGGTGAAGCGCGTAATCATCTCAAGCCTCCCTCATAGAATGCATGAGAGTGCGCTCGACCTCGCTGCGATTCAAGCAATCACGAGATGTGACCATCGTTAATCCGAGTTGATGTTCAATGGGCCGCGGTCACTCGAACGAGGCCAGCGACGAGACCGCGCGCCTGGCTGGTTGCGTGGCGCCGACATCTTCGACGGGTGGCGGCTAGCGCTTTCCAGGGAGACCCTGTATCGCGTACCGGTGCAGATGGGATGTGCTGCCGACGGTATTCCGGTTTAGGATTGTGGCCACCCCTTCGGCATCTGCCTCTGAAAGTCTTATCACCGGGAGGAAGCCGGGTGCCGCAGCGACGCCGGAACGAATGTCGAAGACCGACCACGTGCCATCGCGCTCACGGCGATGTGCGTACGGCAATGCCTCAGCCGGGCCGGTCATGTGGACGCCTCCTGCATTGTCCCAGTCATGAAGCGCCGTAGCGCCGCCTGTGAAGGATGATGAAGGGGGCCGGCCAAGGGCGTCAGTTTGGCTGTGATGTATCCGGCCTTCTTGAGCATTTCTCGGAGAATGCGGCTGTCGCTCGTCCGAAATTCGACGCGCTGGATTTTGGAGGACATCGTGTCCTCCTTTTCGCATTGGGGGCTAGGGTGTGGGGGCCCTGAAGCAGCAGCGCCCTGATAACTGGCTGCTGAAGAAATGACTCTGCGCGCAACTTCGTTCATTAGCAAGCAACCCACCACTGCCCGGATCGGTATTCGTCGGACGCGACAGCCCGCCTGAGTCCACCCGCCGGGCGAGCGGTTCATGCGGGCGGCCAGGATGAACGCCGCCGACTAAGACGTTTGTTGACTATTGGCGACCGGCCCACGCTCGATACCGTGTTTCTTCGTTGTAGGCCTCCTGTTCGACTGAGCCATGGCTGCGAATGTATCTGATGGCGAAGCCCTGCACTCCCAGTCTTGATACTGCCGGACATGCGTAAGTTCATGAACCCAGCCGACTACGTTATGGAGCGCATCTGCTTCATGGGCGAAGACGATAACGTAATCGAGGGTGATGGCATCTGCCGCCCCGTAGCGAAAGCATTCACCTGCAGACTTAGCTCGCCACCGCCGCCAACACGGTAGCGAGTAACGTCCAGGATTCCACTATCTACAAACCCCTGCAGCTTTTGCCGAATTGCTGGCGGTATTGGTTGAACGCCCGCCGATAGAGCGTCATCTCTTGAGCTGACGATCGCTTTCTGGAGAGTTGGAGCAGTCGCCTGAACGATGCCGTCGATCACGTCACCGAGAAGGTCTTCGGCGCGTACGTTGCCAACACCGCAAAACAACCCGACCAACGCGAGTGCCGTCAAAGCGCTGCAGATGATTCCACTGCGAGACATTGGCCGCTTCCGAGACGGCTGGGCCATCCATAGCTGCCGTCGTTCGCATTCTAATGCAATTGAACTGAAACATCCGCCTCCTCGGCGGCAGCCAGGAACGCGAGGCGCACGGCCATGGCGAAGCGCGGCGGCTCAAATCCTGTCGTCAAACCAGACCCGATGCCAGACCGCATCGAGCCATGCCTTGCGCTACTCGCTCCTTCCCCGCCTGCCGGTCCTCAATGGGCCTTCGAAATCAAATGGGACGGCTATCGGCTCGTCATCTACAAGGAGCCTGATGGTTCACGCATCGTGACGCGTGGCGGGCATGACTGGACCGAGCGGTTCCCCACCATTGCCGAAGCTGTCCGGCGCCTGCCAGCAGAGACCGCCATCCTCGACGGTGAGGCTGTCGCACTCGACGAGCAGGGTCGATTAGACTTCGGCGCCCTTCAACATGCTCTCGGTGGTCGCGGTGGCAGGCGGCAGGCGCACGAGGTCATCTTCTACGCCTTCGATCTGCTCTACCTGGATGGGCACGATATGCGCGACATGCCGCTGTCCGAGCGGAAGCGGGCGCTTGAACCGCTTATTGCCGATGCTGGGCCGACGATCCGCCTGTCGGAGGAGGTCGAAGCCGAGGGCGCCGCCTTCCTCGAGGCAAGCTGCGCAATGGGGTTAGAGGGTATTATAGCCAAGGATCGGACCTGTGCTTATCGATCCGGGCGCAGGAGCGGATGGCTCAAGATCAAATGCGCCCAAAGAGCGGGGTTCGTGATCGTCGGCTACGAGCCGTCGCGTGTGGGGTTGGGGGGCATCGGCCGGCTGCTGCTTGCGGCGCGCAAGGGCGATGGCTTGGTCTATGTGGGCGGGGTAGGGACCGGCTTTAACGAGCGGACGGCCACGCTGCTGCGCGAACACCTCGACAAGATCGCGATTGAGCTGCCGACAGTCGATGTCGGGAAGCGACGTGCAATTTTCGTCGTGCCGAACCTCGTTGCCGAGATCGAATTCCGGGCGTGGACGAAAGATGGAAAGCTGCGGCATTCATCGTTCAAGGGGCTGCGGGACGCGGTGGATAGCAGCGCGGTCCTTTCACTCGATTGAGCCCCGGAAGTTTTACAGCACGCACCTAACCTATTGACCTGCTTTGGGCCGGCTGGGCGTGTTTACTGCGAAGCCTTTGGCGGAAAACGAATGTCACGAGCTTCCCAAGCTGAATGAGCGGGTTCGATCCCCGCTACCCGCTCCAGCCTCATTTTCCAGTGCATCGAGCCCAGTTAGCGGCCTATTGAAAAATGGCCGGTTTTACAGTCGGTTTTAGGACTGATGTCAAAATTGACCACGTCCGCTTTGCGCCAACAGCAGACATTGCAGAACTCCCCAGAAAGTTTGCAACAGCGGCAACGGGGTGTAGTTCACCCGCCTAATTCTTCTTTCAACTTTTCCGCGCAACCTGGCGGAGATTTCTCTGGGAATGGCTTGTTTTGCGTTTACTGACTGGGTCGGCAGCGTGATGAGCAACTGCTCCATCGGAGATCCGCCGAGGCTCAAACTTATGCTAAAGGTTCATCAATGGCTTGGAAGATCGACATTGATTGCGTTTCCGCGCAGCCAAATTTTGAGATTGATACGGATGACGATTGGATGAAACCGTATGGATTCGGTTCTTGGGGAGCGATCCACAGTCTCATTGGCCGCCCGGTGCCGAGGAGTGCGACCCAGACCGACAGCAACAAGCTTGTCGACGTCTTTCCGCTGCCGGCGCTTGCCTGTGTCGGTGAGAGATTTCGGGCGATCGTGGAGTCATTCGAGCCGGGCATCCATGAATTTTATCCAATCCAGCTCAAGACGAGGAAAGGGGTTCCCTATGAGGAACCCTACTTCCTAATCAATGTCGGCCAGCGCTTCGATTCCATCCTGGTCAAGGGGATCGATCTCGAATGGGGCAGGAGAGTAGCAGGTGACCTGGAGGGGATTCCCTATCTTTCTCGCATGGGCACCAAACCGCCATTGCCCGTCAGCAGATCGACGATCGCGGGCCGGCACCTCTGGCTGAACTATTGGGTCTGGGAAGGCGGGGGGATTATGGTTTCCGATCAACTCCGAGCCGCGCTGATGGATGCAAAGGTCCGGCGCTTGAATTTCAAGGAACCGTGGGCCGAGCATTTCGACGAGATCGATGCGCCCTTCGATTATCGCGAGCAGGTGCCGCACATAGTCGACTGGATGGAGACCCACCGACCCACGGCGATGCTCGACCAGCACCTTGACTGGGTGAAAACCTACATGCCGCATTGGCTGCAATAACTTGCGCGAACCGGACCTGAATTAGCGGCCAGCTTGCTCTAAACCGATCCGCAATCCCCGGCTCGCGTATGGGGTAATGACCGCTTCGGGCCCAAAGCGGACGG
The DNA here is from genome assembly GCF_014851675.1 of Rhizobium sp. ARZ01. Taxonomy (NCBI): domain Bacteria; kingdom Pseudomonadati; phylum Pseudomonadota; class Alphaproteobacteria; order Hyphomicrobiales; family Rhizobiaceae; genus Rhizobium; species Rhizobium sp. ARZ01. The sequence goes on from NZ_JACVAE010000005.1 coordinate 284,131, forward strand.
CGCGCGGCTCCGATTCCCTTGGCGCGGATCGAGGCAGATGAGGCGAGCTCGCCGATCTCCCCGAACTGGATTAGGAGCCGGGGACTGGTCATGTCGCCGCTTTCCATATCGACCTGTACTGCGTAGGCGGCGACGCCAATGTGACGCGGCGCCATCGCTGCAGGCCTCGGCGCCAGGCCGCCGCGTACGCGCTTGAATGGGAGGACAATATATTTTTCAGCCATTGCCATCGGAACACCTCTTCTATGTTCTACAAATGTTCTCATTGGGGGCAATGTCAACGGGGGCATGTGGGGCGATTGACGGCTGGACACTTTTCGAAAAAGCGCAACGATTGCGTGGAAGGGGCAAGTGTCCAGAAAGTCGCCTGAACATTGATTTTATTGAGTTTCGGTTGCCCGGCATGGAGTGCCACCCCAGGCCTTTCGGGCTCAAAACTGGTGGGACAATCCAATTGGAAAGCATAAGCAAATCAAAGGGCGATTTTCGGTCTCACTTTTTTGCTACGGGACCAACTGTTTGCAGAGGAAAACGTTTCGCCTCGGTTGGGCGAAAAGAGGTGGCATGGTCCGCTTCGCGCCACGAGCGGACGCTGCACAATTTCTGGTCAACGGTTGGAAACGACCCTTGCGGAAGTTCGCTCGTGCTCAGCCGAACTCGCCACCGTGGAGAGTCACCGCGTAAAGCTCGACACTGTACAGGTCAGGGTCTAGGCTAACATTCACAGTTTTAGGGACTTCCGAGAGATGGCGCACGATAAGTGATGTTGCCGCTCACGAGGCTCGCAGATGCCGGAAACGTCGACGGGAAAAGCGCGCCACCGCGTCAGGATCGGATTCCAGCTCTCAATCACCGCGCTTTTTGTTGCGGTCGTCCTGTGTGTCGGCCTAGCCCTCGTCTTCCTCAGCTTCGACCGGGCGAAGGCGATCACCCGTACCGCCGCCCTGACCTTCATCGACCGGGTCGCAGAACACACAGCGGAGCGGGTGGACCGGCAATTCAAGGAGGTCCAGAGCGCCCTGGCGGTGCTGAAGCTACTCCCTTCCGTGGGAACCGCGGCAATCTCGGACAACCAGTCCCTCAATGCAATCCTAGCGGTGCTTCTTCGGCAACACGAACAGCTCTACAACTTGTATGTCGGGTACGACGACGGAGCTTTTATCGAGCTCGACGCCCTTGACCGGGCCGGGCCTGCCGTCCGGGCGAAACTTGGGGCGCCCGCGGATTCAGCCTTCCGGTTGACCGTGATGGACCGACCGCCTGGATCGTCGACAAGGATGCGGACCACCTACTTTCTCTCCACAGACCTCAAGACGTTGACTCAGGCGCAGCGCGAGGCGGACTACGATCCTCGGACCAGGCCATGGTATCTCGGCGCATTCGAGCCCGGCGCCGGCGCGATTACCGACCCTTACGTGTTCAAGGTTGCCAACCTGATCGGGTACACCGTGCGGGCGCCATTCACGGCGCCGCGGCTCGGCATAGTCGCTGGCGACATACTGCTCGCCGACGTTGATGCTTTCCTGCGCGCGCAGAAACTAGGGCAGTCGGGTGTAGTCTTCCTGTTCGACGACAGCGGCCGGCTGATCGCCCATCCGCGGATGACCGAGTTCTTGAAAGCCGGATCCTCGGACGGCACTGCGGACCTGCCTCGACTTGATCAAGTCGAGGCCATCGATGTCGGCGTTCCGTTGAAGGCGTGGAGGCAGAGCGGTGTTGCCCAGCAGTTCTTTGAGGCCCGGGACGGCCGGACCTACGTTGCAGCGTTCCGCTCGATTGAGACAGCCGGTTCGGCTAATCTCCGCCTGGCTGTCGTGGCGCCGCTTGATGAGTTCTTTTCGGAGGTAGAGGCGGGAAGGCGCAGGTTGCTCCTGCTCGCCCTCGCGTTCGTTTTCGCCTCGTTGCCCGTCGTCTGGTGGATCGGCTCGCTGCTATCCCGCTCCATGAATGCTCTGGCCGTAGAAACCGACCAGATCCAGCGTTTTGATGTACAGGGAGAGGGCAAGCGAGTGCGCTCTTCGATCCGTGAGATCGACGACCTGGGCCAGTCAGTGTCGACTATGCGGGCGGTTGTCCAGACCTTTTCCAGTTTTGTCCCGAAGCGCCTTGTACAGCAGCTCATCGAGAGCGGAACAGCGTTGCGACTCGGCGGTTCCCGCCGAGAGATCACGATCTTATTCACGGACATCGCGGGCTTTACCCATATCTCGGAACACGCAGATCCCGAGAAACTCATGCTCTACACTTCCCGTTACCTTGCCGCGCTGACCGAGGTGATCATGGCAAACAATGGCACGGTTGATAAGTTCGTCGGCGATGCGGTCATGGCGATCTGGAATGCCCCGGCAGAGGACCCAGATCATGTAGCACACGCCTGTTCCGCGGTGCTCGCATGTCGTGACGCGAGCCACATGCTAGTTCAGGAGTTCGAACGGGAGGGATGGCCCGCCTACAGGACTCGGTTCGGTCTCCATACGGGCGAGGCAGTCGTCGGCAACGTCGGCTCGTCGGATCGAATGAGCTACACGGTCCTCGGCGCAACCGTGAACATGGCGGCCCGGCTGGAGGCGCTGAACAAGGATTACGGCACCGAGATACTTGTCAGCGAGGCCGTCCGGGAACAGGTGGCGGATCGGTTCGCCTTCAGGTCAGTCGATACCGTGACGCCGAAAGGTTTCGAGGCCGCGGTGCGAATATATGAATTGACAGCATGAGCGTTGGCCTAGCGTCGAGGCTCCGGCGAAATTGTCAATTAGATCGGTGGTAGATCGGTGGCCGCTACGCCGAGACCTTTGCAATTGGCAGTCTTGGAGGCGACGTTTCAACCCTTGGATTGCCCGGTGCTGAAGGCAGACAATCCGTCGGGACGGCTTGCCACATGTAGGCTGGTCGCGAGGATCATCGGAAGGTGTCTTGAGCTTCTTGGAATGACACCGGTGCGGCGTATGTAGGGTCCACTGGGTTGATAGCTCTTCGCGGCCGATCTGCCCTAAGGAGGTCGTTGCAAGTGCCGGCGAGTGGCGCGGATTTCTTCGACAATGAGCGCGCTTGGGAGAAGGATGACCCTTATCCGTTCTATGCTCTCACCATGGGAAGCCAATCGCCTGGCGAGGATTTTATGGCGAAGTTCATCGCTCCAACAACATGGAGGACAAGAAACGGAAATAGCCGACCAGACAACCTGCACGGCGGCGGACTGGGGTCTGAAATCGCGACGGCCGCCAAGCGCGCGTTCGTCGACCGCCCACGGGAACAGTACTGATGTCGGTGGCAATCATGATCGCCATTCTGGCAATTTTGGTGTTCGCCTCACTGCGAGGTGCGCAGGCTGCCGCCGTTGCCCGAGCTGCTCGGCGGCGAACTGACGGCGGATGAGGCGAGCTGCCTGTTCGTCTCGCACTCCGATGCTACCGACCCTGATGGCGATCCAAAAGGCTATCCCGGCCGACAACGAGAAGGCGGGTGCCTCGAAACCAACGGCACCCGCCTCAGCCCGGCCCGCCGCCAAGTGGGCCAAGCCCGTTGGGGATAAGCCGAGCGTGAGCGAAAGCAACTCATTTGCGTGCGACATCTCGTCCGGAATTCACGTCTTTGCTGACGGCACAGCTTCCGAATCCTGGCGAGGGCGGTTGGGGCGTCGTGCGCTGCTGAATGCGATCGGGGTCGCGAAGCGCTTTGACGGTCCGGTGACAATCTGGTGCGACAGCCAGTATTGCGTCAACGGCGTGAACGACTGGCGCCACAAGTGGAAGCGGCACGGCTGGAAGAAGAGCCCGAATGCGAAGGAACGGGTCAAAAACCCAGATCTCTGGAAGGGGATCGACGAGGCCATGACGAGCGCGGCGTAGGTAACCATCAACTGGGTCAAGGGCCATGCCGGCATCGTCGGCAACGAGCCCTCGACTAGCACATGTCCTCGAGGTCATCGTGCCCCAGTGCGTCAACCGTGCGACACAGTTCAACGAACTTTCGGCGTGCGGTTTCGATCGACATATCTTGTCTGATGGCGCCGACACAGGCGAGAATTGCGGACGGTACACCACGCCCTTCGAAAATGGCCAACCTCTTCTCATAAATCTCAGGGCGCCCCTCGGACTGCGTATCAGCAGCACACCACTGTTTGTGACGATGGGCACGGGCGACGTCCAACGTACTACGAAATCAATGAAAACCATTTTCCCCATTTGGCGAAGATCCAATCGACAGCCAACCTCCTCCACGGCGCGAAAGCTACCAATTGGTGTCCGCTTTACGAACTCCTACAATCGATTGAAAGTACACTTCGTCCGGTCCGGAGTTACACCGAACGAGTTGGGTTTATCCATAGGCATAAAGGCCCCGGCTTCCTTTGCGCCTTTGAGGGGCCCATCGCGAATGATGCGAATACCAAAGGCGGTAGCATTGCAGACTATCGGCGCAACGTCGTGTCGTTGCCACTCCTAGTGTGGGTCAGAAGGATCTTTGCCTCCTGGCATGCGTCAATAAAGACGTCCCTGGCCTCATCCGGCGTCCTGCGCCCACAAATCGCGTCTATACACGCGCGTCTCGCTTGTTTGAAGCGCTGGCCACCATGGGCACGCGGCCAGCTATCGGAGAGCGCGGAAAGGGCGTCTTCTGGACTTATGACGATCCGAATGAGCCTGTCCTGGGTGATCATGCCTACCGGCACGCTCCAGCGGGCACGGAAGTCTACGCTGATGACATCGTTCATGGGGTGACCTCTCAGGCGGTCAGGACGCGCAATGTGACTCCAAAACGCGTTGATGACGATAGGCTGCGCGGCTGCCACACAGCGCCGCGATGCCGCTGGTCGGCGGGATGCCGGGAGACGAACGGGCACGAGATGCCCACCGCCGGCAGCACCAACCTGATGTTCGGTCTGATTTGCCGGCTCTGGCAGATCTTGTCGTACACGTTGCTGATCATCATGAGCGCGGCAGGATCAAACGTATTGTCGTTGGGTACGTGGCGATGGATCATTGCTGTATCTCCCTCGGGATGGCGCGCCTCCAATGCGCCGCTTCGAAAAAGCCCGCCGAAAATTTATGAACAGGTCGCACTCGATTCAAGTGCGTGAGGTTGGCGATGTCCCCCACTGAAAATACCGCCTATGTCCATCGTCAGCTTGGCGAACTCGCCGAGGGAATGCGGGGGCTCCAGCAGTCCCTTCGCCGGATGGAGGAAGCGGCCAGCGATCGGAAGATAAGTCGGCTGAGAGCCGGGCGCCGTCCACAAGCGCATGGACGAGCTGGTTTCGCGCGTCGGCCATCTCGAAACAGGCGTGTCCGAATTGAAGGACGATGTTGGGGAGATGAAGCCGGTCACCGAGGACGTGAAGCGCTGGAAGCTGATGGGCATCGGGGCACTGGGCGTCAAAGGGGGTAAAGCGGTCAACGCCAAAGAGCCCGGCGTCGGGCACGCCGGGCTAGGCGGCAGTTGGGACTGCAGGTGGCGGAAGCGGGTCCCTACGACCCGAGACACCCCCGACGGGGCGTGTCGGGTGTCCGAGCTTTTGCAGCAGATGGAACTCGACCTGGCGAAGTACAATACCGGTTGCCCCCTTTCCGGCGGTCAGAAGCAGAGGATCGGCATCGCACGCGCCTGCACCATGTTGAAGCGACCCTTGAAAGGGTGTTGTCACATAAACCAGATGTCAGTTGGTAGGGGGCGAGTTCTCAGTCTCCGATGAGTAATAGAGTGACTTGCAATAGCTCATAAATGCGTGCATTTTGAGCTATAGAAAGGGCGGCTATAACTTATGCAATGGAACTGGCAACAAGCTGACTGGCCAAATTTCACATATGACGTTGAGAACCTGGCCTTATTGGAGCAGAAATTTCTCCAGTCTTCGGGCGAGGTGATCGGTGCAGTTCGGCATTTTAGTGAAGACGATAGCAGCCAACTGCGGATCGAATTGCTAAGCGATGAGGCGGTCAAAACCTCTGAGATCGAGGGCGAGTTTCTCGATCGAGCAAGCGTTCAGTCGTCGCTGCGCCAGCAGTTTGGCCTCAACACAGACGGTCGTCCGGTCCGGCCGCAAGAGCGCGGGATCGCAGAAATGATGGCCGATGTTTACCAGCACTGGTCTGGCTCACTTCACCATGAGGAACTTTTCCATTGGCACTCGATGCTGATGGCCGGAAACCGGCACATCGAAACGATTGGAGCCTATCGTCGCCACGATGATGCAATGCAGATTGTCTCTGGTCGTCTGGATAAACCGACGATCCATTTTGAGGCACCTCCATCTCGCCAAGTCGGGCCCGAGATGGAGCTTTTCGTCGACTGGTTCAATCGATCCGGGCCAAGTGGGCAAGCTCCTTTACCTGCGGTGACCCGTGCGGCTATCGGACACCTCTACTTCGAAAGCATACATCCCTTCGAAGACGGAAATGGCCGAATTGGGCGTGCGTTGGCCGAGAAGTCCCTGGCGCAGAACATCGGACAGCCGAGCTTGATTTCGCTTGCCTATACGATCGAGGGCAATCGAAAAACCTACTATTCGGAACTTGAGCGCCACCAGCGGAAGCTCGATATTACTGGATGGGTTATCTATTTTTCGAATACGATCCTAGAGGCCCAACAGGCAACAATTGATCGCATTGCCTTCTTCATTCAAAAGGCAAAATTCTACGATCGGTTTCGGGGCCGGCTTAATGAGCGCCAGCAGAAAGTCATAGCCCGCATATTTCGAGAGGGTATTACGGGCTTCAAAGGCGGCCTGAGCGCGGAAAATTACATTTCCATCACAGCCACATCGCGAGCGACGGCAACGCGTGACCTCCAGCAACTTGTCGAGATCGGCGCACTGACTCGCACCGGAGAGCGGCGACATACACGCTACGCCCTGCAGCTTCAAGAAGTTCGCCAGAGCAACGTACGGTAGAAGGCGGCGAGATCCGCTTTTGGAAATCTGCTAGCTCTCGATATGGTCATTCCGTCGATCAGGCGGTACCACCGACGGCGGCAGTGTCGCGTGCGCAAGCAATCACGATATGCCCATAGGGACTGCCACTCGCTGTACACACGCCAAGCAACGGGTTGTCTTTACCTACAGCGAGCGGTGCCGTGGATCAGCTGCGCCTATGCCGGAATTCGCTCGGGGTTTTGACACTTCTTGCGGAATGCGGTCGCGAGATGAGCCGAGCCGGAAAAGCCCGTCTCATGGGCGATCGCGGTGACGGAGAGTACGCTGTTGTCAAGCAGGAAGCGGACGTAGCGCAGGCGGGTTTCCAGGATGAAATGTTTCGGTGTCATGCCGATATGCGCCTGGAACAGGCGTGTGAACTGGCGCGGCGACAGGCCAATGGTGGCGGCGATCTGCTCGGGCGAGACGTCGCGGCCCCTGCGGAGGCGAATGACGCGCATTCCCTTGCCGCCGAAGCGCATGGCGGAGCCAGCGGCCAGTTTCGAGAAACGATGCCGTCTACACGGTTGCCGCTGGAGGTTCGAGAACGCTGTTGCGGAAAACCTGATCTTGCAAATGCTCCGGTCGAAGTGCTTCACGCTGAGCGTGCGCTCCAAATCCGAAACAGTCTTCGTGCCCTCTTGTAGGGGCCGTTAGAGTGGATGTGGGCGGCAAGGTACACCACAGGCGCATTCAAGGGCATCTCGGTCCCACCTGCCGAGGGAGGCTGCAGCCTCGTATGTACTTTGCAGGAACGCCATGAGGGTCGCCTCGGGATCAGGTGCAGTGCGCATGGCATCGTAGGGCAATAGAAATTCGCCCAGCTCCTGAGAAAAGATCGCCTCGGCTGGCTCGACAGTTGCCGAAGCAAAGCCCATCGGCGCTGGATAGGCATAGGAGTAGAAGGCCGCATATTCGATCGGCCCACCGCCGGGCCAGAAGCCGGCGCTGCTCACCTCATGCGAATAGGCTTCGCGGGCGATCGCATCGGACAAGCGTGGAATGCCGCCCGGATGTAGCGGCGCTGGCCTACCGGAAAATCGCGTCACCGCCAGATCAAAACTGCCCCAGAAGAAGTGCACCGGGCTGGCCTTACCGAGGAAGCCGGTACGGAAGCGCGAAAAGACCGCGTGTGTCGACAGCAGAATGCGCCAGAAACGGTTGGCGTGCTCAGGAACAATACGTGGGTGGACGTTGTCTTTGTCGAATGAAGTGCCGTCGGCGATTTCGCATGGGAGGGTCGTGATCGGCGTGTCGAGCCCGTTCTGGCAGGCGACAGCGAAAGGCAGACTAGTCCTGCCTTTCTGTCAGGATTGCCGCCAATATCACTGGTATCCACGCGCCGTCTGCCCGCATTGCCACGGACAGAACCTGCACTGGAGGCACTCTGACGGTTACGGGATTATCCATAGCTTGGCCGTGATGTACCGACTTTCCCCTCCCAAGGCTGCCGCCATTGTCCAACTGGACGAGGGTATCTGCGTCTACACGGTCATCCGTGACGCCGAGGCGGGGGCCCTGAGCATCGGGCAACTTTCGCGCCCGCTTCGTCGGCAAGTGCCGCGTTGGTATTCAGGACGCTGATGGAAGAATGAGCACTCAAGGTGCTAGAATTACCGATCCTACTCCGGGGCGCGACCTTCGAGGTCAAGGGACAGTTCCGCTAGGAAGGTCGGCTTACAGAGAACGGACTATGGTCTGATCTCAAAAATGGCGTCAATCCCCACCGCGAATCCGCACGGCAAGGAGCCCGCGCCGAGTGCGGTGCGCTCATTACGGCCGGACTCGCCCAGCGCTTCGACCGGAAAATCCGAAGCAGTGCGCCCTGCGGGAATGTTTCAGAGGAGCGGGCCTTTGCCCTGTCCATCGAGCAGCCAAGCTATCTTGACCTGTAGAATACGGGCCAGCATGTCGAGGCGGTTGGCTCTCGGCTCGGAGCGGTCGTTTTCCCAGTTTGTCCAGGTCTCGACGGTGACACCGGCGATGGCGGAAATCTGCTCGACGGAAAGGCCGACCGCATCGCGGGACAGTGAAATCCGGCCGCCGATCGTGTCGTCGGTGGTATCGACTGCAGCGCGCGGTGCAAGGGTGGTGTCTTTCAGCATGCCGATGCTCCTGTTTCGTTTGAAGGGCGCCCCTCGGACGTGCCGCGGAGCGTTAAGGGTACTTTGGGACGCTACTTAGCCGTCGTCCCTGGCCAGCCAGGCCTTGATCTGCTCGGGATGGTCGGCGATGTATTTGTCGACGGCCTCATCGTAGGAGGCTTCCTGCGCGCTGAACATCGCGGCCTCGAGATCACCGATCGGCAGCTTCATACGCGACAGGAAGCCGGCGACCTCGGGATTGTCCTTCTCGAAATCCTTTTGCGCGAGGACGTTCACATGCTCGGCCTTGCCGAGCGCGCCCTTCGGGTCGTCGATGTAGCGCAGCTCGTACTTGCCGAACATCCAGTGGGGGCTCCAGGACGTGGCGACGAACCAGTCCTCCTTTCGGATGGCCCGGTCAACCGTCGTCAGCATGCCGGCTTCGCTGGAGATCTGAAGCTTGTATCCATCGAGCGCGTACTCCTTGACGGCCTTTTCGGACAGGCGCGTGAGCCCGGCGCCCGGATCGATGCCTTCGATACGGCCTCTCAGCTTTTGCTTCACATCGTCCTTTTTCAGGTCCTCGATGGAGGCGATGGCGTCCTCGGGGATGTACTTGGGCACAACCCAGCCAAGCTTCGCCCCGTCATAGACGGTGCCGAGTGTTGTCACCTTGTCCTTCACCTTGGCGAAGTAATCAGCATGGGTCTCCGGCAGCCAAGCCATCATCATGGCGTCCAGGTCACCGCGGCCAACGCCCTGATAGAGCGGCGCGACGTCGGTCTGGACCAGGTCGACCTCCTGGCCGAGTTCATCCTTGATCAGTTTTGCAGCAAGCTTGGTCACGAATTCGGCATCGGACCAGGCCGCCCAGCCGATCTTCACCGGCGTCTTTTCTTCCGCCAGCACCGTGCTGAAGGTGCCGACCGAAATTCCGGCTGCAAGGCCCATGGTAATGAGGGTTTTGAACATGGTTGCTCCTTTTTGAAAGGTTCGCATTCGGCGACCTGAAGGCCGCCATGTTGGGCGCAGGCTCCGCAGCCTTCAGACCATGGCGGCGGCCGAAGCCGCGGGTTCTTGCGCCGGTCGACGGAAGAGGCTGCGCCTGCCTCTGGCGCGTTTCCTTCCGAAGCTTTGGGTGGTCCGGTCGAGGATCACCGCAAGGATGACGACTGTGATCCCTCCCTCGAAGCCGGTGCCGACATCGAGGCGCTGGATACCGGTCAGCACCGTGTTGCCAATGCCACCAGCGCCGATCATCGAAGCGATCACCACCATGGAGAGCGACAGCATGATTGTCTGGTTGATGCCGGCCATGATGGAGGGCAGTGCATTGGGCAGTTGCACCTTGAAGAGCAGCTGGGCTGCGGTGCAGCCGAAGGCGTTGCCCGCCTCGATGAACTCCGCATGCACCTGGCGGAGGCCGAGATTGGTAAGGCGTACGACCGGCGGCATCGAGAAGATGACGGTCGCAATCGTGCCGGGCACCGCGCCGAGGCCGAAGAACATTGCTGCCGGAATCAGGTAGACGAATGCGGGCATGGTCTGCATGAGGTCGAGCACGGGCCGGACGACGGCTGCGACGCGATCGCTGCGCGCCATGGCGATGCCGAGCGGCAGGCCGATCAACATGGCTACAAGCGTCGAGGCGAGAACCAGCGACAGAGTCTCCATCATGTCGGACCACAGGCCCATGTGATTGACAAGCCAGAGCGAGAGGGCCGTGAAGCCCGCAAAGCCAAAGCCGACTCGCCACAGCGAAAGCAGGACGAGGATCGCAAGGCCTAGTGGCATCGGCGTTGCCGTGAGCGCTGCCTGGATTCCGTTCGTCACCGTGCCGATGGTCGCGGCTATGACGTCGAGCAGCGGGGCGAAATTGTCGAGGACGTAGTTGACGGCGCTGTCGACGCCGTCACCGATATCGAACGTCATGGAATTGTCTCCGAGCGGGTTGGATCAGGCGGTGCGATCGAGCGTTTCGAGAAGTGCGGACTTGCTGATGGAGCCGAGGTAGCGGTTCGCTTCGTCGACGACCGGGACGGGAAAGGCGCTCGCTGCGACCTTGCCGAGGACGTTGGACAGGCTCTCCGACGCGGCGATCGGCTGGATATCCGGCAGGAAGGCCCGCTTGTAGAGATTGCAGGCGCCGTTGCGCGTGTTTTCGATCAGCGAACTGCGACTGACCATGCCGTGATAGGTCTTGTCACGGCCGAGGATGATGGCGACATCACGGTCGTAGTGTTCCATGCGCTCCAGTGCCGCGGCGGCGGAAACACCCTGGCGCTCGATGATCGTCACCTGCGTCTTGCGGGCGACGTCGCCGGCGCGGAAGACCTGTGAAACGTCGACATTACGGAAGAACGACCGCACGTAGTCGTTGGCAGGTTTGAGCACGATCTCATCGGGCGTGCCTACCTGCACCACCGCACCATTCTGCATGATGCAGATGCGGTCGCCAATGCGCATGGCTTCATCGAGGTCGTGGCTGACAAAGACGATAGTGCGACTGTGCTCTGTCTGCAGGCGCACCAACTCATCCTGCATCTCCGTTCGGATGAGTGGGTCGAGCGCGGAAAAGGCCTCGTCCATCAAAAGCACGGTCGGTTTGCTGGCGAGTGCTCGCGCAAGACCCACACGCTGTTTCATGCCGCCGGAGAGCTGGTCGATGCGGCTACGATCGTAGCCTTCCAGCCCCACGGCCAGTAATGCCGTGCGGGCGCGCTGCTTGCGCTGCTCCTCGCCAATGCCGGCAACTTCAAGGCCGAAGGAGACATTGTCGATGACGGTGCGATTGGGCAGAAGCGCGAAGGACTGGAAGACCATGCTGATGTCGCGGCGGCGGAGCGCAATCAATTCACTTCGCGGCATGCGGGTCACGTCGCGGCCATCGATCTCGATCGCCCCGGAGGTAGGCTCGATCAGGCGGTTGATAAGCCGCAGCATGGTCGATTTGCCGGAGCCTGAAAGCCCCATAATGACGAATATTTCGCCCGCACAGATGTCGAAGGTGGCGTTGTCGACGCCGATTGTGCAGCCGGTGGTGGCGTGGATTTCCGCCTTGGTCTTGCCGGCCTTGAGAAATTCGAGGGTCTTGTCCGGCCGATCGCCGTAGACCTTGAAGACGTTCCTGATACTGATCTTGGCCGGGCGCTCGTTTGCCGGAAGATCGATCTCAGTCGCACATGCCATATTGTCTTGGGCCCAACTCCGGAAGCGGGGCACTCTCCTTTGTTCAGTCGTAAGCCGCTGTAGTAATCAGCAGAGACGCAGGTCGCGAGGACTTCGCAAATACGACAGCGCGTCGTAATTTGGCCACCTTATGGCACGGCAAATCTCAAATGTCCACATTTGTGAAAAAATATTCCATCAACACGTGCATTTTAGGGAGAAACCGGAATGGTCTTGCACAGAACTCATGGGCGCCCCTCGAGCACGTGCGAAGCGGCGCGCTGCGGCCACATCAAATTGCGGCGCCGTTTCGCCACTTCCCCGTCGGCTTGCAAGTTATCGGAAAATGTCAAGATTCCGGCGCGATAGCGCCGGGTCTGCTTAGGGGGAGCATTTGCGGGACGGAGGAAACCCTATGAACCCCGGCTAGATTCAAGCACCACATATTCGTGATCCTCTGCGACACCCCTTCCGATGGGTCTAAAGCCATTGTCACGGTAAAATGCCAGAGCAGCCTCATTGAGGGAAACACACTTCAACCGGTAAGGTTTGGTATACCAACCGGGCAGCGCATGAAGGAGCATCCGTCCGATACCTCGACGTACGAACTGCGGATGAACGTGTAGATGATGGATGAAGTCGTCTGGCTCCCAAACCGAAATGAATCCGATCAGGCGTTGGCCATCGAGAGCCACCAACTGCCATTCACCGTCGGTCTGGCTGTCATAATCAAGGAGGGTGCGCGTCGATGGCAGTTCCCAATTGAACGCCAACTGTCGCGACTGCAGAAACAGTTCGCGAAGGGCTGGCAGATCAAACGGTATGGATAGGCGAATTATCATGAATGTAACTGCCAGGGCTCGATGCGGGAAGCAACGCCATCTTAAAATACTGCCTGGTCCTAAGCAACAAACTCCCCGCTTAATGCGGATTGTGACGTTCAGCTTTTATCGGTGCAGAATGTTCAGAGTGGTAGGGGTCGTTTGCGGGAGGGGAGAACCCCTACACCAAGGCCGCAGCCTCGGCTAACGCCGCCATTGCCCGTATCGTTGACAGAAGTCGGTCATGGCCCAACTGGCGAGACAACTCATCCCTGGCGGATTTCCATACGGGAAAGGCCTCTTGTCGAGAACGTGCTTCCCGCCGGTTGAACTTCTTTGCGACCCGCTGTTCGTTTCCGCGCAGGGTGCCTGTACCCGCGCGCGAGTGGAAGCCCGAAGCTGAAAACCGAAACGCCAGAGCGTAGCCCTGGCGTCTCGACTCATGCCACCAGACCTTTTGTCAGTTCCAGCGCCTGCCGCTCGAACAGTCGGCGGTAGATGCCGTCACTCAGCCGGATCAGAGCGTGGTGGTCGCCCTCTTCGATGATCGTCCCCTTGTCGAAGACCAGCAGTCGGTCGAGCGCCCGCACCGTGGACAACCGGTGCGCAATCACCAGCGTGGTGCGGCCGTTCATCAGGCGCTCCATTGCCTGCTGTATCTGGACTTCGCTCTCGCTGTCGAGACTTGAGGTCGCCTCGTCCAGAATCAGCACCGGCGCATCCGCCAGGAAAGCACGGGCAATGGCGACACGCTGCCGCTCCCCGCCCGACAGCTTGACCCCGCGTTCGCCCACCATGGTTTCATACCCCTTGGGAAGATCCATGATGAAGTCGTGCGCGCTGGCCTGTTTGGCAGCCTGCTCGATTTCGCGCCGCGAGGCTTGCGGCCGACCATAGGCGATGTTTTCCGCCAGCGTGCGGTGGAACAGGATTGGTTCCTGCTGGACGATGGCGATCTGGCCGCGAAGGCTCGACTGGCTGACTTGGGCGATATCCTGCCCGTCGATGAGGATCGAACCCGCGTTCACGTCGTAGAGCCGCTGGATAAGCTTGACGAAGGTCGTTTTGCCCGAACCCGAGTGCCCCACCAGGCCCACCCGCTCGCCCGGCTTGATGGTTACCGAAAAATCCTCGTAAAGCGGGCTGGGATGCGCGCCATATTGGAAGGTAACGCGATCGAAGACGATCTGGCCCCTATCGATCTCGATGGGTGTGGCCTCTGGCCTGTCCTCGATGCCCAGCTGCATCTTGTCGAGGAGCACCAGCTCTTCCATGTCGTTGACGGCCCGCTGCAGATTTCGGATGTCCTGGCCGACATTGCGCAGATATCCCTGCAGGACGAAGAACATCGCCAACACGAAGGTGATGTCGCCCGGTGAAGCCAGCCCCTGCTGCCACATTAGGAGGCCGGTTCCCAGAATCCCCGCCTGCATGGAAACCATCATGAACCCCTGGATCGTGCCGCTCAATGTTCCGCGCTTCCACGTCCGTCGCGTGCGGCTGTCCCATCTGGCCAGCACGTGTCCCAGTCGCGCCTCTTCCCGGTCCTCGGCCCCGAAGGCTTTGACCACCGAATTGCAACCGATGGCATCCGCCAGCGCGCCGCCGAGCTTGGTATCCCAGGCGTTGGCAAGCCTTGCCGCCGGCGAAACGAACCCCATGGAAAGCATCACCGTCACGCCGATATAGATCAGCGATCCCGCGCCGACGATCAGCCCCATGATCGGCCAGTAGCTGCCCAGCACGACAGTTGCGCCCACCAGCATGACGACCGACGGCAGCAACGCGACCAGTAGCAGGTCGTTGAGCGAGTCGAGCGCCCACATACCGCGAGTGATCTTGCGGACCGTCGAACCGGCAAAGCTGTTCGCGTGCCAATCGGTTGAGAAGCGCTGCACCTTGTGGAAGCCGTCATTTGTCACGTCCGCCATCGTGCGCAGCGTCAGCCTGATGATGCCGTTGAAGATGAACCAGCGCAAAGCCACGCTGGCCAAGCCCAGTATCACAACGATGACGAAGGCCTGCAGGGCACGATCGGCTGCATTGCCGCCCGCAATGGCGTCGACGATCTGGCCGGAAAACACCGGCACCATCACTTCAGCCAGCGTGCTGGCAATCACCAACAGGATGATGATGCCAACCAGTCCGAACCGATGTCTCCAATGATGAAATACAAAGCCGAGCACGTTGCGATAGGCCTCGGCACGGAAATCGAGCTTCTTGCGAGTCATTTTATCCAGTCTCGGCCCCGTGTTTCGGCGGCCGGTCCTCAAAATCGGGAGTTGAATGGCGCAGCCCGAGCGGAGACGAAATGATCCCGTCAGATCAATCAGGCTGTGAAGGAAGAGAAAGCCGCAGAACGCGCTCGCTCCAGGCGAGCCGCGAATGGAGATGACCTAGTGTCGGTTCATTCCACGCGGGAGGATTCTGATGAATGCTGGTGTCATGCAACGCCTCCCTTATGTTCGATCAAACGCAGTGAGCCTTTTGTACCGAACCTATTTGCCGTTGCCAACCAGGCAAATGCAACCTCACGGAGGGTGATGCGAAAACGACACAATTTTGAAACTGCGGGGGCTACGGCACGCGTGCCAATTCGGAGCAAGTGCGCACGCGACAGGTCGTCGACGTGCCCTGCCGCGCTTGACCTGTTAGCTAGGAACCCGGTCTGCACTACTACGACCCCACCACCCCCGCGATGTGTCATGAAGCTCTTGGCCGCTCGTCGGCGTCATATACAACCCTTGTCAGTTACAAGCACTTTCGCTCTCCGCCATTGTGACCGCATGCGGTCTGGCTCTATTTCCGACAAAGATGAATTCAAGCTGCGCTGCTGCCCAAACGCTCCGACGGGTGCCACGCGACTTCCATGCAGATGCATGCCGCGGGTGGTCCACGGTCGAATCCTTTTCAAGATCGACACCCTAACGCCGTGCTGCCCGGATCAGGTGGCCGGTTTCGCACTCACTCGCACCGGAGAACGACGATGCTCCAGGGTTTTATCATCGCCGCTTTCCGGACGTTATGCCCAGTTCAAAGGATGAAGTCCGATTTGCTCATCGTAAGGCTGAGGTCGAGCATGATCGAGAAGTCGGCCTTTCCATCGCCGTTCACGTCGCCCTGGATGAATGTGTCGCCGGACTTCTTCTCGAAGCGCAGTTCTCCGGCCTTCTTGTGGAACTTCTCCGCGCCAATGAAGGTGAAGGCTTGGTCGCCGCCGGATTTCGTGCTGGCGTCGATCGCCTTGAGATTGATCTTGTCGCCTTGCGCGCGGCTGAAATCGTAAATCGTGTCGCGACCGGACGAAGCGACCGTGGAGTCGGTTGCCGACATGAAGACGAAGGTATCGGCACCCAGCCCGCCATAGAGCTTGTCCGCACCGGTGCCGCCATAAAGCATGTCGTTTCCGGCTTCGCCCTTCAGCGTGTTGATGCCGGTGGTCCCCTTGATGACGTTGGCAAGGGCATTGCCGGTGCCGTTGATGTTGCCCGTTCCCGTCAGCGTCAGATTTTCGACATTGACCGAAAGGGTGGTGTTGACGGATGCCTTGACGAGATCGATGCCTTCGTTCGCCTTCTCCGCCACAGCGTCGGCCAGGTTGTCGACGATATAGGTGTCGTTGCCCTTGCCGCCCTGCATCTTGTCGGCGCCGGCCTTGCCGTCAAGCACGTTGTCGGCGGCATTGCCAAAGAGGACGTTTGCCAGGGTGTTGCCGGTGCCGTTGATCTTTGCTGCGCCGGCTAGCGTCAGATTTTCGATGTTTGCCGCAAGGGTGTAGCTGACCGACGCCTGGACGAGATCGATGCCTTCGTTTGCCTTCTCCGCTACGGTGTCAGCCAGGTTGTCGACGATATAGGTGTCGTTGCCTTTGCCGCCCTGCATCTTGTCCGCCCCGGCTTTGCCGTCGAGCACGTTGTCGGCAGTGTTTCCGATGAGAACGTTGGCCAGGCTGTTGCCGCTGCCATTGATCTTTGCCGTTCCTGTCAGCGTCAGATTTTCGACGTTTGTCGCAAGAGTGTAGCCGACCGAAGCCTGGACGAGATCGGTGCCTTCGCTGGCGTTCTCGATCACCTTGTCGCCGGCATTGTCGACGATGAACGTATCGTTGCCCGCTCCGCCATACAGGAAATCCCGATCTGTTCCGCCATTGAGCGTGTCGTTGCCGCTGCCGCCATAGAGCTTGTCGATGCCAGCGTCGCCGTAAAGCCTGTCATTGTCGATGCCGCCGCGGATCTCGTCATCTCCTTCGCCGCCGTAGACTTCGCCCGATAGCCTTCCGTTCGTGCCATCGTAAACGTCCATGCCGCCGCCGAGATAGATATTGCCGATCATGTGGCCGGTATTGGTGATGAGATCTTTCGCTATGGTGGGCAGTCCGTCATAGGAGGCAGCTTTTCCGGAAATGGTTCCGCTGTTAACGAGTGAAATGATGCCATTGACACTGGCTTGATTGGGTCTGGTCACACCAAAATTCTTGCCCTCGATCGTTCCAGAGTTTGTGATTGTTGATATGGTCTCTCCATAGGAGTACATGATCACGCCTACGTTCGACGTCCACACATCACCGGCGTTGATGAGTTGGTTTTCTCGTCCTTCCATCCAAATGCCGGTTGAGGCGAATTCGTACCCCCTAACAACGCCGCTTGCTGCGATGCTCACGATGTTTCCAAAATCTTCTTCCGCATCACCGAGCTTGATTGCGACTCTCGGACCGAGAACGGTGCCGGCGACATCGACCCTATGCTGGCTGCCAGTGCCGGTTATTGTTAAGTCGAGGCCGTTTGTGGCATCGGTTCGAGCGACCGTGACGTCACGGCCGATATAGAGATCGTCCTCGTTGGCAAGAGTGATGCGAACGCCCGTACCGATCGAGTCGGAAGTAAGAACCTGGAATGCCATGTGTACTATCCTCGTTTGTGGGGTGCAGTGGCTCTAACGTTTTGTTGTGCGCTCGTAGTCCGCCACTGTCTGTCTGAAGTAAAAGTGCTCGATGGCGAGTTTTGTTAGAAGCAATCGAGTAGTCCGGGCACTGCAGCTGCGGGGCGAAATCGCTCAACTTGCACTCGCGTGATCGGTGCCGTCACTGGTCCGGTGGCAAGCACCTGATTCCGCGGCCACTCGCATTCCCTCGGCAGTTTTCGCGTCGCTGCTAAACCGGCCCATTTTGTTCGCATAGTCGCACCCAACTAATTTATCCGGGGGCGGTGCTAACATGGCTAATCTGCAGGCGCCCCCCTGTAACACAGGGGGCCGTTCCTAATTGCTGAGAAAAAGCGGAACCGTACCGCGTCGGCGGCGAGCTGGCCGTAACAAAGGGCTTCCGTTCCGCCGCGACGGATGGCGAGACCGTCATCGGCAAGTTCACTCGGACCATCCAGCTACCGAGCGGCAAGTTCACCCTGGTCGAGCAGAGCCATGAGTTCATGATGGCAGTTAGGGCGCCAGAGGGGGGATCAGCCTCTAGTTTCCAGCCCGCCCTTGCCCAAAGCAGTCCTTCAACCTACTGCGCGGTACGTAGAGAGTGCGCTCGGGGAATAGTCGTTACTTTTTACCCGGTCGGCAGAAAAAGACGGAACCGATACTACATCGATGTTGACCAGATCGCCCGGTTCAATCCGCCGATTACCGGGAATCCCATGGGCAATTTCCTCGTTAACGCTGATGCAGGTTGCGCCTGGAAAGCTATTGCAGAGCTCTGGCTCCGGCCGCGCGCCCTCTTGTTCGATAAGCTCACGACCAATCGCATCAAGTTCAGCCGTCGTCATCGCGGGCTCAAGAGCGGCGCCCATGGCAGACAGGGTATTGGCAACGATCCGGCGCCTATTTCTTTGAGTTTGATAAATTCGTCTTCATTCGAAATCGTCATCTTAAGCTTCCGATACCGCTCCGGCGGGCTCATGACTAAATTTGTTTTTTATCGCCAGTAATTCTACTTCCCCTCCCGGTCCGCCAGCATTGGCGACCGGCAACGGAAGGTATTCGATAACAGGGCTTGCAAAGTAGTGACCTTGCATCAGGTTTATACCAAGGTCGCGCAGTGCATCCATTTCTTGCCGCGTTTCGATCCCCTCAGCGATCACCGCCGTATGCAGTCGGCTGCAAACGTCATGGATGGCTGACATAATCGACCGCCGCCTGTTATCCGAGTCGATCCCTCGGATCAGGCTCATGTCAAGCTTCAGGATATCCGGCATGAACTCCAGCAGTGCAGCAATGCAACTGTAGCCTACACCAAAGTCGTCATAAGCAATCCGTGCGCCTCGGCGTTTGCAGGCGAGAATTTGTTCTTTCGCACGGGCGACATCGTCAATCGCCTCGCGTTCGGAAATTTCAAAGATGAGCTTTTCCTCGGCGAACCCACTAGAGCGAGCAACATCGAGCGTCGAGAGTAGTCCATGGTAGGCGTGGCCGACGGTTTCTGATGAGATGTTCACGCTCAAGCAAGCAGACAGATTGAGGCCCTGCGCAAGCTGCACGGCTCGCTTACGACACTCGGCGTCAAATGCTTGGAAATCCGAAGCGCGCGCCGCAGCCAAGACCGTCGAGGCAGCTTCGCCATTCAGACCGCGAACCAGAGCTTCATAGGCATAAGGCTTCGTTCCGGCGGAAAGGTCGACAATCGGTTGAAATGCTATGGTAAACTTGGATTCTCGGCAATGTTCTTCGAGCATCTCAATCCTAGCTGCCTCGTTAAGCTCGTTACTTGGATCGCCAGTGTTTGGCGAACGGTTTATGCGTATTTCACTTCGCGCTGATCGCAGCTCGGGAATGGTGCTGGGTGACAGCAACCCTCGATGCTTCAACCAAACCACGGACAATGAATCCTTTCCCCGTGGAGCGAATGCTGCTTGATCCTTCACGGGCTCGACATCCTCCTCGTGTAGTCGCGCCCAATTAACCTGTCAGGGTGGTGCTAGCATGGTCAATCGGCGGGCGCCCTCTGTGAAAGCAGGGGGCGCCCTTCAGTTGCTGAGCGAAAGCGGAATCGTTGCCCTTATCAGCAGGGCGATCAGATCGGCCTGGCGATGGGTGTGGGTCTTCTGGAACAGGTTCTGCAAGTGGAAGGTGACGGTGGTCGGCTTCACGCCGAATTCTTGCCCGATCTCTTCAAGCCGTTTTCCGGCGACCAAGGCAGCGGCCAACCTTGCTTCTGCCGAGGTGCAGCCGAACAGGGATGCCAGAACATCGGCGGAGATATCGGCTTGTCTGTCAGGATCGATGACGAGGACAACGACATGGCGGACATTGCTACTTGGGAGGTTGATCGAGGATAGTTGCAGCACGAGGGGATGCCCTTCTTCCCGCTCTACCGCGACCGACTGGCTGGTTCCGATATCCCGCAGGACGGCAGTGATTGCGGCTTTCAGAGATTGCGACGATTTTGCAAAGCGGGCGAGGAGGCCCGTCGATGTCAGGGAAAGCCCCTCTGCCCTGGCGATCAAATGTCGTCCAGCTTCGTTGGTCATGCGGACCTCGCCGCTTTCCTCGATCAGGAAGATGCCGATCGCAAGCCGATCCAGCGCTGCTGCCAGCGCCGCCAGCGTAACCT
Organism: Rhizobium sp. ARZ01; assembly: GCF_014851675.1. Classification (NCBI taxonomy): domain Bacteria; kingdom Pseudomonadati; phylum Pseudomonadota; class Alphaproteobacteria; order Hyphomicrobiales; family Rhizobiaceae; genus Rhizobium; species Rhizobium sp. ARZ01. The sequence goes on from NZ_JACVAE010000005.1 coordinate 304,660, forward strand.
CGCCGTCTCGCACCGCCTGCTCGATCATCTGTTGCTGCTGGCGCTGCAAGTCGACAAGGAGCGATCGGCGAACCCGGTCCACTAGGCGAAGCCGTGATTTGATCGTTGCGAGTAGGTCGTCGAAGTCGACAGGTTTTACCAGATAGTCATCCGCGCCGGCATTCTTGCCGTTCAAGACCTCGACCCTGTCGGCCAATGCCGTCAGAAAGACGAAAGGCACTTCCGCAAGGTCGGGGCGATCAGTCCTGAGCATTGCCATCAGTTCGTACCCGCCGATTTCCGGCATCGTGACGTCGCACAAGATCAGATCGGGACGCACCGCCTCGAGTTCGCGAAGCGCTTCCCGTCCGTTGCCCGCTTCGACCACGCGATAGCCTGCCGAAACGAGTTCTTCGACGATATCGGAGCGAAGATCGGCTTCATCTTCAACGCATAGGACAATTCTTTGGAGACCGGATTCCAGACCCGGTGTGGGAAGGTGATCCAAGTTCATGCTGCTAGCGCTTCCTCTCTGGGTATGGTGAGAACAAAAATCGAGCCGCCACCCTCACGTGCGAAAGCGTCCACATCACCCCCGTGCATGCGGGCTATTGTGCGCGCGACATGCAGACCGATACCTGTCCCTTCGACGCCCACGGCGGTCCTTGCACGAAAGAAGCGTTCAAAAAGTTTGTGACGCTCTTCTTCGGGAATACCGACGCCCCGATCGCTGACGCGAATGCGAACCTGTTGGTGATCCACCTCCGCAGAGACGTCGATTGAGTGGGGCGGCGATGAATATTTGACGGCGTTAGAAAGCAGGTTGGCGACCACCTGGTCGATGAGGAGCGGATCGCAGGATGTCCATGCCGGCAAGTGCTCCAGTTCGATGTGGAATATCCGGTTAGGGGATGTCTCCTTTTGACGCTCGCAGGCCTCGACAATGAGTTTCGCGAGGTCGCAACGCCGAATGTCGACATCGATTTGCCCGGCGTCCATCTTGGCGGCATTCAACGTACTCGATACGAGGCGGGTGAGCCGCAGTACCGCCGCGCGGATCTTTCCTGCGCGCTCGTGGATTTCTTCTTCCGTCATTTGCCTGCCGCGGCGGATAATCCGCTGTGCACTGGCATCGATAATCGACAAAGGGGTTCGGAACTGATGTGACACCATCGACACGAAGCCCTTGTAGAGCTCACGCAGGCCGGTCTCTCGCGCCAGCGATTCTTCGAGATCGCGCGTTCGTTCCGCAACGATGGTTTCGAGCTGGTCCCGGTGCTTGACGAGTTCGAGTTGGGCGCTGTGTGCGTCGGTGACGTCGCGGAAGAAGAGGATTCCCCCGATGATCGTGTCCCCCGATTTGATCGGATACGTAAATTTCTCGATGTAACGAGTGCTGTCGGGAATAGCATGGGCAGGCATGTGAAGGCTCTCGCCCGCAAGTGTCTGGCGCATCAGGTCCATGATCATGTGGTCGTCGGGAAAAGAATAAGCTTTCTGAATGAGGTGACCGACGATGTCCTTTCCGTCCGGGACGGGAAACATCGCACTCATGGCGGAGTTCCAGTGCGTGCAGCGAAATTCCCGGTCGAAGGCCGCCACTCCGTCTCCGCTCGACTCGAGCAGGAGGCGCGAGAAGTCGCGGTCGCGCCTGAGCGTATTCTCGGCAAGGGCAACGGAGCGCAGGCTTGCCACCAGGCGCATGACGATAAATATCCCGAAGCCGAAAATCAGAATAACGGCAATACTCGCTTCGAAGAGAATGCCCCTGTACTTCTCGCGCTGTCCCGCGGCGCTGTTGCGTTCAGCAATCATGATGTCGTTGGCCGCGCTCCTGAACATGGCGGCGTCGCTCAACAGATTGTCGAGGACGGGTTGTGGAATATCGATTTTGGAAACTGCTGCGATCCTTAGCGCCTGTTCGAAAGCCTTCAGATGAGCCGTTGCTGTCTCGATCGGCTCATTTCCCAGATTCCGGGCGATTACTTCTCCCAGCATCCCCTCGGAGAGAAGCGCAAGACGGCTGAAAGCCATGTCGAGCCGAAGCTGAAGTTGTTCGACGTCGGCGTCTGTTCGATTGCCCCGGTTCCAAGCCTCGCAGGTCAATGCAAGACGATGATCCTCGTAATGAACCTGGGAAATCAACCACAGAACGTTCTCGCCAACGGAGTTGGACAAATCCTTTTCAGCTTCCATCAGCCGGTGCAGGGCCAGGCTCAGCAACACGGCGCAGGCGGCGACGATCGCTATGGTTAGCGCCGTGACTGTTCGCTTGCTGACCAAGATGTTCATCGAACCTCTATTTTGTTAAGCTGCCATACCCATCTGGAATCATATCGTTCGTCGCGGATTTCGGCGATACTGTCACGCGGGTAAACGATCCAGAGCGGCCCTTTGTCCCGCCGGGACAATGGCTTTCCCTCCATCTGCATGGCAAGCAAGACGCCGAATTTCTCCGCATCCGACAGGGGAAACGCGATCCTGTAACCGTTGATGGCCTCCGCGAAGAGTGTATCGCCTTGCGCTCCGACCGCAGCCAGCACGTCCTTCAGCAGAATGCCATCGAAACGGGCGATCCCGTCGGTCCAGGGCGTATGCGTTTCTATCCGGTGCGCCGGAAACGTTGAAAGAAAATCCGCATCGAGAAGTGCGGCCCCGTCGCCATTCGTCTTTTCGATCTTTCCCGTCACTGTAAGCAACACCTGACCGCTCGGGTACGCAAGATCTTTCGAGAATGCCGGTTGCGCAGTGAACAGGGCAAGCGCCACCAAAGACTGAAACCAGAATATTCGGTTATCGGGAGTATTCATCTGACGGATCTTTCACAATCGAAGCACTTTGAGCTCCCGATGGTGTAAGCGCCCGCTTTTCTCTGCACCCCCTATGAACGTATGGGGCGCGCCCCGATTTCTTCCATTACATGGTGAAGGCAAGTCTACTGCTTCTTGGATCAGAGCACATCTGCTGGAGCACGGGCTCAATCAACTATAAAGTTTCAGGGAAAATCATGAAGTTCTTCATTATCGGACTGCTTTGCCTTGCCATTGGCGGATGCAGTCAATCCTCTTCGGAAACGGGAGCGACAACCTCGGCGCGCGGAAAATCTGCGGTGGCCACACGCGGGATGCAAAAGAGAAAGCCGGAGACGAAGAGGGACGCCTGCGCGGAAGCCGTCCAGGCGCAATCGAATGCGGCGATGCTGGGCGGCGCGCTCGGGATGGTTGGAAGTTTCGGAGGCTTTGGGGGGCGCGGCGGCATGGTTGCCAGCCAGGTCGCATCGACGGCGGGCAACATGGTCGCCAACAGCCAGTCGACAAAGGCGCAGTCGGGGGTCATGCAAGAATGCTACTGAGGCGTAAAACCGGACATGTGGCGGCTGTAAGCTCGAGACGCCTTCCGAAGCTGGCCGCGCTCCTCGTGACGGCGGGCGTGGCATTGCACGCTTTGCCCACTTCCGCGCTCGATAGCCAGGAGGCGGGACAGGTCGTGACCATATTGGAAAGGCTCGTCACAGAAACTGGCGGCAGCGTCTATTTCGACGAGGAGGCCGCGGAGGAGTGGTTTCAGATCGACGACGAGACATCGCGCTTGATCCCCGCCGCAGGCTTCACCCGTACCGCTTGGAAAACAGCATTCGACCAGACGATGACCGGCTTCATTGCATCCATCCCGCAGGCCGAGATGGAGCAGATGATGGAGGATTTCATGGACAAGATCGGGGAGGTTGCGAAGATGACCCCCCAGCAGCAGGAGGAAGCGATGGAGCTGGTGCGCGCCGAGAAGGGGAAATTCGACGGTATCCGCGCACGGGGCGCCGAGTATCAGGATTTCGTCAGCTCGTATACTTTCCGTCTGAGAAAGATTACCTTTCATCGGTAGAAGTAGTTTCGCTCCCGTCATTCGACGGATCAAAAGCCCGGCAGAAAAAAACGATATTCTTTCCGGCAACAAGCTCTCAATGAGCACAGCACGAAAATTCGATAGCGCGGGAGATGCGGTCTCCCGACTTCTTTGTTTCTGCATACGAATCTGGCGCGCCCTGCGCGAAAGAATTTTCGTCGCCCCTCTGACCATATGGGGTGGCTTGGATACCCGCCTGCTACGCCGTTCGAAATTTGAACGGGGGCAGGCGATGCTGATCAGGACTGCGCAATCGAGGGTGAGGCCACGGCCCAAGAGGGTCGTCGATAGGGCCGTTTCCAAGCGCGGCAGGCGACTTGGGGTCCAGCGCGCGCCTCGATCAATCCCCTCCTACTGAATACCACGCACCTGAGAGTAACATCATGTCTATTATCAGCTCCGCCACGAATTCTATTGTACTCAACCGCAAAGGCCGCCTTCTATGCGCAACCGCGCTCATGAGCGTCCTGCTGCCGCTTGCAACCGCAAAGGCGCAGCAAGCCCAATACAACTATACGCAAACCGGCACCTACGCGGACGACATCTCGATCGACACGTCGGTTCGAATGACGACCGCAGCAGGCACCGTCGCGACCTACGCCGGCAATCTGAGCTTCAACACGGCCAACTCGATGCTGGATGTGGGATACGGGGCTGCCGCTGATTCAACGATCATCTTCTCGCCGGAGACCGTCAGCGGCATTCAACCCTCACCGGGGTCGTATGCCGGATGGTTGCGGCTGTGGTCGGGCCGCTTGCAGTTTGGCGCGGATACCGCCGCACGCGAGTATTTCTCACGCCACGGCGCGCGCGTTGCCTTATTTGGGGACGGCACTCTGGATCTCGCCGGCAGGGATCTCAATTTATACCAATTCAACAAGGAGGGCGACGGTGTCGTCCTGAACGATAGCGCCGGGAGCATGGCGACTTTCGGCCTTGAGTTTGGAATGATAAACGGAGGCATTCGTGACGGTGCTGGGACACTGCGATTGAGGAAGACCGGTTCCGGTGACCTCGTCCTCAACGGTATCAATGACTATTCCGGTGGTACGGAGATCGCGTTTGGCACGGTCTACCTCAGCACCGGTACCGGTATAGGAACCGGCTCCATCGAATTCAGCTCCAGTGGCTCCGCAGCTTCCGAACTACGGTTCGAGGCTGACGGGTTGAGCCTGGCCAACGACATTCTCATCTCGGGCACTTCAGGCGCAATGCTAACCGTCAACACCGGACACTCCGTCGCGCTGGGCGGTGCGATTGCCGGCTCCGGTCCGTTCATAAAATACGGTAACGGCACCCTTGCTCTGACGGGGAGGAATAGCTTTACCGGTGACACCGACGTCCAATATGGCACATTGGTACTCGATAGCGGCGATGCTATCGCCGATGCCAATCTGGTGCGGATCAGCCGCAACGGCACGCTGCGTCTGGCTCAGAGTGAGACGATCGACCGCCTTCAGGGCTCCGGTGGATCAGCTGTGCTTGACGGGGGGACGACCCTTTCCGTTGGCGCGTACAATGGCAATTCGAGTATCGCAAGCGTGATTCGTGGGGCCGGAGAACTGCGCAAGCAGGGCAATGGGACGCTCGAACTGCTGGCCAACAACACTTACGCTGGCGACACCGCGATTGAAGGTGGCCGGGTCCTGGCGGGTCGGGACTTCGCCTTCGGTCTTGGTGGACAAGTGACCTTCAGACGAGCCTCGGAAGGTCGCAGCACCCTGGAATTGTCGAATGGTGTCACCATCGCTCAGAATATGCTGCTCGAAGACAGCATCAATCTCGACAACAACGATTTCAGCACCCTGTCCGGTGTCATTACTGGTCACAATCACATCATCCACAAGTTGGGCCAAGGAACTGTGAGCCTTACCGGCGAGAGCTTCGATGCGCCAGGTGCCGTCGTCCGCGCAGGGGGACTGTCGTTTGATGGCCGCTATGGCGGCAATGTTGAGGCGGCTTTCGGCGGCACCGTCACCGGATCCGGCCGTATCGAGGGCGATGTCTTCATCGAAGATGGCGGGCGGCTCTATGGGCAGTTTGACCGCACCCTGACCATGGGAAGTCTCACGCTCAACGAAAATTCCGATATAGAAATTCTGGTTGACGCACCGGGCGCCTCGGCCTTCTTCGAAGTTGAAGGCGATCTTGTGCTCGACGGCCGCCTGACGATCGATGATGGCGCCGGCGTGAATTTTGGTCAGGGCGTGTACCGCCTGTTCAACTATGGCGGCACGTTGACCGACAACGGGCTGGAGGTCGTCGGTGTTCCGGACGACAGCCGGTACGACATCGGCGATATCGAGATCCAGACCGCGATCGACAAGCAGGTGAACATCGTCGTCGGTGGTGATCCTGGCCCCGGGCCTGACCCGCGTCCGGATATTCTGTTCTGGGACGGTCCGAACTTGATTGCGGATGGTGTGATTTCTGGTGGGAGCGGCACTTGGAGCAACGGAACAGAGAACTGGACGACCACAAATGGTGACGCAAATCATAGCTGGGGCGGCCGTTTTGCCGTGTTTCAGGGCGATGCCGGCACGGTCCTCGTCAACGGTGGCAATGGTCAAGTCTCGGTCACCGGCATGCAGTTCGCCGTCGACGGCTACCGTGTCAGAGGCGATGCCATCACACTTGCGGCCGGGGAAACCGTCATCCGTGTCGGCGACGGCTCGCAGGCTGGGGCGAATTACGTCGCGACGATTGCTTCCGAGTTGCGCGGCGACGGCGCGCTGATCAAGGACGATCTCGGCACTCTGGTTCTCACCGGCAACAACAGCTATCGCGGGGACACGATCGTGCGGGCTGGCACGCTCGTGGGCGATACCCAGAGTATTCGCAACAATATCGGGAACAACGGCCATGTCGTGTTCAATCAGGATGATGACGCCGTCTTCGCGGGCAGCATCTTTGGTCGAGGCACCATGGAGAAATCGGGATCGGGGACACTTACCCTTGCCGGACGCAGCGATCTCGACTGGACGATTAGTCAAGGCGGGCTGGCGTCCAGAACAGATCTGTTCGGCGGCGACGTCTCGATTGCTGCGAACAGCTTTATGCGGTTTGAACAGGATGGCAGCGGCACATATCGGGGCACGATCTCAGGTGAGGGTGAATTCCAAGCCGCTGTTGGCAATGGAAACTGGCTTCGCCTGACGGGGGACAGCTCGGCTTTTGTTGGCTGGACGTCCGTGGCCAGCGGTGGCCTGATGGTTGATGGCAGACTCGGCGGCGGCCTCAATATGTTCGATGGGACCGTACTTGCGGGTATCGGGACGATTAACGGCACCGTCAACATCAATACCGGCGCAACCATTGCGCCGGGAAATTCGATCGGCACTCTCACTATCGCGGGCAACATTCACTTCCGAGAGGGATCGGCCTATGAGGTTGAGGTCAATCGAGAAGGCCAATCGGATCTAGTTGACGTCTCAGGCTCGGCATACCTCGATGGCGGGGCCGTTCGGGTAATCGCCGGCACAGGCAATTATGCAGCCGCAACCCGCTATACGATCCTGACGGCAGACGGCGGCGTCAACGGCACATACACGCGCGGCGTTGCGTCCAATCTCGCCTTCCTCGATCCTTCGCTCAGCTACGACGACAACAACGTCTATCTGACGATGACCCGTAACAGCGTTACTTTTGACAATGTCGGTGTCACCCGCAATCAGGTCGCCACTGGCGGCGGTGTCGAGAGCCTGGGTGAAGGCAACGCAGTCTACGATGCCGTCCTGAATTTGTCGGCTGAGCAAGCCCGCTATGCCTTCGATCAGCTTTCAGGAGAAATTCACGCCTCTGCGAAGAATGCCTTGATCGAGGACAGTCGTTTCGTCCGCAAAGCCGTCAATGACCGTCTCCGTGCGGCCTTCGACGGTGTGGGAGCGTCTGGCGCAGCGGTGACGTATGAAGACGGTGTGCCGCAGCCGGTTGCGGCCAATACCGATCGCTTCGCGGTTTGGGGCCAGGGCTTCGGCTCGTGGGGACATACGAACAGCGACGGCAACGCGGCGCGGCTCAACCGGAAGACGGGCGGCTTTTTCTTCGGAGCGGATGCGCCGGTTTTTGATACCTGGCGGTTCGGTGCGGTAGCCGGTTACAGCCATACCAGCTTCGATTCCGAGAAAAGCCATTCGTCCGGTTCGAGCGACAACTACCATGTCGGCCTCTATGGCGGTACCGCTTGGGGTGATTTCGCCTTCCGTACTGGCGCGGCCTACTCTTGGCACGACATATCGACCAGCCGTAGCGTCGCCTTCCCCGGCTTCAACGAGAGCCTTAAGGGCGACTACAACGCCGGCACAACCCAGGTCTTCGGTGAACTGGCTTATGGCTTCAATTTCGGCTCAACCCGCTTCGAGCCTTTTGCCAACCTTGCCTATGTGAACCTGCATGCCGATGGCTTCCGCGAGACGGGGGGAGCGGCAGCTCTCACCAGCGGATCGTCCAGCACCGACACGACCTTTACGACGCTCGGCCTGCGCGGTTCGACCACCTTTGACCTGAACGGAGCCCCCGTCACCGCCAAGGGCATGCTCGGCTGGCGTCACGCCTTCGACGATGTCACGCCGATCTCCTCCATGAGCTTTGCTGGTGGCGGCAACGCCTTCACCATCGCCGGAGTACCGATCGCCCGCGATGCTGCGGTGGTTGAAGCGGGTCTCGACTTCGCCCTGACGCCATCCGCGGCAATCGGTGTTACCTATGGCGGACAGTTCGGCTCCGGCATTGTTGATCAGTCTTTCAACGCCAACTTCAGCGCGAAGTTCTGACTGACCCAGTGATCGGGACTGCGGGTGACGCCTGGGTTAGCGTCACCCGGTTATCTGGCCGCTGCGCGGATTCTTGGCGACGGCTTCACGATTGAAACGGGGCGCGTCTGGTGGAGGGCACTACGGGGCGAGCGGCGCCCCCCTCCCGCATTAACCGAGCCACGAGCGGCCGCAGCTCAGGTTGTCTGCCGCGTGCCCGCCGTGGATATGACTTCAACAATTGTGGCGCAAACGCGCCGGGTGATCCCAAATTGACAGTAGATAGCAATACTTCCCCCGAAGGAGATCGGGCAGGCCTTCCGCTCTTTTACAAGGATCCCGTGCTTCTCCGCTTCGAAGAGCATGGCGAGGTAGGCCTTGCTCCGGCCTCGAGCTTCGGCTTTGCGCGCAAAGCCGAAGCCATTCCGCTTTCCATCAGCGAGTTCGCGGTAGCGATGCGGCACTTCCCGATAGTGTTTTCGATGGGTGAGCGCGCGATGCCGATTGCCGTCGTCGGTATCGAGCAGCGTCGCAATCTCTTCATTGGTCGCGATGGTTCCTGGCGTGCGAATAGCTATGTGCCGGCCTATGTTCGCCGCTATCCCTTCATCGTCAGTGAGACCCCGGACAAGGCGCGACAGTTCCTGGCTATTGATCGGGGTAGTGATCGCTTCGTGCCCTCGATCACCGCGCATCAGCATGGCGAGCGCCTGTTTGATGCCGTGGGCAAGCCAACGGCGATAGCGCAATCGGCGCTTGCTTTCTGCCAAGCCTGGCATGCCGATCACGCAAATACCGTTGCGTTCACTCAAGCGATGGCTGGAGTGCAGGTGCTGGAGCCCTATCATGCCGATATCTGCTTGCCGGACGGCTCGCAGCATCAGGTCAACGGCTTTCAGGCTGTGAATGAAAAAGCCTTCCGTGCGCTTCCGGCCAAGACCGTTGCCGAATGGCACGCCAATGGCTGGCTCGATCTGGTGGTGCTTCATCGGGCCTCCCTGGAAAGCTTTCAAAGTCTTCTTGACCTAAACGCGCAGCGCGCAAATGAACGAAAGGCGCTCGCATGATGAGCAAAGAACGGATTTTTGGTCTTTCTACGGTCGCAACACTCCTGCTCGGGGCTGGTGTCTCGCTCTATGTTGCGCCGGGCGTCGCGATCTCCAATCCGACGCAAGTCGCAGCAGCAACTGACAATTATGGCGATCCTGCTCCGCAGCGTTTTGAGGTTGCACAGGCCCAGGACGGTGGCGGCTCTACGCTGCCCGGCGGGGCCTCATCCCTCAATGAGACATACAAGGATTGGCGCGTCGCCTGCGTTCAGCAGGGAAACGCCAAGCGCTGCGTGCTCAGCCAGGTTCAGTCACAGCAGAACGGTCAGCGCGTGCTTGCCATTGAATTGAACGCTCCCGTCGCCAATACCGTCTCTGGGACGCTCATCCTGCCTTTTGGTCTCGCGCTCGATTCCGGCGTGACATTCCAACTTGACGAAAAGCCGGCTATGCAGGCGCTGCGATTCCGCACCTGCATACCGGGCGGATGCCTCGTCAATGTCAGCTTCGACGCTGCCATGCTGGTAGCTCTGCGTACAGGCACCGCCCTGAAGATCAAGGCCGTTACAGATGGCGGCGCTGCCGCGCCGTTCTCGATCTCGCTACAGGGCTTTGCCACCGCTGTCGACCGAGTGGGGGCGCTGTCACGTTGACGTCAGTCAAGCCAGATTCCTTTCTCGCAGCGGGCGCCAGGTCGGAACTCCTGCGTGTCTGCAGCAGAGCTTCGAATAGAATGCCTGCCTGTTTGACGTCTTTGTCGCGTTTGATCGCACACATGCCGTCGTTGTGGCGACGCGAGGCCATGATGAGCTTGCGGACGGCGTACCGAGACGGATCAGGGACTGTGACCGGGATGCCGGGTTTTCGGGTCGCGGATGAGGAAATCTAGGAATCGAAGCGGATCCGCGCTTGGGCCGCCCAGCGCCGGCATCTTTGCAGGCTGACCCATGTAGTCGTCGGAGCCTCGGTTCGACGTCAGGAACTCGACCTTGTAACCATCCTTGTTTCGGAAGCTCGGGGAGGCGGCTTGTCCCGATTTTGAGACGTGGACGGCGTGGCTGCCGGGCCGCCCCGTTAGCCCCTGGAGGATCACAGCAGAAAATGACCTTTGCTGAAGGTCAGCGCGTCGTCCAGGTGGATCGCAAAATCGGGTTTTCCGTCACCGTCCACGTCGCCGAAAATAAACGTGTCCGATGCCTTCCTGTCGAAGCGCAGTTCGCCCGCCTTCTTGTGAAAAACTTCTTTTCCGATGAATTTGAAGGCTTGGTGGTCCGCAAGCTTGGTGTTTGCGTCGATCGCACTCAGATCGATCTTGTCGCCCTCTGAGCCTTGGAAATCGTATATTGTGTCGCGGCCGAGAGAACCGACAGTTGAGTCTTTCACCGATTTGAAGATGAAGGTGTCTTTGCCGCTATTTCCAAACAGGTAATCGTGACCCGAGCCGCCATGGATTTTGTCGTCCCCGGCGCCACCTTTCAGCTTGTCATTGCCCGTCTTGCCGTAAAGCTTGTCGTTCCCATCGTAGCCGAAAATTATATCTGCATAGCTGCCACCGGAGAGGGAATCACTGCCTTTGAGGACGGACTTTACCAACGCGAGGTCGTCCGCCGTTGAGGCTGTGTTAAACACCTTGACGAGGCTCTGGACTGACAGATTTAGGCCAGTCAGCGAGATGTTGACTGTCCCGGCATAGCTTTCCTGGGCACTGTAAACCGTACCGCCGACCAGATATCCGTATTTATCTGCGGTAAAGCCCGAGCCGGTGATCGTGATTTTGGATCCATCGGCATATCCAACGATCTTCGTTTTGGTAAACGTTGTGATGTCAGCCGATCCGACTTCCAAAACGAAATCATAGTCAGACATGTCGATCCAATAGTCGCCGCCGACTTTCAGTGTCACACCCATTTTAAGCCCCCATGCTTTGCTTTATGGCCAACTTGATAGAACACTTAATGGTTGCGGGCAATCTAGGTGATGGCTAGGACATGCCTGTCTTGACTGGAACTTGTGCATCTGTCCCTATGCCCGAATAACGGGTGGGTGGATTATGCATTTAGTTATTGCTTTGGTCGTTTCGTTGATGCCTTTTCCAGCTGATTTGCCGATTGACGGAAATGTCGTGACGGTTGGCAAGTGCAACTATTGCGGATGCCGTGGGGGACCCGGGTGGCGCATCAAGAAGACTGGTCAGTGCGCCAGCAAGAAGAACCTCGCCAAGCAGTGCGGGATGCCTCCGAGCGATCGACTATGTACAAAGGAAAGCTGATCTTGGCCAGCGCGGCGCTTCTTCTTGGCACCGCTTCGAGTTTTGCCGCGGAACCGATCGTTGGTCGCGCTACCGTCATCGACGGCGACACGATCGAAATCGCTGGCGAACGGATCCGCTTCAATGGGGTTGATGCTCCGGAGAGCTGGCAAATCTGCATTGACGCTGCCGGCAAGGAATACCGATGTGGTCAGCGTGCGGCCGTTGCATTGGATGAATACCTCGAGAAGTCACGCCCAACACGGTGCGAGTTCGTCGAGCGCGATCGATACGGACGTGTTGTGGGCAACTGCTACCGGCAGGACGGCGAGAGCGTCAGCCGCTGGCTTGTCAGCGAAGGCCATGCAGTCGACTGGGCGCGGTATAGTCGAGGCGCTTATCATGACGCGCAGCAGACCGCACAGACCGCAAAGCGCGGGATCTGGCAGGGCCAATTCGAAATGCCGTGTGAGGCGAGAGCAAGGAAGTCCGGTCGAAAGCCGAGTTGCTGAGAAGTGACGGCAGTGCCTTCATGCCCATCTGGCTTCATTGGCCGCCTTAAGTGGAGTTGACGTCGCCCAAGGTTCGGGCCCTTTGCGGGTGCTTCGCCCCGAGGCAATGGTGAAGCCATTGCGACCACGCCGCTTGGTCTCGTAGAGAGCCATGTCTGCTTCTTCGATGATCGTCTTGAGCAAGGCAACGTCGCCCGCCGGCCTGAGCGCAACGCCGACACTGATTGACAGCGGAATGGTCTCTTTAAGCCAATCGAACCGGCTCGCGGCGACAGTCCCTGCGAAATGATCGGCGAACCTCCTTACTGCAGCCGGATCTTTGACAACAAAAGCAATCCCAAACTCATCACGCGCCAAGCGCCCAAGGAAATGCTCCGGTCCCATTATTCTTTGGGCAAGCTCTGAGAAATGCTGCAGGCATGCATCGCCTGCCGCGTGCCCATGGGTGTCATTGATGGTCTTGAACCTGTCAATGTCGATAATCATTACACCAAAGCCGACGCCCAAACGCGCCGCATTGGACTTCATTGTGCCCGCAGTTTCCATGAAGTTGCGCCGATTCGGCAGTCCGGTGAGTTCGTCAAAGGATGCGAGCCTGATGAGATCGGACGCTAGACGGTCGACGGCCATCAGCACAAAGCCGAGGTTCCAAACGGTTGCGCCGAAGATGGCTGCGACGAGCAGGAAGGCGGCGATGTCATAGTAGCGTTCCGTCGACAGGCTTCCGGTCAACCGCATTATGTTCAGCACGGCCTCGGTCCCTTGTCCGGTGAAGGCGACAACAAAGCCAAATGTTGCGGCGATCGCACCGAGACTTGGGCGTTGAAAGGCTTTCAGCGCGGCGATGGCCAAGGCCATCGGGATGACCTGAAATACGGCGATCGCGACGTTGATGGCAGGTCGGTTGTCGCCAACCAGCGCCAGGACGGATGTACCTGCAAGAACGATGAGTGCGACGGCACGCCAGGCGGCGGGCTCGCCTTGAAATCGTCGGATGCCGGTCCACGCCAGGCAGAAGCCCAGGACGGTACAGGCGTTAGCCGCAACGACGGTTTCGAGTGCGAAGAGAACACCGCCAAGTGTTGTCAGCAGGCACGCAGCTAGCCAGTATCCGGCACCGTCGATGTTGCGATGTACCCAGACAAAACCTGACCAAACGACGCAGAGCACGACCGAGTTAAGCAGGATGATGAGGTAAAGCGTTTGGAAATCCAGGCTCATCCGAGTTCCATGAAACGTGCATTTAACTGTCGCTGTACGCCCTCATGGCGACGGCATTCCCATTCATTTTACGGAATAGGTGTCTCGCAGTAGCACGCGTCACTTAGGTCCGGCTCAAGAAAACCGCTAAAATTAAACCTATCATTGTTTGATGGTATTGTGCCGACAGTCAGCCCCAAGCTCAGCATTTGCTAGTACCTCAAGGATTTCCCTGGCGAGCTTCGGGCCACGGCGGGTTCTGCCATCGCATTCGGAATAGGCGCAGATCGGTGGCTTGAACTTCGTGCGAAAGCGGAGACTGAGACTTTTGATCGGAGCCCGTTAAACTTACGGTGCCGGTGTTCGAACGACTATCTGTCGATGGGCGTTCACCTGGAAGTCATCGGCGCGGCGCGTGACGCATGAGAACAATATGGCGCGAGCGCGGGTGTCAACGCGGGAAGATACCGCTCCCGTTTTGCTTGGGAGCGGTATCAACGCCATCTTTCTAGAACCAGTTGGGTGGCGCTGAACACCCGCTGGTTATTTGCAAAGTCTGTTTTCAGTTACTGGAGCGGCAGTGCAACCGGACGCAGAGGCGCTGCGTCGCCGCCGCGGATTTTCAACGGGCCGCCAATGAAGGCGAATTCATAGACCTTGTCCTGTGACAGCTCATCAAGCGCGATCAACTCGATGATCGGAGCGCCCTGCTGCGCCAGCAGGTAGGTGTGGAGCGGCACATAGTCATCCGGCACTTCGGAAGGAAAGGCTTCGAAGCTCAGGTTGTCCGCGCCCACCACCATCGCGCCACCTTCCTCGACGAGGTAGCGCGCCGCATCCAGCCCCAAGCCGGGAGGGGATGCCATATAGGCTTGCGGGTCGTTGAACAGTTTCATGCGGCCGGTCCGGATCAGGACGATGTCGCCTTGCTGCAGGGTGGTGTTCTGGCGCGCCAGCGCGTCCTTGATATCCTGACGGGTGATCCGATAGCCGTCCGGCAGCATGTCCACGCTCTTGGCCGCGGCGATATCGATCAGGACGCCACGGGCGATGAGTGGCGGGAACTTTTCGATGCCGGTGCGCTTCCAGCCGCGATCACCTAGATGCTCGTCGGCCTTGAAACCGTTCCAGATCTTGCCGTGAATACCGAAATGGTTCAGCGCATCGATGTGGGTGCCGGTATGGCTTTACATGGAAAATGCTGTTCCCGTGTAGCTACGGGTGGCGTTCATTTTCTTGCCGACGCCCATCGGATCATCCACCTCCGTGCCGCGCGGCGTGTGGGTCATCCAGAACTGGTAATGGGGATCGCCCGCGGCCTGCCAGCTTGGCATGCCGATGTAATAATCCGTCGCCAGATCGTAGGCCTTGCCGCCCTTGATGCGCGACAGGATGGCGGCGCGCGATTCCGGCGTGATCAGGTTGAGGCGGCCGATTTCATCGTCCAAGCCCCATGGGCTGATGCCGACTTCCTGACCGCTGGGGGCAACGCGCGCTTTTGCATTACCGTCGGCATGGGCCATTTGCGCATAGGTCGAAAGACTGGCGCTGCCGAGCAACAGCAGGCCGATTACGCGAAGCGTGCGGGAGAGTTTCATGTTTTCTTCCTTTTGGGAGGTTGGAGGGCTGAAAGTTTCCGCGGATGCGGTCATGCATTCCGCATGATGGCTTGCAGCCGGGCCTTGAGCGCCGGCACAGGCATGGTTTGCAATCGGTCGAGATCCGGACCAACGATCAGGGTGGGAATGGAGCGGATGTCCAGCTTGCGGGCCTCGTCACGGTCGGCCCGCACCCGTTCACTGGCGGCTTCACTGCCCATGTGAGCGGCAAAGACGTCGCGGGCGAAACCCAGCTCGACTGCGATGTCGAGCAGCACGGAACGGTTGCCGATATTGCGATGCTGACTAAGATGAGCATTCTGGACGGCATCGAAATAGTCCCAGTGGGCAGCGTCGCCGCCCATGATATGGGCCGCCTGGCAGGCGTGCGCGCCAGCAAGACCATTGGGATATTCGAAGCTTTCGGCGCGCATGCCTTCGATATCGATGCGCTGCTCGTCATCTTGTTTCGCGCAGGCTTCCCAATGGCCAAGAATCGCGGACTTGGCCTGCTCCATCGAGCCGAAAGCCTGCACCATCCTTTCTCGGGAATCCTGCAGGACGAAGCTGCGATGGCGGACCTCGATATCCAGCTCGCCTGCGACCTGCCGCAAACGCGGTGACATGACATAGCACCAGCCGCAAACGACATCGTGAAAGAAATCGATAGTCAATGGGGTTGTGTCGCCGGTGGGAGTTTGTAACGTCATCATCCTGTCCTTTGCGATGTCGATCTGTTCGATGGAGATCAACTTACGGACAGCGTGGCGGAGGAATAAGCCCGTCGTGGTTCGGACAGTTTTTGCTGCCGGTTAAGAATACCGGCAGG
Organism: Rhizobium sp. ARZ01; assembly: GCF_014851675.1. Taxonomy (NCBI): domain Bacteria; kingdom Pseudomonadati; phylum Pseudomonadota; class Alphaproteobacteria; order Hyphomicrobiales; family Rhizobiaceae; genus Rhizobium; species Rhizobium sp. ARZ01. Next base: position 320,726 of record NZ_JACVAE010000005.1, read on the forward strand.
CAGCAGCGGCAGGATCACAGGATTTGGCAGCCGGCCTGCGCGCGGAGCCTAACCCGATCTGACTGGATCAGCTCGGGCTCGATTTCTTGATTTCACGCGCATCTTTCTCCGAAAACCGGTTCACACTTTTCGGGATGCGGCTCTAGCTGTAGTCATTGATGACGGAAGGTAAGCGACGGGCCAGAAATTCCACGAAGGCCTTTACCTTGGGTTGAAGATGGCGGCTGGTTGGATAGACCGCATAGACATGGCGCGCTTCATCCATGAAGGCGGGCAGGACACGCCGAAGTTCGCCGCGCGCGATCGCCGGATCGGCGAGGAAGGAAGGCAGCGCGCCAATTCCTAAGCCTGCGATGAGCAGGTCGCGCAGCATCATGCTGTTGTTGATCTGGCTTCGCTCACGGCCGGATGCCGCATTCTCTTGCGCGGGGACGATATCCTGCATTTGCGCAAGACTATAGGTGAGCATCGTGTGATGGCGAAGATCGTCTGGCGTCGCAAGCGCGCCATTTTGTTCAAGATAGGAAGGGGCCGCGCACAGTACCTGTTTGACGGTGGCAAGCCGTCTGGCGATCAGTGTGGAATCGTCCAGACTGGAACGCAGCCGGATCGATACGTCAAACCCATGCGCGACGGCGTCTATCAGTCGGTCTTCCATCACCAGATCGAGCTGCAGATCCGGATATTCCCACAGAAACTCGGCAAGAAGCGGCGAGATCTTGCTCTTTGTTTGAGCGTGGTCGTTTTTGAAAACACGCGTTTGTGACAAAGCGGTTCCCGCCGGCGAATGCGCCCGCCAGCGAAGGTCTTGTGGGCTCTCGTGTTGCTGTTCACAGGCGGGATGCGCCACGCCGGATTTGGGAATCCGAGCGGCCAACCGAGCACCAAGCGAGGAGAGGTAAAATGAACAAGTTTCTTCTCATATCGGCGGGTCTCCTGCTGATGCCGCTCCCAGCCTTAGGTCAAACCGCCTCTGGCGACCGGGGCTCGTTCCAGGACAGACAAGACCGCGAAATCGAAGACCTCCTGCGTAGCATCACGGACGAGGTTTCCGGCGGGGGTGGTCCGCGGCGCGGCGCGGCCTTTCTGCGCCGCAGTGGCGATGCGACCGTAGCAGTCCGCTGCGACCCGCGGGAATCGATGAGGGACTGTGTGGACCTGACAACGACGCTGCTGGAAAAGGCTCGTTCCGCGATGCCGCCGGGCGGCACCCCTCCGGGAACCGCGCCTCCTAGTCCATAAACCTAACGTCAGAGGAATGCCGCCTCGCGTTTGGGCCGCGCTCAGAGGCCATGCTACGCGCAATGGCGCGCGAAACAGTGAAGCAAACCTCAGTTGCAAACTCAAGTTAGCGTGTAGCGTCAGCCAGTCGGATTTCTAACGTATCGTTCAAATGAACGCATGGCGCAGACGTACGATGTGTCTTTAGCATCTCTCAGTGCGATTGCAGACTTTATCTACTAGATTCGATGGCTATTCTGCCCGTGACCTCATCCACCTCTACGAAAAAGAACACGGGCTTTGAGCCAGCATCTGGAAGCCGTGGCTTATACCCACCGGGATCCCACCAATTCGCATGCTTTTCGAGAAGCGCCCATGCCCGCATGTGGTCCTCATGAAGGTTCTTGGTATCCGGCAGTTCTCGGTAGTGACCGTTGGCGAGAACGCTCTTCCACTGCTGCATATTTTCAATGTTGTCAGCTTGAATGCAGACCTCCGGGTTTTGACGCATCCACGTAATTTTTTGGCCAAGCAGCGAGAAGCTGTAAATTCGCTTCCCTGCTAGGACGTATTCAATCGGGACGACGTAGGGCTTTCCGGCGTGAGAGCATCCGAGCCGGGCCACATGTTCATGGGCTAGCAAGGCAAAGCACTGAGCGGTGGTCATCTCTTGGATGAACATAGCATTCACCTCTTACCTTTCGCGCTAGCGGAGGAGGTGCAGGCAATATTCTAACTTCCGTCGCCATCTAGTGAGTCGTAACTGGCATCTCGGCTGGAACGGACAGGTCTTTGTCTTTTTTCGCTTTTCTCTTCAGTTGCGCATCTGGCTCAGCAACGGGTGCCGATTTATGAGGCTGATCGTTGACGCCTAGATGCCGCAAGCGCTCCGTGATAGCCAGAGCATAGACGACCCGAAGCACATTTTCGTCCCTGACATTCGAATCCTCGAGCGCCCCAAGCGCTGCGCGCACGATCTTCTTACTAGAGGTCTTGGGGCAGCGCCTCACCACGAAGTTGTAGAGAGCCGAATCCGTGAGCCCGTCACTTGCCCCCTCAATAAGGGCTTCGTAGATCTCTTTTCGCATTTTGCCCATGCAGTATCTCCTTTTCTGGAGCCGACTTTGTCATGCAATTGTCATGCATAAGGCAATGCTTTACAAGCTCTCGAGCAGTAACGACTCGTAGGACGAGACCGCGTTAACTTCACTACGCGCTCTTGGGTCAAATTCTAATGAGATCCCGCATTGAGCCCACCCCCTCCAGGGCCCGTTTTACGTGCGCCTGTGTGTTGTAGACATGCGGACACAATCGCAGTCCGCCACTGGATGATGCCGCGATGCCGTACTTTGAGTATAAAGTATCGACAACGGTTTTTTGATTCTGCTTAGGTACCTCAATAACGACGACCCCACCGCTCATCGCTGGTTCTTCGGGCGTTACCAATGACGCTCCCATATCCTTCAATCCATGCTTTAGCTGGGTGGCGAGCTCTGTAATCCGCGCCTCTACGCGCTCCGGGCCAATCTGTGAATGAATATCGGCCGTATCGGCGAGTGCTGCTATCGCAGCGTCGTCACGCTGGCCAAGAGTCTCGAACTTTTGGGCGGTCTGGAGGTCGAGCTCGACCTTGATTTCACCCGTATAACCGATGGTGTTAGGCCAAATGTTCGGCGCGCGACCTTTTTTAACAAATAGTAATCCGACCTCTTTCGGCCCCATGAACCATTTGTGGGCGGATGTCGAAAAGGTGTCACATCCGATGTCGTGCAGATTGAGAGCCGCGGCTCCCCAGCTTTGCGCACCATCAACGTGGCAATGGATGCCGCGGTCGCGAGCCATGTCCGCGAGCTTTTTCGCCGGAAGCTTCATACCACTCACATTGGAGCATTCTGTGAAGCTCAGCACCTTTGTCCTATCGGTGCACGACTTGGCAAACAGTTCAACGATTTGTTCGTCGCTTTCCGGCCGCCGCGGTAACATCACCCGCACCACTTTAAGATCGAACCGCTTGGCTCTAATGTCCCAGGCCTCATTGTTCGTCACATGGTTCTGATCCCATATGACGACTTCGTCTCCCGCCTTGAAATCGATACCATTGGTTATGATGCTGTTGGCCTCCGACGTGTTGCGGACCAGCGCGATTTCGTCGGGGTCAGCACCGATCTGTTGCGCCACTTTCGAGCGAGAGTTCCGCAGCCGATCGTTGAATTGCGCCCTGTTGTTCAGAGACACATCGTAGTCTATGACCCGTGTGAGTTCGGCGACCCTGTCGGCAACAGCCTGGAATGATGGACAGAGGTTTGCACTGTTCATCGGAACGGCAGACTCTGGAAAAATGAACTGGTGACGAACAAGGTCCCAGTACATGTCTCCGCTGATTGAATCAGCTCGGGCAATAGTCGACAGCAAACTCTGCACCGTGACAGCCGCAGCAGCCGCGCCCGCCATTTGCATCAATGATCGTCTGGTAACAGGGATCTGCATCGCATTTCTCCCCACACAGATGCGAAAGCATGCTTGGAGGATGCGCCCAAGCAACTGGCATGGCAAGAGCAGACCAGTAGCGACTGCTACATGTTCCGGGCAGCGGTTCCCTTAAAGCTTCCTTTGGGGGCAAGGCCTTTGCGACGGTGACCTAACGGAATAGGGATAGCTAGTTCCTTTCTGCAGAGGGTCCAGCGCTACCGGCATCGCGTTACGTCACATCAGTTACAGCCATCCCCCCTCGAACCCGGCGCGTCTCAGCCCCACGACCAGTGGCTCACAGCGACGCATGATGTTCCACAAGAGGCCGGTCCTGTAGTTTTCGATCATCAGGACAACCGGCCCCTGGTCGACGCCGAAGTGATATGGACTGACCCACCAGCCTGCTTGACCATTTTCCACCGGAAACGACTGGTTGAAAGATGGCTTGAACCCGTAGAGACGCGTCATGCCGAGGTTCATGCGCGCAAAGTGCCATAGGGTCGGAATTACGATCTCCGGTGCGAACGGCAGCGAGGCAACGACCACCCAAGGGGACACGGTTCCATCGTCCGGTCCGTATGGCGCGCCGCGAGCGATGTAGTCATAAAACTCCCGGTCGACGCCGTTGACGGTTCGTCTGATCCAGCCGGGGCCATCGCTCGCTGTGAAACCCCAGCAATGGGCACCGTACCCGGCGAAATTCTTCGGGTTCCTGATTGCGTACTGTTGCTGGACAAAGGTTGCGTGCCGGCTGTTCTGAAAATAGTCGCTGTTGTGCTCCCGCATGAAATCGTCTTGGATCCCGCGGAAGTCGATCCACATGTGCGAAAGCTGGTGGGTGAACAGCGGCCCCGAGTAGAGCAGTTCACGGCCGTAGATGTTTCGCCATTCATAGCTCTCGGTGTAGGCGGGGAAGGATTCCGATGGCAGGGGATTCGGGGAACCAAGGCCGAGGATATAGAGGAGCAGGCCTTCGTCGTAACCACGCCACCGATAAGGGATGAAGCCGCTTTCCGGTCGCCAGCCATGGGTCAATGTCAGGCCGTGGTCGCAGGCCCAGTTCCAGTCCGCCCGCTCATAAAGTGTGTTCGCCAGACGTCGTATTTCGGTCTCTTCCGCGTCCTGCCCATCGAGATACGCGGCAACCGTCAGCGCTCCCGCGAAAAGGAATGCCGAGTCGATCGTCGACAGTTCGCACTGCCAGACCCTCCGGCCCGTTTCGATGTCGAGGAAATGATAGAAGAACCTTTGTAGCCAGATGCGTCAGGTTCCGGCCCCTGTGGGCACTCCAGAAGAAATTTCAGTCGTCGACGTGCAATCTTCGACGCGAACTTGCGGATGATGATCCCGCGCTCGACCAACACAGGGATTGAGGCGAGAGCCATACCGATTGCAGCGATGCTGGCGGGAGCGTCCGGCTGCGTCTTGTCGCGAACGAGCCCGTTGTCCGGGTTGGTGCAATGCAGGTAGTACAAGAGCGTCGTGAACTGCAGCCGAGCGAGATCCTGATCCGTCGGCATCCGGTTCAGTTCGGGATCGGTCGAGAGCGGGTTTTCCATGCTAGCCGACCACCAAATGCACATCGTGGATGCGCCCGTCGTCCACAAGCGGCACTCTCTCGTCGTCAATTTGAATCCCGTCGACGCTCAGCAAACGTCGCCCGGATTGCGAGCTTAGCTTCACGTTGACGCGATAGGTCGCTGTTCCATATCGATAGTCGACCTCGTAGCCAGGCCAGTCGGTGGGGACACACGGTTCGATCATGCGGAGATCATTCTTAGATGGATCGGCACTTCACTTCAGGTCTTGGCTGTGGTGCTTGGCGTTACCCAGGCCGCTCTGGGTTTGCAGGTTATTCTGCATAGTTTTAGCATGATTGCCTGGTGACAGCCGCTCTCATTGGGTACGCAAATTACTCTGGACCGGATCAGTCTGGACGTGGAAGGAAGCCCAACGCATGCCGACCATTCAGATTGGCGCTGTTGAGACTGCACGCGATTGAAACGTCGATCGGAGATGTGATCATGCGTAGAATTCTCGCCTATGTAACAATTGCCTCTTTCTTCTCGACCTCGGCCCTCGCAGATCCCGCAATCTTGACAGCCAACGTTAACTTCAGGGAAGGTCCAGGCACTGGATTTGATGCAATGCGTGTCATTCCACAGGGCGACGAAGTCGATATCAAGGAGTGTGATGCAACAGCGGCCTGGTGCGCAGTCAGGCACTCCGGGACTAATGGTTTCGTCGCGGGAAAATATCTCAACCAGTCGGACTCCAACGCACCAGCCTGGCCGAGGGTTTTCGATACGGACGCGGGCGCAACGATAACGCTTTACCAGCCGCAGATCACAGAATGGAAGGATTTCAGCCAGCTCGACGCTCTCGTCGCTACCGAACTGAAGACCTCGGCCAGCGCAAAGCCAGTTTATGGCGTCATCGGACTGTCGGCCAAGACCGTGGCTGACGATGAAAACGACAATGTGACTCTGACGGATATAAAAGCTACGCGACTGGATTTTTCCGGGCTGGAGCGCAAGGAGCTTTCTGACCTCGCCCTCGATATCGGCAAAATCATCCCAACGGATCCGATCGTTGTCTCCGAGCAGCGCCTGGCGGCAAGCCTTGCGGAATATAAGCGACTTGCAGATGTCCCAGGTATTAAGGCAGACCCGCCGCCAATCTTCTTCAGTGAAATGCCGTCGATCTTGTTACAGACGGATGGCAAGGCTGTTTCAGCCCCCGTCAAGGATGCCCAGGGCCTCACCTTCATAGTGAATACAAACTGGGACCTCCTGAAGGTAGACGGGTCGAGCAGCTACTACCTTCGAGATGAAAAGAACTGGCTCACGTCCAACAAGCTGGAGTCGGATTGGGTCGAGGCAGACGCCGTTCCAAATGCGCTCTCCAAGCTGCCGGAAAGTGACACCTGGAAAGAGGCAAAGGCTGCACTGCCGCCCACTCCGTTCAAGGAGAACGAAACGCCAAAGGTTTTTTACTCCGACAAGCCAGCGGAGCTTTTGCTGTTTGACGGAAAACCCGTCCTCGAGCCAATCGCTAGTACGACGCTTGATTGGGCGTCCAATACCGAGAGCGCCGTCTTTCACGACCGGGCAAATCGCAAATGGTACGTCCTTCTCTCTGGAAGATGGTTCTCGTCCACCTCTCTCGAAGGACCGTGGAGCTTTGCCACCCCCGATTTGCCTGATGACTTCCTGAACCTACCCGACGACGCTCCATATTCCGCGGTGCGGGCCTCGATTCCCGGCACATCCGAGAGCGCGATGGCGCGGCTGAAAGCCAGTATTCCGAAACTGGCCCGCGTGTCGACCGACGGGTCCGTCAAGGTGGACGTGAGATACAACGGAGAGCCCAAATTCGAACCGATCGAAGGCACATCGCTGTTTTATGCCGTCAACGCCAGCGAACAGGTGATCAAGGTCGCTGAAAAATACTTCGTCCTCAAAGACGGCATCTGGTTCGTCGGTGATACGGCGATGGGGCCGTTCGCTGTTGCGCGCGCCGTTGCCGAGGAAATCTACTCGATTCCACCATCATCGCCCGTCTACAACGCCACTTACGTCCGCGTCTACGACAGCGAAGCTGATGCGGTCTGGTACGGATATACCCTCGGATATCTCTACACGTATCTGGCATGGGACACACTCGTTTGGGGTTCAGGTTGGTACTACCCGCCATACTGGGATTACTACGACGATGATTGGCCCTATTATCCACCGCCAATCAGCTATGGATTTGGTGCTTCGTATAATCCCGCCTACGGGACCTACGGGCGCTATGGGTATGCTTATGGACCGGAGAGAGGCTTGGTGTTCGGCGCTGCCTACAATCCTGAAACGGGAACACGGTTCCGAGGTGGCGCTGTGGCCGGGCCAAACGGTGAGAGAGGCTTCATCTCCGCCTACAATCCACGCACTGGCAATGCAATAGTGGCCCGTGGCGGGCAGAACGTCTACGGATCCTGGGGCAGCGTTTCGGTCAAGCACGGCGGAGAATTCGCGCGCATCAGCGGAGGTTCAACAGGGAATGCTGGCCGCCTGCGCTGGCGCAATACGGAAGGCAATAAAGGCTTTATCGTGGGCAGCAAGGGTGGTGATATCTATGCGGGCCGCGATGGCAACGTCTATCGCCGTCAGGACGGGCAGTGGCAGACGCACTCGCCGGATGGTTGGCAACCCGTTCAGCGTCCTGACAGCGAAAGCCTCAGAAATGCAGGCCGTCGCGCAGCGTCCGAAAGACCTCAAGCCACACAGCGTATTCAGAACCGGGCCGAGACACAGCCAGCCACGCGTCGCAATCAGCAGGTTCGTCAGCGAGCCCCGGATCATCTTTCCATCGACCGCACTGGACGTCAGTTGGGCAACCAGAATGAATTGAGCCGCAGCTATGGCACGCGTTACCCTGGCTCTAGCGGCAGCTTTCAAAACTTCGACCGAGGTGGCTATCGTGGCGGCGGTTTCCAAGGAGGTAGCCGAGGTGGCTTCTCAGGGGGCGGCAGTCGCGGCGGCGGAGCCATCATACGTGGCGGTGGGGGCGGCCGAGGTGGCGGTGGCCGTGGGCGGTGAAGACTGTTTGTGGCGCAAGGTTGTCGCCTCGCCGCTCAACTTGATGTCCGCTTTTAGGAGACGGCTAGGATGCAAGCTATGACCTAGATGAAGGCGCACAGCAGCATCCGATGTGCGGCTGGCGAGGGCTCAGCAAGGATCAGGATACCCGGTGCAGGCTTTGCGGCGGAAAGGCAGAGAAGGGTCGAGGGAGCTGTTGTTCACGAGCCCTGTGCACGGCTTGTTGCGAGGATGTTCACGTTCTGGGCCAAGATGATGGCATAATGGATCGGCTGGAACTGCGCGTGCTGATCCTTCCGCGGCATCGTCCTTCTAAGACAGCATCTCGAGACCGTGTTTCCGGACGATCGAGAGCAGCTTCAATGCGGGACCGCTCGGCCGCTTCGCGCCGGTTTCCCACTTTTGTACTGTCGATTCACTGGTGTTTAAGTAGCGCGCGAAGACTGGCTGGCTGACATGGTTGTTCTCGCGCAGCGCCTTGATCTCGCTTGGCGTCAGCACCTGCGGAATGGACAGGCAAGTCTCATCGAAGGTCTTCATGGTTTCCTTGTCGATGGTGCCCGCCGCATACATATCTTCGACGGCGCTATGGATCGCCTCGAAGGCATCGCTCTTGAACTTGCGCTTAGTCGCCATTGCAAATCTCCAATAGGGCACCGGTCCCGATTTCGGCATCGAGTTCGGCCTCTGTCTTGCGCCGATAGAGTTCGGCGAGCTTTCGGAAAGCCAGCAGCTCGTCGTCATCGATGTTTGCGCGGTCCTTCTTCGCGAACAGATAGGCGAATACCCAGTACTCACCGGCTTTCGCCAGAACGATCGAACGATGCATGTTATCGTTGAGCCGCTTCTTGAACACGCCACCACCGAGATCATCAGCCTGTCCGCGTGCGACTTGCTCAATCGCCTTGCAAAGACCCTTATCGGAGATCCGCGCTTTCTTCGCTGCTTTGGAAAACCACGCGGTTTTAAAAATCCGTTCTGACATCGCTTCATATAGCACTAGGTGCTATATCTATCAAGTTGTCGGGAAAAATTGCGGAGACTACGCTGCTTCCCATACCTGATTCCCAGGAATGCGTGTGATGTCGTATCGGCAAACGCTCAGGCTGTGCTAAGCATCATTCATGGGATTCGGGGTCTTCATTCATCGCTCAGATTCGATCTACGACGACAGCCCAGCGGAACAGTACCAGTTCCCAAGCCAATATCTTGGACGGGTGCGGGCCTGCCTTGGCGACTGGATCATCTACTACGAGCCGCGCAAGGTCGCTGCGACGCGGGGCTACTTTGCTGTTGCCAAGGTGGCCGAGGTCATCCCGGACCCGAAAGCACCGGGTATGTATCTCGCGCTCATCGAACCGGGTAGCTATCTCGACTTCATCAATGCGGTTCCATTCAGCGGAACAGAGGGTGTGGTTGAGCGCGGCGTCCTGAATAAAGAAGGCCGGATATCGGGCAGAGCGCAGTCTGCCGTAAGGCCTATTTCGAGCGCGGACTTCAATCGCATTGTAGGCATTGGTCTCGATGAGCACGTGCCCGAGTTGCCGCGGACCGGGGAGTTGGACGCAGGATTCGCGCTTCGCGGATTTGATGAGAGCAGCCAGGCGCAGTTCTTACTCGAGCAGGAACGCGATCGCGTCGTACAATTCTCGTCACGGATTGTCCGTGATCGGCTGTTTCGCCGTCTCGTCGTTCAGGCCTACGACAAACGCTGTGCAATCACTGGCTTGAAGCTCATCAACGGTGGGGGACGCGCTGAAGTTGATGCGGCGCATATACGGCCCGTCGAGGCGAATGGACCCGATATCCTTACCAATGGCATCGCACTGTCTGGCACTGCGCATTGGATGTTCGACCGCGGCCTGATCAGCCTGTCCGATGATCTCGACATCCTGGTTTCGAGGCATGCCAACGATCCAGACAGCATTGAAGGGCTGATCAACAGGTCTGGTCGAGCGATCGTGCCGATGCGGGCATTCGAGAGGCCGCATCCGCATTTCCTACGGTGGCATCGCGGGAATTGCTTCAAGCAATAGGTGGCGCAGAACGCGATAAACGCGTCGGCAGTTTGAATTTGCTCAAGGCTCCCGCACTTCAGCAACTTCTGCAGTCAATTGATTGTTTCATCGACGCATTCATGTGCTGCTCGGAGGGGAGGGGCACCCCATGCGCAGGCGAGCCGGGAAGTTCCATAAGAAACCTTACGCAATCAACATATTGATTTAAAAGAATAAAATTGATTAAGATGCCTTAGCGGTGTCCGATACCGAAGCGGCTTGGAGGCTCTGTGATGAATGGATGGAGCACATGCGCAAAGAGCTTCACGAAGAAATTCGGCTGGACATGGAGAGCGGGAAGTTCGTGCCGTAAGCCATCCGAACGCCGGCGTCTCGCAGGATCTCGATGGTTCTGGATCCGGCGCACCGCGCCATGTTGAGCTTTCGCTGGTTCGCCGTTGGGTCGCCGGATTCCTTGAGAGCGTCCAGGATGAACGTGTAGTAGTTCATCAGCTCGTCCTTGTCCTCACGACGAACCCACCGAGTCAGTTCCTTCCTGTTGAACCTCGCCTGCTGGAAGCGATCGAATGTCACCCGGATCCACGGCCATCCCGACCATCAATATCGGAGGAACTTCGGTAGCCCAACGGTGTTGAAGGTCCAACCCCGATAGTAGCTGCACATACAAAGTGTAGCCTGGTAGCTCGGCCAACGGGATCGATCGATCCTCAGTGAAGTTCTTACGTCTGTCGACCACTTCCCGCGGACCCGATTATGGTTAACAGCCGTTTACCGTGTCTTAGGGCTGACAGCTCGCCTGAGGCGCGCAGACGATCAGAACGGCAAGACGGCCTTTTCTCCGATGCCCCGACTCCCGGTATAGAGACATTCCCTGAGATTGTCCTTACGCTCGCCCGGTAGCATCGCTGCTCCAGCCCTGATGGCTTCCTGCCACGCTGGGCCGCGCTCCCACGCTTCGATGTAAGCGGAGGCGAGGTCGGCCGATTGGCGTGTCTCGAGCATAGCTTCGGTCAGGATCCCGGCCTGCATGATGTCCTTGTCGCGTTTGAGCACGCTGTCCGCATGACGTCTCGAGGCAACGATCAATTTGTGGATGGCATAGCGGGCAGGGTCGGGGACAAGTACTGAGACACCGGCTCCGTAGAGGAGCACCGTACGGACAGGTTCACGGATCAGGAAATCCATGAAGCGGAGCGGCTGGGCGCTTGCTCCGCCAAGGGCGGGCATGTCCGCGGGTTTGTCCAGGTACTCGTCCTTACCGCGGTTCGTCGTCAGAAACTCGACCCGATAGCCTTCCTTGTTCACGAACGCCGTCGTGTCGGCCCCGGCGAGGTTAGGGACGGCACGGAACGTCGGATCCATGGTCTGCAAGAGGTCGAGGATCGGCGGCAGACTGTCCATGACCCCGGCAGAGATCGCGTAGTCCTGCGCGAAATCCGCATCTCCGGTCATCATGGCAGTAGAAGGAAGACGGACACCCAAGACGCCTGAATAAGTTCCGAAGGCGAGGGTGCCCACCAGAACCGCTCTCAATCGGAAGAGGCCAGCGGCTGCCAAGGCTTCGACAATCTCACCTGAGGCGCGGTCGGTAGGCTGCAGGCCGCCATCGCGCGTCAGGCTCGAGACCAGACGTCGGCGTGTCCTGTAGTCGGTCTTGGTGCGGGAGAAATCCTCGACCCGTTTGGCGATCTCCGGATCGTCGGCAGGACCGACATATTTCCGGGCTTGGCCGCCGTCGCCATCGGGCTGGTCGAAATACCAATAGTCCCGGTCTTTCACGCGCACTCTCACGAAGCGCCCGGTCGGAGGGAAGTCGAGGTTCCATGCGTCATCGAGCGCACGCTGCCCGATCTCGGCAAGCATGGTCTGATACATCATGTCGATGCGTCTCATGGTGAACCCTCGTGTTATACTAATATCGCAAATCTAGTATAGTGAACTTCGAGCCGGGATCAATCCTCCCTTGGAGAAGGGGAGGGATCTCTTCCCGCTAGTCCCTGACTCTGTCGGTTATAACAGAATTGCACATCTAGTATAATAGTGCCGTCGAACAGGACCATCATAGGGACAGTCCGTACGACCGTCCTCATCAAGATCCATGCCGTCCTCCGTCTGCAGGGCAGGAGCGCAGTAACGGTTATTTCACTTTGGATCACAGCAGATTCAGGCGCTTAACGTCTCGACAACCGTACGATCGCAAAGCTGCGTCATCACTCGAAAATCCTTGGGCTCAGGCGGTTATGGCTATTGCTGAAAGCGGAGCGGATCTGAACGCAAAGAATGAGTTTGGATCGACGCCTATCGCCCGCCGTCGAATGCGACGACTGCCCTTGTCCAGACCGCGCTCGCGTGCGCCGCGAAGGCATGGAAGGGGAATAGAGAAGGAAACGGGTTCGCGTACACGAAAGCTGGCGTGATGCTCGACGACCTGGTGCCGCAGGAACTCGCCCCGGTGGCTCTTCGCTCATGAACAGGCGAGCGCAGGAAAGCTGTCGGCCGCGCTGGATACGATCAACGATCGATGGGGGAAGAAGACTTTGGTCCTCGCCTCCGAGGGCTTCAGGCAGTCGTTCGCAACGAAGGCCGACATTCGATCCCCGCGCTATACGACCCGGCTTTCAGATTTGCCAGTAGTAAGAGCGTGAATCGCTTAATACTTGAAATGGCCAGAATAACCGAAAGCTAAGAAATTCCGTTTATACGGGGCTGGCCAGGTGCAGTTATGCGCAGCAATGAGTTCGATTAAGGTTTTTGCAATGAAGTCTTTTCTCTCAACCGTTTTCGCGGCGGCATTTATTGGTGCTTCTGCCTCGGCTTCGCCGGCGTTGGCTCAAGAGACAAGACCGCTTGATAACCTTTATGCTTGCGTCGGCTATTACAGAATTTTCCAGATGCTTCCGGCCTCTCGTCAGTATGGCGAGAAGCAGTTGAGCAAGCTATACAAGATTATCATGACAATTGAGGGCAAGAGCTTTGCCGAACCTAACGACCTTAGTGAGATCACCATGGCGGGTTTTCAGGACGAAAACGGCCCGGATGAGTTTGTTGAAAAGACACGAAACGCTGACAAAAGCTGCACGGACACGATTGTACAATACTCTTCGGTAGCTCGCGGCGAAGCGGTCCCAATGTCCGAAGGGCCAAATGTTGCTATGATCGTTCACAACAAAAAACTGGTGACTGGACGGGCGGCATACGAAAAACAAGAAGCAGATCGAGCATCGGCATTTGAAGGAATGTTCGCAGAGGCGCAGCGTTGCGCTACAGTCTTTCGGGTTGAAACAGATCAATTTCCATCCGTAGCGCATCAGCACGATATGGCCTTTTTCTGGGGTAGAGCTCAGAGCCTCGCAGAGAAAAATGGTAAGAGCGAGCTGGAATTTAGATCAGTGATATTTGATCCTTATCAAGAAATCTCGGAAATGCGGTCATCAATGACGGATAAATACACAGAGGTGCTTGATACGTGCCGCGAACTCAGAACGTCATTGCAGCAATGATTTTGCACTCGACCGACAGGTTAGAGTGGGCAAGTGCCTTTGCGGGTAAACGCGTTTTACCCCGCTTAGCAATCACGGCCCATGCGACCCGCGCCGCGCCATCTGTCCGATGGTTCCATAATACATATTTTACGCAATCAACTTATTGATTTAAAAGAATAAAATTCAATGGGCCTTCCCTTTAACCAGAACTTTGCAGATCAGTGGATGACCGCTTAATGCCGGAGCTGCCGGTTGGCGGTCTTGACGCGAATGACCGCCTTGCGCACGTCTGCTGTCCTTTACGGCCGCGACGGAAGACTGCTGTCCGAGTTTCGTTCGGCCCTAACCCATCAATCGGTCAGTACTCCCAGGGGCCTGGCACCCAACGAAAGACGTCGCCATCGACCGCCACGTGGCAGACGGACGGAAACGACAGGTGCGTGGCCACCAGCGATTGACGGTTCGCCGCCAGCTCGAGCACCACGTCGGTCACCGCCGGATGCGGCGCTCAATCATCTGTGGCAGGCATGGCCGCAAATCCGCTCTTCAAGAAATCGACAAAACCTTCAATCAAAGTGGATTTCTGATGCAGTTTTGATCTCAATAACCACACTCCGAACTCAATCTTGGGTTCGAAGCGCCGCACCAGCACATTCTCAGTCGGGAAATCGTGAGCACTGAATGGATCTATAACTGAAACGCCAACTTTTTCCCCCACCAAGGCAATAGCGGCATCCGACTGGCCGGTCTCTATTTGGAGGTGACGTATCACACCGAAGTCGGAAAACACCTTGTCGATCTGCATCCTCGCGCGGTCCTGTTTCCCGAGCGATATGAATTTCTCGCCTTCAAGGTCGCGCGCATGGATTACCGCCTTCGAGGCGAGAGCGTGACCTGAAGGTAGGATGCATACGGCCTTGACGCTTTTGATGTGAATGCTTTCGATCTCCTCCCGATCTCCGGGAAGAAAGCTGACGCCGACATCCATTTGCTGAGCGGCAACTGCGTCAATCAGGCTGATACTGCGCATGCTTTGCAAATGAAACTCCAGATCGGGTCGTTCTGATATATATGAGGCGATCATCCGGGGTAGAATTCGCTTTCCGATCGCTGGAAACGACCCTACGCTGATTGCGCCCCACTTCTGCTGGCGCAGGGCTTCCGTCACGCGCGAAACACGATTGAGCCCATCGAAAATGCGATTGACTTCGACCAGGAGAGCCGCCGCTTCCCGCGTCGGATGCAACCGGTTCTTGACCCGTTCGAACAGGCTGAACCTGCAGCTTTGTTCCAGCATGGTAATCTGTTGGCTTATCGCCGGCTGAGACACGTTGAGCATCTGCGCGGCGCCGCTGACGCTTCGGCAGGACATCACTGCTCTGAACGCCTCCAATTGCCTCACATTCATCCGTTCGACTTCTCCAATGCGCTATATGTTTATTAGTAGGCCTTATGAAAATGAAAGAAAACAGTATTATTCATTATGGTTGGAACTTGCTAAATAGCCCATGAAATCACCGGTTAAACAAAGGGGAATGAAGCGCGATGAAGAAGATTTTCGCAATGGTGTGCGGGGCCGTGGCGTCTGCGACCGTCGGTGCCGCTCCGGCGCTGGCCGACCAGCTGGACGAGGTTAAGTTGCGCGGCAAGATTATCGTCGGCATCAAAAACGATTACCGCCCGTTCGGCTTTCTCGACAAGGATGCGGCTCTCAAGGGCTTTGAAATTGACCTCGCCAAGCAGGTCGCCAAGAAAATCCTGGGCTCGGAAGATGCGATCGAGCTTGTGCCGGTCATCGCTTCGAACCGTATCGAGCTGCTGAACGCCGGACGCATCGACCTCATCCTGGCCACGCTCGGACAAAACCCGGAACGCGCCAAGGTCATCGATTTCACCGAAGCCTACTACATGATGGCCGGTATCGAACTGCTCAGCCCGAAGGATGCTACAATCCAGTCCTGGGAGGATATCAGCGGCAAGAAGCTCTGCGGCGTTCAAGGTAATCTCTACAATAAGACGATTACCGGGAAATACGGTGCCGAGACGGTGCTGTTTACCGGCACGGCCGAGATGTTCAAGGCCTTTCAGGATGGGCGTTGCGATGCGATCGCCTTCGACGGGCCGATCTTGAGGCAGAAGATTGCCGAGCCGGAATGGGCGGAGAAGTACAAGATCGCGCTCGAGACCTTCAATTACATCCCGATCGCCGGTGGTGTGCGTAAGGACGAACCGGCCTTCCTGAAGGCGGTCAACGAGGCGATCCTGTCGGCTGAAGCTGCCGGCGTACTCGTCAATGCGGAGAAGGAATTCGCCATGGGCGAAAGCGAGTACGTGACCAAGCGGGCCGCCGACGCCGCCGCCGCTGGCCACTAATTCCCCGCAGTGCCGGGCCACATGCCGCATGTGTCCCGGCGTAACGCACATGCGACGGTCCGATGCCGGTGCCATCGCAGAAATTCCAGATAGCAGCGACCGGCTTTAGGCACGGGTTCGTGTCCTCTAGCTAGTGCAGGACCAATATCCATGATTTTCGGATTGGACTTCAATTGGCTGACTGATCAGCTCTATTTCAGTTGGCTGTTGAATGGCCTTTGGGTCACGATGTTGTTGGCTTTGATCGGCACAGCCTCCATGCTGGTCGTTGGCGTAGCCGGCGCAGCGATCGTTCATTTCAGGGTGACATTTGTTCATCCACTTGTGATCGTTCTTGTGGATCTGTTCAGAAACACGCCGCCGCTGGTGCAGCTTTTCTTCCTCTATTTCATGCTGTCCGACCTCGGGGTCACCATCACCGACCATACGACTGGCGCTCAGATCCCGATGTTTTCCGGGTTCGCCTGCGTCGTCATCTCGCTCGCTCTCTACAATGGCTCCATCGCCGTCGAGATCGTCCGTTCGGGTATCGGGGCCGTGCCTTCCCAGACCGTTGAGGCTGCGAGGGCGCTCGGCTACTCGCGCGGGGCAATTTTTCGTCTGGTTGAACTGCCGCTCGCCATGCGCACAACCATTCCCAATATGACCAGCAACGTTGTGAGCCTGATCAAGACCTCGGCCCAAGCCTCTCTGGTGGCCGTTGCCGACGTGATGTTCTACGCCACGCAAATCAGCCTGGAAACATTCCTTAACCTGGAGGTGATGATCGTGATTTGGATCATCTATCTTGTGATCGCATCGATCACGACCTTCGCAGCCAAGTTGATTGGCGAGCGCCTTTCCGTGCCGGGCTTTTCCGGAGGCGTTGGGGTCTGATGGGACATTCGAGAAACGCCTTCTTCGGCTTCCTGGGCGTCATCGCCTTCATGGCCGTCGTCTTCGTCATCACCTATCGCGACGATAGCGGGAATGCGTTCCAGCTCCTCGTCAATCGCACGCCGCTTCTGCTAACGGGAGCGCCGGACTTTTCAGCGGTCAGCGGCGGCTTTGCCGTGAATGTCCTGGTCAGCTTCGTCGTCATGACGATCTCCTCACTTGCCGGCTTTTCGCTGGGCGCGATGATGGTCTCCAATGCGTCGGTCACGCGCAATTTGGCGATCGTCGTCATGAACGTCATGCGCAATTCACCCTGGCTGGTCGTTCTTTACGCAACGCTCTACCTGCTTCCGTTCAAGACTTCATTGTTCGGCTACACCATCTATCTTTCGCCGTTCATCAAAGCGGTGGTGGGTCTGTCGGTGCCGGTCACGGCGTATATGGCGGAAGTGTTCCGCTCCGGCATTCGTGCCATTCCCGACGGACAGTGGGAATCGGCGCGGGCGCTCGGCTACACCCGCCGGCAGATCATGAGCTCAATCATCCTGCCGCAGGCCCTGCCGATCATGCTCCCCAACATCATGACCACCTACGCCATGCTGTTCATCGGCACCAGCCTCATAGTCGTTACCGGCACCACCGACATCATGTCCATCGGCAAGACTGTCATCGCCGCGGACGGCGACCGGTATGCGACCGCCATCTACCTCTACATTCTGCTCATGTTCTTTGTGTTCGCCTATCCACTGGCGACCTGGAGCCGAAGCCTGGAACGTCGCCTGAGGATGCAATACTGATATGACCAAAAGCACGATCGAGCCGATTATCGAGATTTCGAACATCCGAAAGTCCTTTGGCCACGTGAGTGTGCTGAATGACATCTCCATGGCGGTCCAGCCAGGAAGTGTCGTCTGCATCATAGGGCCGTCGGGATCGGGCAAGTCGACCCTCCTGCGATGCATCAACGCGCTGGTGCCCATCGATGCCGGCACGATCAGGGTTGGTGAATTCGAAGTTGAGAAGCTGCAAACCGAAAAACAACTAGTGCCCCTCCGGCACAAGGTTTCAATGGTGTTTCAGCAATACAATCTCTTTCCGCATCGCACGGTCTTGGAAAACATCGTCATGGCACCGGTCAAGGTGCTCGGCCAGAACAAGGCTGATGTTGAAAAGCGCGCGCTGGAACTCCTCGGCAAAGTCAAGCTGACGGGCAAGGAAAACGCCTATCCGGGGCAGCTTTCCGGCGGTCAGCAGCAGCGTGTGGCGATTGCCCGCGCGCTGGCCATGCAGCCGCAGATCATACTTTTCGACGAAGTCACGGCGGCCCTTGATCCGGAAATGGTCAAAGAGGTGCTCAACGTCATTCGCGATCTCGCCAGCGAAGGCATGACCTGCGTTCTCGTAACCCATGAGATGCGTTTCGCCGAGGAAGTTGCTGACGAGGTCTATTTCACCGATCGCGGAGTGATCGTCGAGCACGGCCCACCCGACGAAATGTTCAAGAACCCCAAAGACGAGCGCTTCCGCGAATTCCTATCCAAAGTCCTGTAAGGCTAGTTAACATCATGAAAAAATATAAAATTCTTGTCCCAGATGCCCACCAGCGGGATCTTGAGATCGAAAAGAACGTGTCGGGAGACCATTTCGACTATGTGATCTACGACGAAACGGATCCCAACGCGATTGCTGATAGCGACTGGCGGTCGTGTGATGCCATACTCGTCTGGCATCGCATGCGCATCCAGCCCGAAACGATCGCCAAGCTCGACAACTGCAAGCATATCGTCCGCGTCGGCGTCGGCTTCGACAACGTCCACGTTGCGGCCTGCCGTGATGCCGGCATTCCGGTCTCGAACGTTCCGAACTATGGAACCACCGAGGTGGCGGACCACGCTCTGGCAATGATGCTCTATCTGGTGCGCGGCATCGGCAGTTATGAGAAACGGATGAAGGCCGATCCGGTCGCTGGCTTCGTTGCCGAAAACGTTCCGGTCGTACGCCGCATCCGTGGCGGCCATTTCGCAGCCATCGGTCTTGGCCGCATCGGTACCGCCGTGGCCCGTCGCGCTGCCGCTTTCGACATGAGCGTCGCCTATTTCGACCCCTATCTGCCGGAAGGCCACGATCTCGGCATCGGCTTCGAACGTCGACACTCCCTTGAAGGGCTGCTCGCGGATGCCGACGTGGTCAGCATTCATACCCCGCTCAACGAAGAAACCCGATCCATGGTTAACGATGAGCTGTTGGCGATGTGCAAGGACGATACCGTGTTCATTAACATCGCACGCGGCGGTCTGGTGGACATCGAAGCACTCGAGCGAGCGCTGCGTAGCGGCAAACTCGCCGCCGCCGGTCTCGATGTCCTACCTCAGGAGCCGCCGGTCAAAGAGCCAACGCTTTTGACCGCATGGCGGAACGACGAGGAGTGGCTGGCCGGCCGATTCATCGTTTCTCCGCATGCCGCCTTCTACTCCGAGGCCGGTTATGTCGATATGCGCACGTTCTCGGCGCAAATCCTGATGGACTTCTTGCTCAAGGGAAAAATTCGCAACAACGTCAACCCCGGTTGGCAATCGGTCAAGCCATAACGGTCGGAGAAGAAGCATGGCACACATTCGTATCGACCAGCCGTTCCACCGGCTTAGCCACGACGTTTTGGCAGCCTGGCGGGAAATCCCGCCGGCGGTAGCCTCGGATTGCATGAACCGTACACAGTCGCTCGGTTCCGCCTTGAAACCGGTCAGCACCGGGCTGACCGTTTGCGGTCAGGCGCGGACGGCCGAAGTCATGGTGGGTGATTGCGCCAGTATTTGCGAGCTCATCGGTGCGGCCCGGCCGGGCGAAATCCTTGTGGTTGATGCCGGCGGCTTCGAGGACACCGCAGTGTGGGGCGGCATCATGACCGCCGAAGCCTCCCATCGCAAGCTGGGCGGCGCCGTCGTCCATGGCGCCGTACGCGATGTCGCCGAAATTCGGCAGCTGGGTTTCAACATGTTCTGCAAGGCCGTAGTGCCGAAGGGACCGCATCAGGGTTTCGGCGGTGTCATAGATGGCCGCATAGCCATCAATGGCGCAACAATCCGCCCCGGTGATGTCGTCATCGGCAATGACGATGGCATCGTTGTCATCCCGCTGGAGCGCGCCAGTGAGATCTTGGCAGCCGCCCAGGCGCACTTGAAGAAGGAGGCCGTCTACATCGATGGTATCCGCAATGGCCAGACGATCATGGAAATGTACAAGATGACGATGTCAAAGGTCCTGGAGCCAAGTTCCTGATCCTGCCCATCGGCTAACCAACCGTGCTGGTCGTGCCCCACGGCCAGCACGGGTTTCGGCGTACCTCTTCAGGCGCCGCAGTTTCATACCGGACCGCTCAATGTCACATCGTCACGCCCCTTTGATGGCAAGACTGACTGCCATTTTCGGCCATGCACCCAGCCCCCTGCAACTGCTTTAACCTCGGCAATGGCGACGTCAGCATATTCTTTATGCCGGAAGAGAAAAACCGCAGCAGCCGACTCTCAGTCGTGAACTTGGCGAATATAACGGACAGCAAAATGCAAAAAGTACCCCGCATCATCGACGCCCGGACCGCGGCAGACCTCCTTCCATTCGAGACGCTGATCGAGCGGTTACGCCGGGCCTATGCCGATGGCTGCCATGTCCCGGAGCGCCATCATCATCGCGTGTCGATGGAAAGCGAGAGCGAAGCCACGCTCCTCCTGATGCCGGCATGGTCGAAACAAGGCGCAGAACGCTATCTCGGCGTCAAGCTTGTCAACGTCTTTCCCGACAACACGCAGATAGCGCTGCCAGGCCTGTTTTCGACCTATATCCTCTCCGATGGTAGAACCGGCGCACCACTGGCCTTTATCGACGGTAACGTCATCACCAGTCGTCGCACGGTCGCCGCGTCCGCACTGGCCGCGGACTATCTAGCCCGCAAGGATGCCGACACATTGCTGGTGATCGGCTCCGGCCGCGTTGCCAGCCTTTTGCCCTATGCCTATGCCGCTGTCCGCAAGTTCGGGAAGGTCCTGATCTGGGACATCCATGAGAAAGGTGCCAAAATGCTGGCGCAGAAGCTTGTTGCCGACGGTTTCAATGCCGAGGCTGTAGACGCGCTTGAGCCTGCTGTGCGCCGGGCGGACGTCATCACAGCTGCGACGCTGTCGAGCCAGCCTCTTGTCCTCGGCGCCTGGGTAAAGCCCGGCACGCACGTCGATCTCATAGGCGCGTTTACGCCGCGCATGCGCGAGAGCGACGGGGCTCTATTGCAAAAGGCATTGATCTTCATCGATACCGAAGAGGCCATGATCGAGGGTGGCGACATCGTCGCTGCCGTCAATGAAGGTTTCATTGATCGTGACGCCATCAAGGGCACGCTACAACAGTTGTGCGCCGGCACGGTAAAAGGCCGACACTCGGACATCCCGATCTCCTGCTTCAAGGCGGTGGGGACGGCATTGGCGGACCTCGCTGCCGCCTCTCTTGTTTATGAAGCGATAACGGCCCACTAGAGGACCTTACCAGGTCGCGGCGTCCGATGTGGTTTGGCGAAGCGGCAAGATGAGCACCTACGGTCCGGGATCACGCTTCGGCGTCCTACACGATGACTACGGCACCGTGCCCGCTGCCGAAGACCTGAAGCCCGGCAAGAGCAGCAATCACGGCCAAGCCATTTCCTTCGAGTTCATCCTCGAGACCAACCCGGCAATTTTCTCGCCATGGTCCAACGCGCATCGTTGCGGTTGTGGCTGCGCGCTTATGAGTCTACGGCCTAGAGTGCGACATCCCCGTCGATCTTGGCATCGAAGTCAACGTCAATACTCCCAGCAACCCTGGCAGCCCTTCAAATACTTGGCCCTCAATCGCTTGCGCGCGGCGCTTGAACCATCTCATTCTTGCCACACCGCTGACATCTGCCTGTTGTGCTTGCCTGCTACACCTTCTCTGAAAGGTGTTCACCATGCACGATATGACTATGTCACAGGTCTTGCGAGACCCTATGATCAGGCAAATGTTGCGGGCCGATGGCACCAGCCTGAAATCCTTCGCGCGCCTTCTCAAAAAGGCTGCGGTGATCATGATCGCTGAGAAGGCGGCTGACACCATTCTGCATCAGGTTTAAGAGTGGTTGTCCCTTGCCTCCGAATGAAGGGAGATATGGATGAGCACCGGGGCAATGCGGTGCGCATGGTGAACCTTGTAGTAATGCCGCTGAACGACAACTGCAGGGATCATGCAGCGCTAGATGGGCCAACGGTTCGATTCCCATCAAGGCGATGAGATCGATGTGCTCACTATCTGATAACAGCGAAGCCGGTGGGCTAGCGCTGCGGCTGGCGCAACCGATCCGCCCATCGCTACCTAGAAGGCCAGCCATGGGCAGCATCAGAGCTTCGAAGCTGAGGGTGTGACTGGTGTGCGGCTCCTGGAATCCTTTACGGCGCTTGGATTAGTTCCAGCACCAGGCCCTCTGGGTTGCGCAAATAGGCGATGCGTGCTCCCTGGTTGGGGCCCGCGTCGATAACGATCACTTCGCCCATCGGTTCGAGGCCATGCTTGCTCGCTTTCGCGAGCGCAGCATCGATATCAACATTGAACCCGAGGTGCAGCGAACCGAGATCGCATGCGCGTGGCGCAAAGGCCTGGCGTTCATCTGGACCTGAATAGGCCAAAAGCTCGACGGTGCCGCCGCTGGCATTGCGCATATAGGCAATTTCGACGCGCGCCCCGGGTACGCCGATGACGCGTGAGATCAGGTCGGGATCGCGCGGCGCGCGCGAGACCAGTTCGAACTCGAATAGATCGCTGAACAGCGCGATGGAGCGGTCAAGATCGCCCACCGTGATACCGGTGTGGTTGAGCGTTACGGACATATGAACCTCCTCATGTTATTGCTCGCATCAATGGGCAAGATAGCCACCGTCGACCGGCAGGACATGCCCGGTGACCATGGCCGCCGCGGGCGAGACGAGATAGAGCACGGCTGCAGCCGCGTCGAGCGTGGTGGCGAAGCGGCCAAGCGGCATTGAGGCAAGCAGGCGCTCCTCCGTGCCTTCACTTTCGAGAAACTCGCGGTTGAAGTCGGTCTTGATCCAGGTCGGTGCGATGGCATTCACCCGGATACCCTCGCGCCCCCATTCCATGGCAAGGCCGCGCGTCAGGTTCACCATGCCGCCCTTGGAGGCATGGTAGGAGGCAATCGGGTAAAGCCCGCCGCCCGAAAGTGCCATGATCGAAGCGATATTGACGATGGCGCCGCTGCTGGCCCGCGCCATGTGCGGATGGGCAAGTCGACAACATTCGAAGGCCGCATCAAGATTGACGGCCATTGCCTTCCGCCACAGGTCTGGTGTCATTTCCACCGCAGGCCGGCGCTGCACTACCGCGGCATTGTTGACGAGGATGTCCAGGCGGTCGAAACGGGCCACCGTGGCGGCGAAGGCATTCGCCAGCGCCGCGTTGTCGGTGATGTCCGTCGTTTGTGCGTAGATGTCTGCCTGTTCAGCCGCTAGCGACGAGGCGGCGGCGTCCACCGCCGGCCCGTCACGGTCGAGAAGCGCAATCCGGGCGCCCGCGGCAGCGAGGAGCCGGGCGGTTTCCAACCCTATTCCTCGCGCAGCGCCGGTGACGAGTGCCACCTTGCCTGTGAGATCGAAAAGACTCCTGATCATGGGACCTCACGCCATCAGGAGCAACGGCGTTTCGATCAGGCGTTTCAGCTCCTGCAGGACCTTTGCCGCCGTTGCGCCATCTATCGCTCGGTGATCCACCGACAGTGTAAGCCGCATCCGCTTTATCTCCTTGGGGACACCGTCGCGGAGCGCAAGCTCTGTTTCGACGGCTCCGACTGCGAGGTTCATCGACTGCGGCGGATTGATGATGGCGGCGAAGGAGCTGACGCCGAACATGCCAAGATTTGAGATGCCAGCAAGTCCGCCTGTGTACTCCTCCGGCGACAACCGACCGGCACGGGCGCGCTCGATTGCGTCGCGGGCGGACGTCGCAAGCGCACCCGGCGAGAGCCGGGCTGCGTCACGCAGGATCGGGGTGATGAGCCCGTCGTCCAGCGCCACCGCAACGCCGATGTCGACGGATGTATGGTGAATCAGTCCTTCATCGCAGTAGGTGACCATTGCCGCCGGTACCCGAGAGATGGCGAGCGCCCAAGCCTTGGTCAACAGATCGTTGACGGTGAAGCGCGTTTCGCTATCCGCCGCCGCTTGGGCAGCGTTCAGTTCCGAACGCAGCGCCGAAAGGGCATCCACCTCGCAATGAGCCTCCAGATAGAAATGCGGCACCGTCTGCTTTGCCTCCACCAGACGCCGCGCAATCGTTCGGCGCATGGCTCCGTGCGGGACCAGCCGTGCGCCTGCAGGCAACTGTGCCTGAACGGCTGTTACGGCCGGAAGGGGCGTGGAGGGGACCACATCTGACGGGGATCTTTGCAAGGCCTGACGGGTACGTTCGGCTGCCTCGCGCACATCCTGCGCGAGAACGCGTCCTTTTGGGCCGGTTCCGCTCAGGTTTTCGACCCTGACGTCCAGTTCACGACCAAGCCTGCGTGCAAGCGGCGAACTGCGGAACGGCGGTTCGTCGCTTGCTACGGCAAGTTGCGCGATCGGGGCCGACGGTTCGGGGGGGGGTGGTGCTGCGGCGGGTTGGGCAACCACCTTGCCATCTCCGAGAACGGCGATGATGGTTTCCACCGGCACGTCCGCCGTGCCGCCTTCGATAAGAATGCGCTCAAGGACGCCGTCCTCCGGCGCCTCAATGTCGAGCGCGGCCTTGTCCGTTTCAAGTTCCGCCAGAAGGTCGCCTTTTCGGACCTTGTCGCCAACCGCGACGTGCCAGCAGACCAGCTTGCCGGACACCATCGAGGGCGATAGGGCCGGCATTACGATTTCGATCGCCATGGTCTCAGGCCTCCGCGCGGTTCGGTAGATTGCGGTGGCAGATGCGCCGCACGGCCTCGGCTATAGCCGCTGCCGTCGGTATCACTTCGCGCTCGAGTCTGTCATTGTAAGGCATGGGTACTTCGACCGCGCCAATGCGCTCCACAGGGGCGTCGAGCCAATCGAAGGCCTCCTCGGTGATTTGCGCGGCAATTTCGCCGCCCAACCCGCCGGTTCGCCATGCCTCGTGCACGACGATGCAGCGGCTGGTCTTCTTCACCGAACGTACGAAGCAATCCATATCCAGCGGTCGAAGGCTGCGCGGATCGATCACTTCGACACTGATGCCCTCGCGCGCCAGTGTATCGGCGGCTGACAGCGCACGTTCGACCATGGCCAGCGTTGCGATTACCGTGATGTCGGTACCTTCGCGCTTGATGTCGGCCTTGCCGATCTCGATTTCGTAGGGCTCTTCCGGCACCGGCGACGCGCCGCCGAGATACAGCAGCTTGTGTTCCAGGAACATCACCGGGTTGTCGTCACGTATTGCTGCGATCAGCAAGCCCTTGGCGTCGTAAGGGTTGGAGGGAGCCAGTACGGTCAGGCCGGGGATGTGGGAAAACCATGCTTCGAGTGATTGCGAATGCTGCGCAGCAAGCCGAATGCCGCCACCTTGCGGGCCACGGAATACGACAGGCACCGACGCCTTTCCGCCAAGCATGAACCGGAGTTTGGCCGCCTGGTTGACGATTGGATCCATCATGAACGTAACGAAGTCGAAGATCTGGATCTCCGCGATCGGCCTGCGGCCCGACAGGGCGGCGCCAACGGCCGCGCCCGAGATCACACCCTCAGAGATTGGCGTGTTGATGATGCGATCCCCCCCGAAACGATCGTAAAGGCCACGGGTAACGCCGAACGTGCCGCCTACCGGCCCCACGTCCTCGCCCATCAGGAAGACGCTGTCGTCGCCTTCGATCGACTGTGCGATGGCCTCGCGTACAGCTTCGACATAGGTGATGGCACGGCTGCCGGCTGCAGGCGGCGCCGGTGGCGTGCGCCGCGGCGCCAGAACCTTGTCGAACATGGTCTGTGCCGCGGGCTCTGGCGAGGCTTCGGCAAAGCGCACAGCATCCTCGATAGCCTCCCCAACCTCAGTCGTCAGAGATTCGTACTCCGCCTCTGGAACCTCCCAATCCTCGACCAGTCGTTTGCGCATACGTACCAGCGGATCTTCTTGCAGCCACTGTTGAATTTCCTCGTCGGCGCGATAGCCAAGCAGGTTTCCACGCATGGAATGATCGCCGTGACGATAGGTTAGCGCTTCGATCAGTGTGGGGCCTTCGCCGGCGCGCGCACGCGCGACGGCTTCCGAAACCGCTGCGTAGACGGCAACAGGGTCGTTTCCGTCTACCCGTTCTCCAGGGATCCCATAGCTCTGGGCGCGACCGGCTACGGATCCGCCCGCAGTCGCGTCGGCAAAGGATGTCGACATGCCGTAGAGATTGTTTTCGCACAGGAACACGATCGGCAGCTTCCAAAGCGCGGCCATGTTCAATGCTTCATGGAAGATACCTTCGTTCGAGCCACCGTCGCCGAAGAAGGCGATGCCCGCGTCATCCGAACCACGCTGCTTGGCGGCCAGCGCTGCGCCTACACCGAGTCCCATGCTTGCGCCGACGATGCCATTGGCGCCAAGAATGTTGAGTTCGATGTCGGCCACGTGCATCGAGCCGCCGAGTCCCCCGCAGATGCCGCCGATCCGGCCCAAGAGCTCGGCCATCATACCCTGGATGTCTGCACCCTTCGCAATGCAGTGACCATGGCCACGATGGTGGGTGGTGATGAAGTCATTCTTGCGAAGCGAGAAACAGGCACCGGCTGCGATTGCTTCCTGGCCGGCGGAAGAATGTGCCGTGCCCTTCACTATGCCGGCCTTGAAGAGTTCCTCCGTTCGGGTTTCGAATCGGCGAATAAGCAGCATGGTGCGGGCGAGTGCCAACATGTCGGCGCGGTCGAGCTGCGGTACGTTGCGCGACAGGCGCTGCGCCGTGCGGTCTGCGCTTTCGCTATAGAAGTTTTTGCCGACCTGGATGGCAGGCGCAGTTTTTGTGGCCACGGTTTCCTCCTCGGGGATGCATCGCAGCGCCCGCGTAGGCAGCTGCCGTGGGAGGACGAAACCATGTTTGACCCTGCAGGACAAAATCAAAGCGAGTATGCCTGACATAACCAATGATTATGTCTGCGCACTCAGAATTAGTTTATCGCATATCTCTGCGAGCTATTCGTCGGGCGGAAGTTCGGCTGTCAGCCACGTTCGCGTCTGTACGAGCCTTTGGGTGGCTTCGGCGATCAGTTTCATGAACACCCTCATCGCTGCCGAATGAGGTCGGTCGCGAGAGGTGGCGATGACCCAGGGCCAGCTCATGCCGGCAATAGGGGCAATGGAGATGTCGCCGCGCAGATAGGCCTGATACGTGGCGCTGTAGGGCAATATGCTGTGCAATCCGCCCCGTGAAACCAGATCCATGATGATGCTGTTAGTTTCAACGATGACGGGCGGATTGCGCGGCTTTGGGTGCGGCAGCAGCACATCGTCGACCACCCGGCGCAGACCGTTCGGATTCGGCGTCAATACGAGATCAAGCTCGCTCAGGAGCGAAACGGCCACAGGAGAATCCATTGATAGCCCTGCATCTGGTGGAGACAGCAGAACAAGCGCCTCGGTGCAGAGCGCTTGCCGGTCGAGGCCGCGCGAGGCCCCGTGATCGGAATAGAGCGCCAGATCAACGCGATGCGTCACGAGCGCTTCGCGCACGTTGACCGAGGTACCCTCCTGGATTTCGAGGCTGACATGCGGATAGCGGCGGTGAAACTCGGCCACAACGTCAGCGACAAGGAGTCCCCTGAGTGAATAGGCAGAAGAGATCCGCAACGTACCAGTGGGGATTGTCTCGGCCGCGATGATGTCTTCCTTGATGAGGTCCACGTTCTGCATGAGCGTGCGCACGTGATCGGCCAGCCGCAGGCCTGCGGGTGTCAAGGCTACCCCTCGCGGCCGCCGTTCCAGAAGGCGCGTGCCCAGTTCGTCCTCCAGCAGTTGCAACTGTCGGCTCAGCGCCGGCTGCGAGACATTGGCGTGCTCGGCTGCATGCGTAATGTTCAGCGTGTTGACCACATGCATGAAGTATTCGAGCTGGCGTATTTTCATCGTCTGTCCTGTCTACGCTTGTTCCCCTGCGGGCCACTGGGCGTCTTTGCGGGCTCGTTCACGCAATCGGACACCGAAAGACCACCTCGACACAGCCGAACGAACATCGTCTGCGGCTTGCCGCGAAATGCGTTGTCGTTATGTCACGCATGCGTATTATGTATTTTACATATAGCTGAGCGAATTTTACGGTCAATCCAGCAAAGGCGAATGCCGATGTTGACCTGCGCGGTGTGGTGGAGCATTTGCGCGAACTTCGCGGCAGCCACTTCCGGAATGCGGGTGGCTTGTGTCGATCAAACCGGCACGTCGGGGAGCGAGAACTCAATCGGGAGGACAATCATGAAATCTGTATCCAAGCTCATCCTTGCTCTAATGGCCAGCGCTGCGATCGGGTCTGCCAGCGTCGCGCAAGAAGCTCCTATCCGCGTCGCCCTGATGACCGATCTGGCAGGACCCACGTCGGATTATGGCGGCGCCGGGGGGATGGAAGCCATCAAGATGGCTGTTGAGGACATTGGCGGTTCCGTCAACGGTCGCCCCGTCGAGATCGCCTTCATCGACCATCAGAACAAGCCCGACGTTGCGGTGACGAAGGCGCGCGAGGCCTACGACAACGGCACCGACATGATCATCAATCTGTCGAACTCGGCTGCAGCACTGGGTGTGATGGAGATTGCCAAGGCGAAGAACAAGGTCGCCATCGTCACCGGAGCCGGGTCCAGTAAAATTACCGGCGAGGCGTGCTCGCCCAATACAGTACATTTCGCGTTCAATGCTCATTCGCTATCGACTGCTCCGGTGGAGGTGCTGACCAAGGGCGGTGACAGCGACTGGTTCCTGATCGTATCGGACTTCGCCTATGGTCTTTCGGTGGAAGGTGCCGTAACCGGCGCAGTCGAGTCGGCTGGCGGGAAGATCGTCGGCAACGTCAAACATCCTGCCTTCATGGCCAGCGACTTCTCCTCCTATGCGCTTCAGGCGATCTCGTCCGGTGCCAAGATTATCGGCCTATCGAACTCCTCCTCCGACACCACGAATTCGATCCGGGCATTGAAGGAGTTTGGCCTGGCCGACGGCCAGAAGATGGTGGCCTTCACCCTGCTGATCAATGAGATCCACGGTCTCGGTCTCGACCAAGCTTCGGGGCTTGTCTTCGCGGACGCGTTCTACTGGGATAGAACCGATGCGACGCGCGAATGGTCGAAGCGCTTCTTTGAGCGGGTCGGCAAAATGCCCAACATGGTGAATGCGGGGGACTATTCCGGTACCATGCACTATCTGCGCGCGGTCGAGGCCGCCGGTTCCACGGATGCCGAAAAAGTACTGGCCAAGATGCACGAAATGCCGGTCAACGACATGTTCGCCGAAAATGGCCGCATCCGCGAAGACGGCATGATGGTCCACGATATGTACCTCGTGTCAGTCAAGACGCCCGAGGAATCGAAGTATCCGTGGGACTACCTGAATATTGTTGAGACGATCCCGGCCGACAAAGCCTTTGTCCCGCTCGAGCAGAGCGCCTGCCCGCTCGTGAAGAAAGGCTAAGGCTGGGCTGATGACCTATGTCCTCGAAACGGTTGAACTCTGCAAGGAGTTCCGCGGGTTCCGGGCTGTCTCCAACGTCTCGATAAAGGTCCGGAAGGGCGATATCCACGCCCTCATCGGACCGAACGGCGCAGGCAAGACGACAGTGTTCAACCTGCTGACGAAGTTCCTGGAGCCGACCTCCGGCACTATCTTGCTGGAGGGGCGTGACATAACCCGCGAGAAACCCGCCTTGTTGGCGAGGCAGGGTATGGTGCGCAGCTTCCAGATTTCCGCCACCTTCCCGCACCTCACAGTGCTCGAAAACGTTCGAGTTGCGCTTCAGCGAAAATCCGCCCCCACTTATGCCTTCTGGCTGTCAGGGCGGGTGCTGCGTCGGCTAGATGAGCGCGCGATGGAATTGCTCGAGCTTGTCGACATGCAGGATTTCGCGGGAGTGAAGGCGGCCGACCTACCCTATGGCCGCAAACGCTCGGTCGAAATTGCAACGACTATGGCAATGGAGCCGCGCCTGATGTTGCTGGATGAACCCACTCAGGGCATGGGGCACGAGGATGTCGAGCGCGTGACACAGCTGATCAAGCGCGTGTCGGCTCATCGCACCATCCTGATGGTCGAACATAACATGAAGGTGGTCGCGGGCATTTGCGACCGCATTTCGGTACTCCAGCGAGGCTCAATCCTTGCCGAAGGCAGCTATGCCGAGATTTCCTCGGACCCCCGCGTGCTCGAGGCGTACATGGGAACCGCGGCCGAGCCGGAAAATGCTGGAGGCGTCGTATGAGCGAGACTGTCCTGTCTCTGAAAGACGTGAACGGCTGGTACGGCGAATCCCATGTGCTGCACGGCGTCAATCTCGATATCCGCCGAGGCGAGGTCGTTAGTCTCATTGGCCGCAACGGCGCCGGCCGTACGACAATCCTGCGCGCCATCATGGGCCTTCTCGAACGCCGCACCGGCAGGATCGAGGTAAAGAACGTCGACATGAGTGTTGCGCCTCCACACCGGCTGGCGCGGGCGGGGCTCGGCTACTGCCCCGAGGAGCGGGGCATCTTTGCAACGCTGACTTGTGAAGAGAACCTGTTGCTTCCGCCGGTGACGCGCGCTGATAGCGGCATGATGATGCCGCTCAGCGAAATCTACGAGATGTTCCCAAATCTCGCGGAACGCGCCGAAAGCCCTGGAACTCGGCTGTCGGGTGGCGAACAGCAAATGCTGGCGATCGCCCGTATCCTGCGCACTGGCGCGGACATCTTGCTGCTGGACGAGATCTCGGAAGGGCTCGCCCCGGTCATCGTGCAGACGCTCGGGCGCGTCATCCAGATGTTGAAGGCCCGCGGTTTCACGATCTTGATGGTCGAGCAGAATTTCCGTTTCGCCGCGCCGCTGGCGGATCGCTTCTTCATTGTCGAGCACGGTCGCGTCGTCAATGTCGTGCAACAGTCGGAACTCGCCGAACGCATGGACGAGATTCGCATGTTTTTGGGAGTGTGAGCGATGACCGAAATCTTTGGCGTTCCCGCTCAGGTCCTCTACGGCCAACTCCTCCTGGGTCTTGTCAACGGAAGCTTCTATGCACTGCTCTCGCTTGGCCTTTCGGTGATCTTCGGTTTGCTGAACATCGTGAACTTTGCCCACGGCACCATGTACATGCTGGGCGCTTTTCTTGCCTATCTTCTGCTGATGCCGCTCGGATTGGGCTACTGGTGGGCGATAGTCCTGGTGCCCATGCTCGCCGCAGGGCTCGGCATTGCCATCGAGCGTACGATCCTGCACCGCATATACCGTCTCGACAATATCTATGGATTGCTCGTTACCTTCGCGCTGACCATGATCATCGAAGGTATTGTGCGCGTCTACTTCGGTGTTTCCGGACTGCGCTATCCCGTACCGGCGTCGCTGTCCGGCATGATTGACCTCGGCTTCATGCGATTGCCGGTCTATCGGATGTGGGTGATCTTCGCAGCGCTCGGCCTGTGCTTGCTCACCTGGGTATTGATCGAACGCACCCGGCTCGGCGCCACCTTGCGTGCTGGTACCGAAAACCCCCGCCTCGTACAGGCCTTCGGCGTGAATGTGCCGCTCCTGGTGACGCTGGTGTTCGGCTGGGGTGTGGGACTTGCGGCTTTTGCCGGGGTTCTTGCCGCCCCGCTCATGCAACTTACCCCGCAGATCGGTCATTCGATCATCATTACCGTCTTCGGTGTGGTGGTGATCGGCGGCATGGGCTCCATTCTAGGTTCTATTCTGACCGGGCTTGCACTTGGCCTCATCGAGGGTGTGACCAAGGTCTACTACCCGGAAGCCTCCTCCACCGTGATTTTTCTCGTGATGATTTTGGTCCTGCTGATGCGCCCGCACGGGCTGTTCGGCAAGCAGTGAGGTAGCTGCGATGAAATCGACTGCTTTTATGGTGTTGGCGGGGATCGTCGCACTGATCGTTGCGCCCGCCGTCGTCTATCCGATGCTGATGGTGAAGCTTCTGTGTTTTGCAATCTTCGCCTCGGCCTTCAATCTCATGCTCGGCTACACCGGCTTGCTCTCCTTTGGTCACGCCATGTTCTTCGGAACCGCCGGCTACATCCTCGGCCTTGGAATGAAGCATCTGGGCTGGCCGCCTGAAATCGGCCTGCTCGCCGGCGTTGCCGGGGCTGCACTTCTGGGGCTCTTTGCCGGGGTAATCGCAATCCGCCGACAAGGGATCTATTTCGCCATGATCACCTTGGCGATCTCGCAGCTGATCTACTTTGTCGCCATGCAGATGGAGTGGACGGGCCGCGACGATGGACTGCATGGGATTCCGCGGGGCCGGTTGTTCGGGCTGGTCGATCTGGAGAACGACTATGCTCTCTATGGTCTGGTAGCGGTTTGCTTCGTCCTGGCATTGGCGGGTATCCACCGTATCGTCACGTCGCCTTTTGGTCAGGTTTTGACTGCGATCCGGGAAAACGAAGCGCGAGCGATCTCGCTTGGCTACGATGTCGACCGTTACAAGGTGTTGGCATTTGTGCTTTCCGCCGCACTTTCTGGATTGGCGGGTGGACTGAAGGCGTTGGCGCTCAACTATGAGTCGCTCAACGATTTGCACTGGTCGCTGAGCGGCGAGGTAGTGATGATGTGCATCCTCGGCGGGCTGGGAACGCTTTCCGGTCCAATCGCGGGGGCCTTCTTTGTGATCCTGCTACAGAATTTTCTGGCCGATAAGGTGGGAGAATGGCTCTCGGTCATTATCGGCTGCGTGTTCTTGTTCTGCATTCTTGCGATGCGCAAAGGCTTTGTCGGTGAGATCGCCGCCAGATTCCGAGTCACGAACCGCAGCGGGAGGGCAGCACAATGAAGGGACGATCAGCCATCGTGACCGGCGCGGGCCGCGGCCTCGGGCTGGTCATCGCGCAACGGCTGCTGGAGCGCGGCGCGCGTGTCGCCATCTGGGATGTGGATGGCGAGGCAGCGCGCGAAGCCGCCGAGCAGTTGTCCGACATCGGCTCCACGCACGCATGCGGCGTCGATGTGACGTCTCCTTCAGAAGTCGCCGCGGCACTCGCCTCGACACGAAAGATGCTGGGTGAGATCTCGATCCTCGTCTGCAATGCTGCCGTTCCCGGCCCCAACAAGCCGGTGTGGAAAATCGACGCCCAGGAATGGGAGCGGGTGATGACGGTCAACGTCACCGGCGCGTTGCTTTGCTGCCAGGCCGTCATCCCCGAGATGATTGCGCGCGGTTATGGTCGCATCGTCAACATCGCCTCGGTGGCGGGCAAGGAGCCCGGGCCCCAGATTGCGGCCTATGCGGCAAGCAAGGCGGCATTGATCTCTCTCACAAAGACGATGGGGCGCGAATTGGCGACCACAGGCATCACGGCCAACTGTGTGGCGCCGGGGGCGATCCGAACCCGCATCTTTGATGACTGGCCGGAAGCCTACGTGCAGGAGTTGTTGGGAAAGATCCCCATGGATCGATTCGGGACCGCCGAAGAACTGGCGGATCTCGTGGCTTTTGTCGCCTCACATCAGCTGTCTTTCTCGACCGGAGCTGTGTTTGACATGTCGGGCGGCCGCGCTGACTACTGAGCTAGTCTCCCCTCCAGAATGACCAACCATACACGAGGCTTGGTGCGGCACGAACCGGCCCGACCAATAGGATGAAGCTATGGTAGCTTACGACGTCATCGTTATCGGTTCGGGTCCTGGCGGCTACATCGCTGCGATCCGGGCTGCCCAGCTCGGGCTGAAGACCGCCATCGTCGAGCGGGAACATCTGGCCGGCATCTGCTCAAACTGGGGCTGCATCCCGACCAAGGCGCTGCTGCGTTCGGCCGAAATCTTCCATTACGCCCAGCATCCGGGCGATTACGGCATCAAGATCGACGGCAAGGTCACGCCGGACCTCAAGGCGATCGTCGCCCGTTCGCGCGGCATTGCAAGCCGCATGAACGGCGGCGTCGGCTTCTTGATGAAGAAGAACAAGGTCGACATCATCTGGGGCGAAGCGAAGCTGACGAAGCCCGGCGAGATCGTCGTCTCCAAGACCACCAAGAAGCCGGTCGAGCCGCAGGCGCCGCTGCCGAAGAACGTGCTGCCGGAAGGCACCTACACGGCCAAGCACATCATCATCG